>JAHEID010000015.1 GCA_024639555.1 Deltaproteobacteria bacterium
ATAAAGATTTAAAACAATATATTACTTTAATATTTGGACTTCACTTTATTTATCAACAACTTACCCGCATAGCATAGCTGGGATCCACCAGCTAAGCTGGTGGATTAAGACGGATATTTAAATCCACAATGTTGGCTACATGATGGATGTCTACAAGTTACCATTGCAACTATCAATGTTAACTTTTCAAATGACTCTGCTAGTCCAGATTCATAGCAGTTATCGCAACTCGGGAATTTGTAAAAATACTGTACATATTGTTTAGTGTGTGTGTGAGTAGCGAAAGTGAAGATAAGTTGCAGATGTTTTAATTCTTCAAAAGTAAAAATTGATGACTTCTAAGCCCAGCGGCGGTGGTTAGCCGTCCGCTGCAGCGCCTTGTTGGCCATCGGCTTTGAAACCATCGTGGAAAGTGACGGTGCCCTGCGGAGTGTGCCCGTCGAAAGACAGAGCGAAAAACACCTCCGGTGGAACATTCTCAAGCACAAGCTCCGGGGTGTTAGTGAACCCGAATTTTCTATAGTATTCCGGATGTCCCACGAGACAACATCCTTGAGCATTCATATCTCTCAGTCGTGACAGACCTTCCCGTATCAGGGCCTTGCCGATCCCCTGTCGCTGATACTCCGGCAGCACCGAAACTGGTCCAAGTCCATACCAGCTAGAGGTGCCATCGGAAATGGTCACGGGAGAAAAAGCAATATGCCCTATCACCCTGGCATCCAATTCTGCAACGAGAGATATCGTGAGGGCCTTGGCGGCACGTAGCGCCTCGATGATGAATTGCTCCGTGTGATTGCTGATCTCCAAGGTCTTGAACGCTGCAATCGTCACATCGGTTATAGCATCAACATCGGAATCCGCCTCGCTCCTGATTATGATTTCCGGTTCCATGCGTTTTTATTCCTTCTTCTCAATGGCCAACGCTTGAGCTAACTTGGCGGGCCCAAAGCGTTTCCGTCAGCAACGCCTGTTTCTTCCCGTCAAGTTCAGTGATAAGTTATGCCGCTTTGTATGTTTTAACTTCGTCTGATAAACGGTTGGCAAGTCTGTCCTCTTCTACATCAAGGTCATAGTCCATCTGCAAGCCCAACCAGAACTGCGGTGACATCTTAAAGTAATGGGCCAGGCGAAGTGCTGTATCAGCCGTAATCCTTCTTTTGCCGTGTACAATTTCATTTATACGGCGGGGCGGCACACCGATATCAGTGGCAATCTTGTTCTGGCTTAAATTCATGGGATTGAGAAATTCCTCAAGCAGGATCTCACCGGGATGTACGGGATTCATTTTTTTCATATTCAGACCTCCTAATGGTAGTCGACGATTTCCACATCAGATGCGTCGCCTTTTGCCCATCTGAAACAAACTCTCCATTGCTCGTTAATTCGGATGCTGTACTGGCCCTTCCTCTTTCCCTTGAGGGGCTCTAGTCGGTTGGAAGGGGGAACCTTCAGATCATTCAGAATTGAGGCACGGTTTAGCATGCGGAGTTTTCGCAAAGCAACACGTTGGATATCATTGGGGAATTTTTTTGAAAAAATCCGGTTGAATATTTTTTCGGTCTCATTGCACTTGAATGACTGGATCATGAGCTATATATTAATTGCTATAACGCATAACGTCAAGCGTTATATTTGGGTGATGAGGCACAACGATTGAATTAACTTGGCGGGCCGGAAGCGTATTCGTCAGCCATGCCTGTTTCTTCCCGTCAAGGTAGCGATTTGTTAGCTGGCTTTATATATTTGAGTGCAGCAATTGTGGGGAAAGTGGTTTTACTTGCCGCCATTCTTTGGAGCCATGTTCTGCTTGCCACAAATCATAATTTTTCTGCAGGTTCAGCCATAGATCAGGTGAGGTGTCAAATGCTCTTGCCAGGCGAAGAGCCATGTCAGGTGTTATGGCACCTCTTTCGTTAATAATTTTTGATAAGGTTTTTCTTGAAACACCAAGTGTATTAGCCATATCAGTAACTGTTAGGGACAGGGTCTCCAGGTAATCTTCCTTAATTATTTTTCCCGGGTGAGTTGGCTGACGTTTCATTTTCTTCATGATAGCACCTCATTTAATGGTAGTCGTCATAATCAACAACGTATGCGTCTCCATCAATAAATTTAAAAAATACTCTCCAGTTGCCAGTTATTTTTACGGCATATTGATCTTTTTTATTCCCTTTCAATTTGTGGAGATTCGAACCTGGATAATTCATATCTTTGATTTCATTCGCAGCATTGAGCCGGTCAAGAATTCTTTCTAATCTGTCGGCATGTTGAGGTTTAATGCCCTTTTTCTTGCCGGTATAGAAAAAGTCTTCGAGGCCTTTGTGCTTGAATGATTTAATCATGGCTTGATTGTAACCCATAAGGTTACATATGTCAACAGTTGTTTTTGCTGCTGGATGGTTTTTTGACAGCTAACGCTTGAGCTAACTTGGCGGTCCGGAAGCGTTTCCGTCAGCCACGCCTATTTCTTCCCGTCAAGTTCAGTGATTGGTTATGCGACGTCATATTAAATTGCTAATAAGTAACAGTCTATTGAAGCGATATTGAAAATATAAATGAAAGTAAAAATTATTTGATGATGAGGGGGCGGCGTAGTAATTATTTTATCATTTTTTTCAAGCTGGCAGAACCCTAGCTATTCTCATTTTTCTTTAACAATTCTAAGTACTTGGCCCGCTTAACACTTAATAGACGTCGTTTTTGCAGTTTTAGGCCATATAGAGGTGTTAAACTGCAAAATTACAGTTTTTTTATCTTGCAGCTTTTCGCCTGTATTTCGAAATATTGATGCATCGATAATCAAACATCCTTGCCATTGTATGTAGTAATTTAAATGTTTCTGCCGTTAAACTATCTTGGATATTATCTTAAATGATTTTCACTACCGGTTCAGCAGGAGCATTTGGAAATCACTTCATGCATGTTATAGGTAAACCGAATTTCCCCTTTACGGACAACCTTGCCTGTTGCCGTATCCCTGGCCACAATAATCAGAAAATGAGTGCCTGCTTTCAGGGTGGGTTTTGAGTCTAATTGAATTACCACCTTTGAGGCCACTTTGCCGTTAATCACTTCAGCGGTAGTGTCAGTCATAGCAATACCGGAAACCTGGGTGTGTTCACCAAAAAATTCCAAGCTGACTTCTGATATCCCCTGGCCGATGTCAAAGACAAGCGGCACCTCAACTCTTTGATTGTCAACAACATGGATAAAGCCATTACTGTTGTCTCTAGCCCCATAACTGAAATATGGATTGTTTTTGTTAGGTGTTGTAACGCGGTTGGAGAAAGTGAGGATGGCCAGGGAGAGTGCAATTCCACAGCCAATGACAATTAGTGCTTTATAGCCTGAGGATCCTGCTATTGTTTTTTTAACTGGTTTCGTCATGCGCTTAGGAACTCTTCATAAAGAGTTGTTTCAACGACTAAATTATCTTGCGGGCCAGAAGTTGTACTGAAACATTCTTGCCATTGGTTAAGCCCTGTCCAGGGCAATTTCAGTGAACAATATGAGTATTTTTTTGCTTTTACCCCATACCCTTTATTGCATCGAAAATTAACTTAACCATACTCTTAAAATTAGGCAATAAATGTGATAGTTGCTTGCCAGCATGTTGACTATTTGCAACTCCATGGATAGTTAAGGTTGCCGGTGGGCATCTTGACTTTTCAAAACAACTGCTGACCACTGATAGCCATTTTACATCATATATTCAGGATCAACATCAATTGAGATCTTGGCCCGGCCGGCTTTGCCCAGCGAGGCAATCTCCCCTTCAAGCCTGTGCAGGAACGCATGCAGTACTTCAAGCTGTTTGCCCTTAATTAAGAGTTGCCACCTGTACCTGTCCCGTAAACGTGTTAAAGGAGCCGGAGCGGGCCCCAAAACCTCCGGTTCTGATCTCTTCTGGAACTTTCGCGCCAGATTTGCCAGCCCGGCAGCTGCTTCCTGAACATATTTGTCTTCTGTTGCCTCGATTTTTACATTGACTATCCTGGAGAAAGGAGGGTATCCGAGAGCTTTGCGCAGCTCTATTTCCCTGGCATACATACCTGCATAATCATGATTTCTTGCCATTTCTATGGCGTAATGTTCAGGCTGAAAGGTCTGTATGACAACCCGCCCAGGTTTTTCCCCTCTGCCGGCACGCCCGGTTACCTGGGCAATCAACTGAAAGGTTCTTTCACCAGCCCTGAAATCAGGCAAACCAAGGCCAGTATCAGCCAATACTATCCCAACCAGGGTCACATTTGGAAAGTGATGCCCCTTAGTAATCATCTGGGTACCCAAAAGAATATCAATATCGTTTTTGTGCACTGCCCGTAGAATCCTTATGTAATCATCTCGTTTCCGGCATGTATCCCGGTCAAGACGGGCAATCCTTGCGCCCGGCAGGAGTTCCGACAATTCATTTTCAAGCCGCTCGGTCCCAACGCCGATGGCTGTCAGGAAAGCGGACTGGCAGTTGGCACACACAGTTCTGCTGCTGACCGTAAAACCGCAGTAATGACAGAGTAGCTTATTGTCTGACTTGTGCAGGGTTAAAGACACCTGGCAGTGTCTGCACTGCACTGGTTGGCCGCAGTCCCTGCAGATCATGAAGTTTGCATAACCGCGCCGATTCAGAAAGATCAGACTCTGCTCACCACGTTCCAGGTTCTCCCGGAGATTCCTTATAAGAACCGGCGAGAACACTGGGGGTCTTCCGGATACGGTTTTGACTGACTGCATATTGACCACTTCCACTTCTGGCAGAGGTCTTTCTTCTATGCGCTTATTCAGTTCAAGAAGGTTATATTTTCCCTTCGTGGCATGGTAATAACTCGTGACGGAAGGCGTGGCCGAGCCTAATATCACTACCCCCGCCGACTGGCTTGCCCTCAGTACGGCCAAATCCCTGGCATGGTATCGAAAGCCTTCATCCTGCTTGTAAGAACTGTCATGTTCCTCATCCACAATTATAAGGCCGGGATCTTTCAAAGGAGCAAAAACAGCTGAACGGGCCCCTATGACAACATCAGCCTTTCCTTGAGCAACCCTGCACCACTGGTCAAAACGCTGCCCCGAACTGAGCCCGCTATGCAGCAAGGCAACCCGGAAGCCGAACCGTGCCAGGAAATGGGCCTCCAACTGTGTAGCTAGGGCAATTTCCGGCACCAGCACAAGGACAGATTTACCCTGCTCCAATGCAAATGCAGCAACCTGCAGATAGACCTCTGTCTTACCGCTGCCGGTAACACCATGCAGCAGAAAAGGGGCAAACCTGTCTTTTTTAAAGGCTGGCAGAATAGAGTCCAGCGCCTTTTTCTGTTCGCCAGTCAAAGCTTCGGGAATATCACTTTCCAGAAAGCACTCCCCAAACGGATCCCGATAAACCTGCTGCTCCTCAAAGACGATAATATTTTTCTGTGCCAGGGATTTCAGACCTTTCCCGGCACCGGGATAAGCACGGGTGATTTCTCTGCGGGGCACAAACCTGCGATTTGTTGCTAATGCGATCTTTTGTAAAACATCTATGGTCCTTTGCTCTGAGATTTTCAGGCTTTCAGAGGTGTGAATTTTTTCAGCAAGAGCGCAGCATGTTTCAGTCTTGATTTTTGCTGTTCCTCCGACAAGCTCGCTGCTGATAGTGACCCAGCCTTCTTCCGCCCATAACTCTAGAAGCCTGCGTTCTTTTGAGCGCCAGAGGTTGCCGGCAACATGCGGGCTGACCTCCCCTTTGTGGAGCAGACTTGAAAACCATGGAGTGCCGGTAATTGCTGCTTCTGAAAGTGTCGAAAGGTGTTTTCTTCCGGCCTCTGTGATCATGATCCTTCTGCCGCTTTTTTTTGTGAGTCCTGCCGGAAGCGCGGTCTTTATTACCTCCCCGATGGGATAATGGTAGTACTTGGCGATCCACTTATAAAAACTTACCTGTTCTGCAGGGAAAAGAGGCTCTCTGTCAAGCACTTCATATATTTTCTTTATTTGCTGCCCATGGGGTGCGGAGTCAACCCTGTCCAGAATGTAGCCCGTTATCTTGCGGCCGCTGAGTGGCACCAGGACACGCATACCAGGCATCAACGGCTGATTGCACTTATCCGGGGCCAGGTATGTCAGGGGCCTGTTGACAGGTGCTGAAACAGCCACTGCAAAATAGTTTTTTACGGGATCATCTGTCATGCAAAGGGAGATGTTGCTATTGCTTATGGCAATTGCCGGCGCAATAACCGGGCTAAAAATTTTCTGCTACCTGTTTGATATGTTTTCTGAATGCTTCACCCAGTTCAGAATGTCGCAATCCAAAAGCTATGATCGCCTTAAGATACCCGAGTTTATCGCCTGCATCAAAGCGTGTGCCTTCAAACTCGTAGGCATACATGCCTCTTTGCCTGGAGAGTTCCAACAATGCATCGGTAAGCTGAATCTCTCCCCCATGACCGGGCTCGGTCTTTTCAAGCAGGGAAAAAATTTCCGGCCGCAGAATATAACGGCCTATAATGGCCATGTCAGAATCGGTGGCACCCGGAGCAGGTTTCTCGACCATCCTGTCGATCTTGTAAGTTCTTTTTTTGTATGGCTGCCCTTCTATAATTCCGTAATTACTGGTCTGGTCCTTGGGCACCCGCTGGATGGCTACAATGGATTCATGTACTTCATCGAATAATGAAATCATCTGGTGGCAGCATGGTTCATCACTTAAGACCAGGTCATCACCGAGGAGTACCGCAAAAGGCTCATCGCCGACAACGTTGCGTGTAGACCATATGGCATGCCCCAGGCCAAGGGGCTTTTTCTGGCGCACTGAAACAATATCAATAAGATTGGAAATATGGTTTAACTCCTCAGCCAGTCTCTCCTTGTTTTTCTTTTGCAGAATGTTATCAAGTACAAAATCATAATCAAAATGATTCTCAATGGCCGCTTTACCCTCGCTGGTCACCAGGATTACCTGCTCAATTCCAGAGGCTACAACCTCTTCAACAATATATTGGATGGTTGGACGGTCTACAATAGTCAGCATTTCTTTGGGAATGGCCTTGGTGGCGGGCAAAAACCGTGTTCCAAGGCCTGCCACCGGGATAACTGCTTTTCTGATGTTCATAGTACCCCCTTTGCACTATTAATTCGTTATGGTAAGCACAGGCAAGAAAGTTTCCTCTTGATAAATTCACAAAGAACAACAGTTACGATCGTGTATTGTCCTTAATAATATGGTAAAGAGCATAGCACAAATTAGCTGATAAACAACCCGTACTTTTTAAACGTAATCCATGAACAAAACCAGCAAAATAAACTACCCTGAAGAACTCCCTATCGTTGCCCACAGGAATGAAATCATAGAAACCATTGCAAAGCACGCTGTCGTGATCATTTCGGGTGATACGGGTTCAGGAAAAACCACGCAGCTTCCCAAAATGTGCCTTGAAACAGGACGTGGGCAAAAAAAAATGATCGGCTGTACCCAGCCTCGCCGTATTGCTGCCATAACCGTAGCCGAAAGGGTGGCCCAGGAACTTGGGAGAAAATACGGCTCCCTGGTCGGCCACAAGATACGCTTCCAGGATAAAACCACAAAAAATACAAAAATCAAGTTCATGACCGACGGCATACTGCTGGCTGAAACCCGATCGGACCCCGGCCTGAATGCTTATGATACCCTTATCATTGATGAGGCGCACGAGCGCAACCTCAACATTGACTTCCTTCTCGGTTATACAAAACAACTTCTGAATAAAAGAAAAAACCTCAAAATCATCATTACCTCTGCTACAATTGATACGGAAAAATTTGCTGCACATTTCAATAAGGCTCCCATCATTGAAGTTTCAGGACGTACCTATCCGGTTGAAGTACGCTACCTCCCTGCTGATAAGGATAAAGACAACAGGGAAAACAACTCATATATTGATCTTGCTGTTCAGGAGGTTATGGATCTTCGCCGCAAGAGAGAAAGTGGGGATATCCTCATTTTCATGCCGACAGAAAGGGATATTAACGAGACCGTTGAGTTGCTTAACCAGGAACTCAATCCTCTTGCCCTGCAGAAGAAGAAAGGGCCGCAGAAGCCCAAAATTCGTATCCTTCCATTGTTCGGCCGGCTGCGTGCAGCTGATCAAAGCAGGGTCTTCAGGCGCTTAAAGGACCAGAAAATAGTAGTTGCCACCAATATTGCCGAAACATCGGTTACCGTTCCGGGCATTCGCTATGTCATTGATACGGGACTTGCCAGGGTCTCTACCTACAATATAAGAGCCCGCACAACGAGTATGCCGGTAACTGCTGTTTCGAAGGCAAGCTGCGACCAGCGCAAGGGCAGATGCGGTCGTATTGGCCCGGGAACCTGTATCCGGCTTTACAGCCAGGAAGACTTTCTCGGCAGGCCTGAATTCACACTGCCGGAAATAAAGCGTTCCAACCTGGCAGAAGTTATCCTGCGCATGATAGACTTAAAACTCGGTGATCCGGCCTCCTTCCCTTTCATCGATCCGCCGGCAACCAGGGCAGTCCGGGATGGCTATGCTCTGCTCCATGAGCTTGGAGCTATTGATACATCCGGTGAGGAACCGCGACTTTCTGCCAATGGCAAGATAATGGCCATGCTCCCGCTCGATCCGTGCATTTCCAGGATGATTATAGAAGCCAGGGAACACAATTGCCTCCAGGAAATTGTAATAATTGCCAGCGCCCTGGCTATCCAGGACCCGCGTATACGGCCCGCTGAGGCTGAAGCAGAGGCTGATCAGGCCCATGCCAAGTTCAAGGTGCATCCATCCGACTTCCTCTCTTATCTCAAAATCTGGGAAGAATTTAACAATGTGCCTTTCAGGGGCAAAGAAAAAGACAAGAAAAAAAGCCGTTCACAGATGCGAAAATTCTGTCGGTCCCATTTTCTCTCTTACCAGCGTCTCCGGGAATGGCAGGATATATATGAACAGGTCTCTTCAATACTGCGTGAGGAAAAAGGCTTCACAGTGAACAGAACGCCTGCATCCTATGACAACATCCATTATGCCATCCTCAGTGGCTTTTTACGCAATATCGGCTTTCGTAAGGGGAAAAGCATTTACCAGGGCGCCCAGGGTAAAGAAATGATGCTGTTTCCGGGTTCCGTACTTTTTAACAAGGGCGGCCAGTGGGTTATGGCTGCCGAGCTTGTTGAAACTGCCAGACTGTATGCCAGAACTGCTGCAAATATCAAGGTTGACTGGATTGAGCCGCTTGCCGGCTCCCTGTGCCGTTCAACCTATTCCAATCCCAGGTGGGAGAAAAAAAACGGCCAGGTTATTGCCGATGAAAAGGTTACCCTCTTCGGACTGGTGATTGTCGCTTCCAGAAAAAAGAATTATGCCAGGATCAGTGAAACCGCACTCCAGGAGGCGCGCGATATCTTTATTCACTCAGCCCTGCTCCAGGGCGAATTAGTGGGACGTTATCCTTTTCTTGAACACAATCACCGCCTGGTCGCCCGCTTTGAAAAAATTGAAGACAGACTGAGACAGCGAAGCGTCCTGGCAGACGATTACGTGTTATACAAATTTTATGACACCCGTTTGGATCCTTCTGTGCATGATCGGGCAAGCCTCAACCGTTTCCTGAAAAATCAACCCAATGACAAATTCCTGTTTATGAGCGAACAGGATATCCTTATCCAGGCGCCGGAACCCCATCAGCTTTCAGATTTCCCGGAACAAATATCCCTTGCTGACGGCATCGCGCTTAAACTGACCTACAGCTTCGACCCCGGAGAAGATGAGGATGGCGTAACGGTTAATCTTCCTCTGGATTTACTTGGTCATGTTTCTCCCGAAGTTTTTGAATGGCTTGTCCCAGGTCTGCTGCCTGAAAAAGTGACCTTCCTGCTCAAAGGACTTCCCAAAAGTGTGCGCAAGAAACTCATTCCAATCCAACAGACTGCTGAAAAACTTACAAAGGAAATAAAAATTTACCATGGTTCACTCTATAAACGCCTGGAAGAATTGATCTTCAAACATTTCAGGATCAAGATCTTGAGAAACCAATGGCCCATGGAGCAGCTGCCGCATCACTTGCAGATGCGCTTCCTGTTGCGGGACAGTTCGGACAAAACACTTATGACAAGCCGCAGCTTTTCAGATCTGAATGTTGACAAGGTGCCTGAACAGGAAAGTGAGTCATTGGAAAAACTCCGCCAACAATGGGAACGGACCGATATTACCACATGGGATTTTGATAATCTGCCGGATAAAATTCCCCTGCAAAATGCCAGGAACAAACTCCTGGGTTTTGTCTACCCCTCTCTACATCATGAAAAACAGGGTTCTGTTTCCATCAGGCTCTATTCTGATCCTGCGGAAAGCAGACGTGTGAGCCGTGGGGGCATACTCGCCCTGTACAGTCTGCAGTTCCCAAAACAATTCAAGCTCCTGAAAAAGGAGTGTGTCCTACCCTCTTCCCTCTGGGCCCTTTATGAAGGTTTTGACTCCAGGCAGAAGCTTAATGAAGACCTGTATCATTTTGTTCTGGAAGCAATATTTGCCGGTCAAAACAGGGCATGGCCCAAAAAGGATGAATTCTTCCACCTGGTTGATACCCTGAAAAGAGAGGGGCTTTTCAACAGGGCCGAACAGCTTACAAACCTGGTCCTGCAATTACTCAGAGAACGCAGGGAAACCCTTGACCGGATAAGCAGGATAAAAGCCATGGCCCTTACCAAATCCCGCTCAACCATCAGCATGGACCTGTTTCGTAATGAATTGGCTGACATAGTCCCTATCGATTTCTTAAGACAATTCAATGAGCAACAGTTATCCTCGGCCATACGCTATTGTAAAGCGCTGCAGATACGTGTAGAAAGGGCCTATGTTTCACCTGATAAAGATAAAATGAAATCCGAGCAACTGGCTCCGCATGCGGATAAACTGAAAAAATTAAAGCCCAGGGATCCGTCACCGGCGTGCCTGGATTTGCTGCAGGAGTACCACATAATGCTTCAGGAGTATAAAATTTCCCTTTTTGCCCAGGAAATGAAAACACGCTTTCGGGTTTCAGCAAAACGCCTGGAAAAAAAATGGCAGGAGATTTTATACAGTTGCTAAATCTGAAAGACTTTTGCACCTCACATTGAACTGCATTATTAGTTTAGTGTAGCAGATAAAAAACTCCTTAAAACAGGAGAAATAAAGCCTCCCGCTGCAGATAAGCCCAAACATAGAGCCGCGGAAGAAAACGCTCGCTGATCATATTCATGAATTCTCAGGTATCTACCCATATTCCCCTTGCTGAACGTATGCGGCCAATCCGTATAGAGGATTTTATCGGCCAGGAAGATTTGTTGGGAGAAGGACGAATCCTTGACAAGCTTATCCGGCAGAAAAAAATACCCTCCCTCCTGTTATGGGGGCCGCCCGGCAGCGGCAAAACAACTCTGGCAAGGATCCTGGCCCAGAACATGGCAGCAGATTTTGTCTTTTTTTCAGCTGTCCTGGCAGGGGTTAAAGAAGTAAGGGAAATAGTTGCCAGAGCCAATGAACGTAAGGACACCGAGCAAGTTCATACCATTTTGTTTGTCGATGAGATACACCGTTTCAACAAAGCCCAACAGGATGCCTTCCTGCCCCATGTTGAAAGCGGCCTTTTGACCCTGATCGGTGCCACTACGGAAAACCCCTCTTTCCAGGTCATTGCGCCTTTGCTTTCGCGCTGCCGAGTGCTGGTGCTTAAATCACTGTCTCCTGAAAATCTGAAAATTATCCTGGAGCGTGCTTTAGCTGATAATATAAATGGCCTGGGCAGCCGTAAACTCCTGATTGACGCAAAAGCCATGGAGCATATCTGTTCCCTGGCTGACGGAGATGCCAGGATTGCCTTGAACATCCTGGAGGTTGCTGCTGATCTTGCCGAACCGGCAGGTGAAGACAAAGACGGATTACCAGTCATTACCGTCCATGCTGCCGAAGAGGCCAGCCAGCGCAGGCGTCTGCGCTATGATGCCGCAGGCGAAGAACACTACAACCAGATTTCCGCACTGCATAAAAGTCTGCGTGACAGTGACCCGGATGGCGCTCTCTACTGGTTGTCCCGTATGTTGGCTGCCGGTGAAGACCCTCTCTATATTGCCCGGCGCCTCATACGATTTGCCTCAGAAGATGTTGGCATAGCCGACCCTCAGGCAATTTCCATTGCAGTCAACTGCCGTAATGCCTATCATATGATGGGTTCCCCCGAAGGGGAACTCGCCCTTGTCGAGGCTGCTGTTTATCTGGCCACAGCACCGAAAAGCAATGCACTCTACAAGGCTTACAATGAAGTGAGGCGGGATATTGAAAAAACAGGTTCTCTGCCTGTGCCGCTTCATATACGCAATGCTCCGACACGGCTTATGCGTGAGCTGGACTACGGCAAAGGATACCGCTATGCCCATGACGATACGGAAGGATTGGTTGACCAGGAACATCTGCCTGACGAACTTTGCGGCAGAAAATATTATCATCCTACCAATCGGGGCTATGAAGCGCTTGTGAAAGACAGACTGACAAAATGGCACCGGATCCTTAAAGCCCGTAAAAATAAATCTCAACTACAATCCATTAATAAGGATAGCCGCTGATGAAACGTTTATTTATGCTCCTTCTTATCCTGATCCTCATACCAGCAGGAATCAATGCAGGAGGCATAACGGTTGCCGGTGAACAGAACCTGCTGCTCTTCTACTCCAATGATGTTATGGGGGAAACAGAGCCCTGTGGCTGAACAAGACGCCAACTGGGCGGTCTGTCCAAAAAAGCATACCAGCTGAAAAAAATACAGGGGCTCCATGAACTTCCGGACCTGACCCTTGACGGCGGCAACCTGCTTTTCAAGCAGGACCGATTGGCGCCAGGCCTCCTGCAGCAGGCAAAGATCACTGCCGCAGGAATAATCGATTCCTATAACATAATGAACTATGATGCAGTGGCAGTCGGCAAGAATGACCTGGCAGCAGGCCTTTCTTTTCTGCAAGACCAGGCTGCACGGGCTAAATTTGCCTGGCTTTCTGCCAACCTGGTACGCAAATCGAATTTACGCCCCCTTTTTTCCGCAAGCCTGATCCGCCGGGTCGGGAGTCTTTCTGTTGGTATTATCGGCCTGACAGGCCATGATGGATCAATGCGGTTCGGAGAAAACGAAGATGCTGTTCTCCTGCCCTGGCAGGAAGTACTACCGGATATTGTTTCTGATCTCGCTCCCAGATGCGATCTCCTTATCCTGCTTTCAAACAACGTGATGAATCAGAACAAGGAGATCGCTGAATCTTTTCCGGATATTCATATTATCATTCAGTCTACCCCCCGGTCCGGAAATAGTGTGCCACAATTGAAGAATAAAAGCCTCATTGCCCAGACTGGAAAACAGGGGAAATACCTGGGTTGGATGTTAATTGACTGGCAGAAGTCCAGAACCTGGGGCCGCGCAGGCGCTACAAAAGAGCTGGCGACAAAGAAACATGAGCTTGATGGCATCAACGGCCGCATGAGCCGCATCGAACGGCGTGAAAAAAAAGAGGATCTTCCTGCACATAAAAGCTATCAAACCCTGTTGGCTTCCAAAGATAGGTTGCTTTCTGAAATCATCTTTCTCGAAAATGAACTCCACGACCTGAAGGAGTCAGGTCAGACCCCTTCAACCTATGAAAATCACTTTATTGCCCTGGAAGTCAACCTGCCTGACCAGCCTGAAGTGAAGAAAATTGTCGAGACGACAAAACTAAACGTTAACCAGGCGGGCAGAAGCCAGGCTGATCAATCTGCAACTTCTCCTGCCCGGCCTGAACTGCAGCTTGAAAAACTGGCCTTCACCGGCTGGAAGAGATGTGCCACATGCCATTCTCCGCAAACCGCTTTCTGGGAAAACACCGCTCATGCCTCAGCTTACCAGAGCCTGACAGAACAGGAGCAGCAATT
Source organism: Deltaproteobacteria bacterium (assembly GCA_024639555.1). GTDB lineage: Bacteria > Desulfobacterota > Desulfobulbia > Desulfobulbales > BM004 > BM004. Next base: position 13,905 of record JAHEID010000015.1, read on the forward strand.
CAACCTTGACTGTCTTCCCTGTCACGTTACGGCGGAATATAAGGACATAAAAATAAGCAACGACGCTACTGTACTGCTCGCTTTACCTGTACAACTGCAGCAGGTAGGCTGCGAAGTCTGCCACGGCCCCGGTAAAAGCCATGCAGCATCGCAGGACCCTGCAGATATTTCCAGAAAACCTGACACATCCATCTGTATCAGGTGCCATACTTCGGAACGCGACGAAGAATTCTACTATGACAATGATATCGAGCGAATAGCCTGCCCTGCCAGTAAATGACAGATCGCTCTTGACTGGACTTCCTCATTCATTTTCCAAATAGAAAGGCCATACGCAGAGCGCATGGCCTTTTATCATATTTAAGTGTCAGGTTAATCAGGCGCCAAATGCCTTCTGCAGAGGCGGTACGGTTTGTTTCTTGCGGCTCATCATGCCGTCAACCCACATGGACTGTCCCTCAATCTTACCGTTAAAGGAACCTTCAATGATAGCAGGGTCATCGGACACAACCATGAGATCGGTCCCTTCCTTGACCACGTCTGTAAGCATAAACAGCACGGTATGACGGTCTTCTGCCTTGACTTCCTTAATGGTCTTGTAAAGATCATCCCGGATATCAGCTACCTGGTCCAAAGTAGCAAGTTCGATCTGACCGATGCCAACTTTCTTGCCGTTCATATCAAAATCCTTGTAGTCACGGAAAACAAGATCCCTGATGGGCACTCCAGCTACAGAGGATTTGGCCTTCAGCATTTCCATGAACAGTGCATCCTGGTCAGTAACACCGGTGATTCTCAGAAGCTCGGCCACCGCGGCCTTGTCAGCATCTGTACAGGTCGGTGACTTGAAATTAACGGTGTCGCTCAGGATGGCGCAGAGCATACCGGCGGCGATATCCTTGGGCAGCTCAACATTATTGTTTTTGTACATTTCCAAAAGGACCGTACAGGTGCATCCAACCGGTTTGGCATAGAAAAAAATAGGGCTGCCGGTGGTAATGTCGCCGATTTTATGATGATCGACAATAGCCACTATATTGGCATCCCCGATATTGGCCGGAGCCTGGCCTATATCGCTGAAATCAACCAGGGCCACGTCCTTGCCAGCCGCATCAGTCATTGTTTGGGGTGCAGCAAGGCCGAATTTCTCAAGAACTACTTTGCTCTCAGGATTCAGGTTGTCAGCAGATATCTGCATACAGGCAATAGCATCTGTACCAGTTGCTTTCAGGTAGTTCGCATAGGCAATCGCAGCAGTTACAGAATCGGTGTCAGGGTTGGAATGACCAACAACAGAAACAGACATAACAGATCCTCCTTAAAATTTATGAGTTTATAGAAAATGACTAAAAAGCAAGCCAAATTATGTGATTGACAAGAAAAGATTTCCCTTCACTGGTCTGCTTTAAATCACAAATACTGAATAGCAATTCAGTAAAATAAGCCGCAATAATAGTGTGTATAGAGAGGCGAGTCAAGCAGAAAAAAATCAGATATTGCTAAGTTTCCCAACCTTATCCCGATGTTTCAATAATGTATTTCTAATTGACCTGTGAATAAAAGCAGGATACCATAAAGTATCACTAAAAAAGCTTTCGGTTTTTTAAAATAAATCCCACTATAACTGCCATACCGCAACATTATGCCTGAAAATCTGCGCAAAGCCAGAAAACGGTCCCCGGCACCTCTTATCTCTTTTCTTATTGTCGTTCTGGTCGGCATACTCTACATGGCTTGGAGTTACCATTCCGGAAACCTTCCATGGCAGTTGAAGCAGGATGTGGAAGAACCCCAAATAAGCTTGCTGGAAAAAGAGCCTGGAGAGAACGAGATTGTCCAGCAGGTTGAAACTTCCCCGCCAGAAGAAGACGCAGAGGCAACATTACACCTGACACAAGATGAAGCGCAAGACTCGCCTGCTTTGCAAAACGAATGCCGGCAAACAGCTGACAAGATACTCCTCTTCTTTGAACACCTTGACAACCGGGATTATATCCTTAAGTATACCGTTAAAGGAATAACCCTTGATCATTTTAGAGGGATCATCAACAAGTTGATCGCTAATCCCCCTGTTGTTGTCAGGGAGACTGATGATCTCTTTGCAATCTTGAACAATATGGCCCACTTTTTCCGGATTTTGGGGCCCAAGGACATCCTGCTGATTAAAGACGTTTTGACTCATGAAAGGGAGCATATCGAGCCAACAATGGCCCTTTTCTACAAGTGGTCAAAAATAGCGGCGGATTGCTCTGATACCGATCTTGACATCGACCTCCCATTAGCAGGGTTATACGAATATGCCGGATACTTTATTAATACCCTCGGCGGCCAGTCGTATCTTTTCCGTCGGGAACCCTACTTAAGGATACTGATCCGGTATCATTCAACTTTCATAATTGACAGGGCGAACAGCGTTGATGCAAACCGCTATGGTATTGACATCCGCTATACTCTGAACTCGCTTATTGCTGAAATACAAGGAAATGGCACACTGATGTACAGGCAGGAGTATCTGAACAACCTTCTCACGCTTCAGGAAAATTATGAGTCTAAATACGGCGGCAATTGACGACATCGTAATAAGCACGATGCGGACACGTATAGCGATTGCAACAATTTGAATTTACTGGGTGGCCCTATTCCTGGTTATCGTTCAACAAATCGAACGATTATTGACAGGGCTTAGAACGAATACATCCGTAATTGATACAGCCCTGCCCGCCTGAATTTCATTCAGATGACTACCTTCTGTCACCCATAAAGCGTAACAACATCAGGAAAAGATTAATAAAATCCAGGTAAAGTTTCAGTGCGCCCATTATTGCACCTTTACGTATTACCGCTTCGCCTCCGTCCATAATGCCCTGCTGCCCCATACGGGTGATCTGCTGAACATCATAGGCGGTCAGTCCGGTGAAAATAATTACCCCGATCCCGGAAATTACCCAGGACATCATTGAACTGGCCAGAAAGATATTAACCACCATGGCGATGATGATGCCGATAAGTCCCATGAAGAGAAAGGAACCCCAGCTGGAAAGATCCTTCTTGGTGATAAAACCATAGACGGCCATGGCTCCAAACATCCCTGCTGCAATGAAAAAGGTGGCAGCAACTGAAGTCATGGTATAAAGAAGCAGGATTGCCGATAAGGTCACACCGTTAAGGATAGAATAAACAACAAATAAACCGGTGGCAGCCTGGGCCGATATATGCTCAATCCTGGCGGAAAGATAAAAAACCAACCCCAGTTCTCCGAAAATCAGGCCGTAAAATACCATTTTATTGCCGAATACAAACTGTAACGCTGCCTGGGAGTTGACGGTCAGGAAGGCAGCGAACCCGGTCAGACCCAAGCCGATTGCCATCCAGTTGAAAACCTTGGCCAGAAAAATGGTTGAGGCCTCGGTTGTTGTCTGGGCAATAGCACGTTCGTTGCCGTTATAGTGGTTGTACATTCTTCTTCCTCCTTTATATACTCATCATAGACATGCTTTAAAAATTAACAGCAGCCGGTAATATCATGGCTGTTTTCTTTCAATTGTGGCATTAACAGCTTATCATAACTATATATTATAGTGACGAAGAAGATAATCATATTTGTGAAATTTGCAAGACCAATCATACTTACAACAGGCAAAGACATATGAAAATAGCAATCAGCGGTAAAGGGGGCGTCGGCAAAACAACCATCATGGCTCTTCTAGCCAGCCAGTTCAAAAACCAGGGCAAAGAGGTACTTATCATTGATGCCGACCCGAGTCCGCACATGGCTCAAACCCTCGGCATAAAAGATATTGACAAGATAAAACCCATTGCCGACATGACCGAGCTCCTTGTGGAACGGTCCGGAAAGGTCCAGGGTTCGCCCTTTTATCAGATTAATCCCCAGGTTGACGACCTGCTGCAAAAATTCATGATAGAACAGGACGGCATACGACTCATGGTTCTGGGAGCCATACAGACAGCAGAGGGGGGTTGCGCCTGTCCGGAAAATACCGTGCTCAAAAGAATGCTGACAAAGCTCTTGCTCTCTCCAACCCAGGTTGTCCTGCTGGACATGGAGGCCGGGGTAGAACATCTTGGCCGCGGTACCATTGCCGGGGTCGATCATCTCCTGATCGTGGTTATTCCCTCTAAATCAAGCGTGAGAACGGCTCTGAAAATTAAGAAACTGGCAGTTGACTCGGGTATTCCCAAACTTTCCTTTGTGGGAAACCTTGTCCAGGATGGGGATGATGTGAATTTTCTGCAAGAAAGCCTCGGTGAAACACCAATAGCCTTTTTCCCGGACTCAGTTGTTATCAGGAAAGCGGAACGTAACGGAAAACCGCTGACTGAGCTGGCAGGGCAGATGTCGGAAGCAGCGGAAAAAATTGTAAACTTCCTGCAGGGGGAAATGTAATAACTGAAAATTTGATAAATTGAAAAGTGTCAACATAGCAGACTGTTGACGATTGACAGAAAATTTATGGAAGGAAATCCTCTTTTTTATTATCGGCAGAAACAAATGCCGACAATCTTCAATCTTCAATTTTCAATAGACGTCTCTACATGCCCTTCCTGCCGCTGGCCAGTTTCATGATGATCTCGTTTGAATGTTCCAGCCTGCTGACCATGGTCTTGAACAGATGCCTAGTGGCCTCAGGGTAATTCTCAATAACTTCGTAAAGTTTGTCGCCTTGGAACCGCCTGACAGTAGAGCGCCCCTTGGAAAAGACCGTTGCCGACCTGGGCTCTCCTGAAATGGCTGACATTTCCCCTAAGTAGGCGCCTGGCTGAACTATTTCGGCAATTTTCTTGCCGCTCTTAACAACAATTACAGCACCCTGGATGAGCTCGAAAAAATCATTGTCCAGGTTACCTTCCTGTATAATGACGTCCCCATCATCATAGTTCTCCAAATCGGGATTGACCAGGTAGGCAGGCAGGCTTTCCTTGGTCAGAACGGTACGCTTGAGGACTTCATCGACGCTGGTTACGCTTTCGCGCACCATCTGCAGTGCTGCATCTCGAAGCGGCACCATGCCTTCATTGATGGCAGTCTTGCGCAGTACGTCCTCAGCTATTCCAGAACTGATGGCCTTGGCCACCTCATCAGTGACTTCCATGAGCTCAAAAAAACCCACTCTACCTTTGTAGCCCCCGCCTTTGCAAAGCGAGCAGCCATTAGGCCCATATATTTCCAGACCGGGAATTTCCTCAGGATCAAAACCTGCTGCAACCAGTTCCGGCTCTGTGTAATGTTTTACTATCTTTTTACAGTTGTTGCAGAGCCTGCGGCCGAGTCGCTGGGAAAGCACCATGGTAACCGATGAGGCCACCATGAATGGTGGAACACCGATATCCACAAGGCGGGCAATGGTTGCCGCGCTGTCATTGGTGTGCAGGGTACTGAAAACAAGGTGGCCGGTCATAGCAGCCTTGATGGCAATTTCCGCGGTTTCCATGTCTCGAATCTCACCGACCATGATGATATCGGGATCCTGGCGTAGAAAGGCTCTCAGTGCGGCGGCAAAGGTCATACCGATTTCCTGGTGCACGTTAACCTGGTTGATACCCCTAAAGTTGAACTCAACCGGATCCTCAGCTGTCAAAATCTTGGTATCTTCCCTATTCAAGGCATTGAGAGCAGAATAGAGTGTAACTGTTTTCCCACTGCCTGTAGGCCCGGTGACAAGCAACAGGCCTTGCGGTCTGTAGAGACAACGTTTCATCGTTTCATAGGTTTTCGGTTCAAAACCAAGCTTTGTCAGGTCAACATTCAAACTACTCTGGTCAAGAATACGGAGAACGATACTTTCACCAAACAGGGTGGGCAGCGTAGAAACACGAAAGTCAACCGCCTTGTTCCTGCCCAGCTTCATCTTTATACGGCCGTCCTGGGGTACACGCCGTTCAGTGATATCCAGGTTAGCCAGGATTTTTACCCTTGAGACCAAGGCGTTCTTTATGGAAAGTGGCAGGTTCATGGATTTATAGAGGGAACCGTCCAGACGATAACGGACCTGGAGATTTTTCTCATACGGCTCGATATGGATGTCAGACACCCCATCCTTGACCGCCTTGATCAATATACCGTTTACAAGCTTGATGATCGGGGCATCGGAATAGGAGTAAGACTCCATAACATCATCATAAGCATCCTCTTCAGCACCAATCTCAAGCTCGCCGGCTGCTTCTGAAGCCAGGGCACCGAAGTCGTCTGCCACCTCTTCAACCGAGACCTCTTCCTCCTCCTCAACCTCCTCAGGAGCCTGGTAAAGGGCATACTCTTCATCACTGATCTTATAATAGGTCCGGTAGGCTTGCACGATTTCATGTTCCGTGGAAACACACACGGTCAACTTCATTTTGACAGCTGCCTGCAAAGCTTCCACTGCAGAGCTATCCGTCGGTTCTGACATGGTAACTTTCAGGGTATTGGTGCTTGACGCAACCCGCAGAGGAAATGCCATATATTGCTTGGCGACCTCATAAGGCAGCATTTCCACGACTTCTGGCTGAGGTGTTTCCCTGGAGATGGTTATGGCAGGGTAGCCATATATACGACTCAAAACGTTGAGGATTGTCTCCTCATCAATATGACCGAGCTCAACAAGAATCCGGCCCAGCCGCATTTTGCTTTTCGCCTGAACCTTCAGGGCGTGATCAAGCTGGTGCGCAGTGATATACCCCTCTTTTCTGAGCAGATCACCGATTCTGACCTTGCCGGCGCCTGACTGGTCCTTAATTGTACCGCTGAGACTTGACTTGCCGGTGGAGCCTGCCTGTCTTCCGGGAGCTGGTCTGGGGGGAGTGCCTCTGATTTTTTGTGGGGTTGCCATAAAGAACTGTCAGAAATTATCTCATGTATTGAGGAGGTTTTAAAAAAGTACAAAAAATAGTATGTTAATCTACACCCTATGCATAAAAAATAAAACAAAAAAACGGGCGGGCCAAACGAAGCTGCATGCTTCATAGACCCGCCCGGATATTTATTTCTGGCAAATTGTGCCAGAAAAACCGTTATTCTTTTAGAACAACCCTGTGACCTTACCAGTATCCGTGTCAACATCAATACGGCGGAAGGCCGGATTGGAGCTGGTGCCCGGCATCAGGCTGATAGTACCGGCACAGGGGCACAGGAATTTGGCGCCTGAATAGATCAATACGTCGCGAATGGGTAGCCGCCATCCTTTGGGCACACCTTTCTTGGTCGGATCGTGGCTCAGGCTCAAGTGGCTCTTGACCATCATCGTCGCAAAGTCGGCGTACTTTGGATCGTTTTCCAGCATCTCGGCCTTGGCATTGGCCTCGGGCTGCCAGTCGACGCCGTCGGCGCCATAGACTTCCCGGGCGATGATATCCACACGGTCACGCAGTTTCATTTCAAGGGGATAGAGGAATTTGAAGTCGTTTTCTTCGTTGCAGGCATCAATCACTGCGTCGGCGAACTCCAGGGCCCCGTCGCCGCCAAGTTCCCAATGCTTGGACTCGGCACACCGGGCACCGGCAGCCTCGGCAAACCTACGGACAACTTTACACTCTTCATCGGTATCGGTATAGAAACGGTTGATGCAGACCACCGGGTTGATACCTGCCTTACGGATCACATTGATCAAATGGACCATGTTCTCACAGCCCTTTTCGACCAGTTCCACATTCTCCCTGGTGTAAGCGTCATCCAAAGGCTTACCGGCCACTACCTTGGGACCGCCGCCGTGCATCTTCAGGGCGCGGATAGTAGCGGTCAGAACGGAAACATGTGGCTTGAGGCCGGAGAAACGGCACTTGACGTTCCAGAATTTCTCAAAACCTATATCAGCGGCAAAGCCCGACTCGGTAATATTGTAATCAAAAAGTTTCAGGGCGACCCGGTCGGCGATGATCGACGACTGGCCTACGGCGATGTTAGCAAAGGGACCGGCGTGAACCAGGCAGGGATTGTACTCAGCGGTACACATCAGGGTCGGATTGATGGTGTTACGCATGAAGGCGGCCATGGCGTTGCCCACTTCCAGGTCACGGCAGGTCACGGGCTTGCCGCTCTTGTCGAAGGCCACGGTGATGTTATTGATCCGTTCTTTCAGGTCGGCCAGGTCGGTGGCCACAGCCAGGATGGCCATCAACTCGGAACCCACGGCAATACCGAATTTCGACTGCATGGTAAAGCCGTCATAGCGGCCGCCAAGGCCAATGACAATATTCCTGAGGGCCTGGGCGCAGAAATCAATGATCCAGCCCATCTCCACCCGGGTGGGATCAATATCAAGCCGACGCATACCGGTGAGCCTGGCCAGCTGCTCGTCGTTATAATTACGCTCATGCTGCATGCGGGAGGTCATGGCCACCATGGCCAGGTTATGGGCATTCATGATATCGTTGATATCGCCGGTAAGTCCCAGTGAGAACTCGGTCATGGGGATCAACAGGGAGTTACCACCGCCGGCCGCCGTTCCCTTGACATTCATGGTCGGGCCGCCTGATGGCTGGCGCAGGGCGCCTCCCACATTGACGCCACGCTTGCCCATACCCTCCATCAAACCGCAGGAAGTGGTGCTCTTCCCTTCACCTAAGGGCGTCGGGGTAATAGCGGTAACCTCGATATATTTTCCATCAGGTTTGTCCTGAAGCCGGTCGATGATCTTCAGAAAATCAAGCTTGGCCAATCTGCCCATGGGCAGTACTTCTTCCTTCTTAAGTCCAAGTTTCTCCGTCCACTCCTCAGGAGTGGGCATGTTTTTTTCAGCAGCCTCTGATATCTGCCAGTCTGCCATTTCCACCGCGTTATAAGCCATTTCATTCCCTCCTTAATTTCTCAAAGATTTATATTAGTACAAATAGCCCAAATTTTAACGACTTAGATGTTCAAATTCTCTGTGTGCATAAAACGCAGCATCAATGTAATAACAACAAATAAAACAAAAAAGCAAGTAGAAATACCTATGTGCCTGCCTGGATTCCGTCAAAAATGGATGGATATTTTTCCTGAAACTTGTGAAGCAACGGGATCATGACCTCCCGCATGGAAGGCTCAGCACCTTTTGAGGTGCGCAATTTGAAGATATGAAGCCATTCAAGAAGATTGGCAAAGGTTATCAATTCAGTTTTGCAGGAGTTGGGCAAAACGGTCCTGGCTGCCTGTGGTGAGGAGGTCTCCAGAAGTTTAAGGTAAATTTTCTCAGTATCCCGCATCGCTTTTTCCCATAAGCTGTATTCTGCGCTGTCATCTTTAAAAAACATAGGCTTGACAAAGGTAATCTCATTGCCGAACTTGTCCTGGCTGTACCTGCAGTACCTCTGGCTTTCCTGCAGATAGGATACAGGCCTGTGCCTGACAATCTCATGGGTTATGGCTCGATTCACCACAAAAAGAACGGCAACATGGCGGTGTTTAACAAGGAGATCTGCAGGTAAAGCATCAACGGCTTCAAGGGGAACTTTTTCCACATGCACCCCTTCCTGCTTCATTAAACCCCTTTCCGGGAGCAGGTCTTCATAAAAGAGTGGGTGACGGCTTCCGAGATACTCAGCAACCGCCTTTACCATTTTCACTGTCGGATTTGCCTGGTACAGCTCCCTGAATGCCCTGACGCTTCCGGATATGAGAAGTTCTTTTTTACCAATTCTATCCACCAACAAAAACTTCGGCATCAGGTTGAAAAACTGGTTGGCTATGGATTCCGTATCATAAAGAACCTTCAAGGTTAAAACCGCCATTTCGGTGACTGAATTATGGCCATGCTTAATTATACTGCGGATAAAGGGTTCTGCAGACTCCGGCGTTATTTTATCTTCGCTTTTGTAGCAGATGCGGCCGCAGGCTTCAATTCGTATCGACAGACTTTGTTTATCCAAATCTTCAAGGATTTCAAAATACGGTGCAATAACTTTCATCTGGTTCCCATAGGTGAGGATTGAATAATTAACAGCTGCACTTGCATTGACTTCCGCCTACCATTCCCGGGTGGTTCCCTTTCCAGAAGGGGGACATTTCCCGGAGATTTTCAATGATCGGCGGTAATTTTTCGAGGATAAGGTCCACCTCATCCTCGGTATTGTAAACACTTAAGCTGAAACGGATTGAACCATGCGCAGCAGTGAACGGCACCCCCATGGCGCGCAGGACATGGGACGGCTCAAGAGACCCCGATGTACAGGCAGACCCGGAGGAAGCACAGATGCCGAACCTGTCCAGGTGGAGCAGAATTGCTTCCCCTTCAACGAATTCAAAACTAACGCTTGTCGTGTTCGGTAAACGTTCCGTTTTGTGGCCGTTAAGCATGGCGTGAGGTATTTTCTCCAACAATCCCTGCTCCAGTTTATCGCGCATGGTCTTGACCCGTGTATTTTCATCTTCCAAGCGGTTCCCTGCCAATTCACAGGCTTTACCAAGTCCTATTATGGAAGCAACATTTTCAGTGCCGCCCCGCCGGCCATGCTCCTGGTGCCCGCCGATAAGAAAGGGGGCAAAGGGAGTAGCGCGGCGGACATAAAGAACCCCGATACCTTTTGAGGCATGCACCTTATGTCCCGATATGGAGAGAAAATCGATTGCCGTATAATCATTTAAATCTATCGGGATCTTGCCCACGGCCTGGACGGCATCTGTGTGAAAAAGTATTCCCCTGTTTTTGGCAATTTCTGCCATCTGCGCTACA
>JAHEID010000110.1:0-1764 GCA_024639555.1 Deltaproteobacteria bacterium
TAAAAAACTATTACCCAGGTTTTAAGTAATTTTAGTGCAATTATCCTGAATCCGTGAACAGTCGGCTGTATCACAGATCCAAGGAAGAGCCAGTACGGCTATGGTTTCCCATGCCGGACAGGCAATGACGCAGGAAATGGGTTGCAGCCGTCGGTCCCGAAGGGCGGTTCTTGTAATCCTGCAAACAAATTTTCAAATTGGCTCTGTTTCGCTAGTATTAATAAAATACAGGACTTAACCAGCTTCAAGTAATTTCTCGTCACGTATTCAGGATTATACCATAAGCACCATCAGGTAAAACTCAAACCAATATTAACTACAATCTGAGGGAGAAGATCAGGCTGGAAAGTGAGGCATGGGAGATAAAAGAAACTTATTCAGGATCAGAAAGTTCTATATGCAGGGCTTTTAATTTCTTATGCAGATGGCTGCGCTCCATGCCAAGCCTTTCAGCAGTCTGGGAAATGTTGCCGTTGTTCGTCTGGAGCTTACCAATGAGGTACTCGCGCTCAAACTCCCTTTTGGCCTCCTTGAAATTCTGCGTCCTGTAGGGAGCCAGGGCTGCCTTATCCGGCAAGGTTTCAGGTGTAGAGGGGGGGGGAGGCTGGTGCAGATATTGCTCTACGGTTTTGGCGTTGATCTCTTCATCAGGACACATAATAACAAGCCGCTCAACAAAGTTGCGCAGCTCACGAACATTACCAGGCCAGGTATGGCGCATCATTACGGACAGCCCTTCATCTGTGAAGGACTTTTTTCCCAATCCTTTATGGCTGAGGTCTTCGACAAAATCGGCCACAAGCAGGGGGATGTCTTCAACTCGTTCGCGAAGTAAGGGGATGTGTATGGGCACAACATTAAGACGCCAGAAAAGATCAGCCCTGAAATTGCCCGCGTCAATTTCTTCTTCGAGGTTTTTATTTGTTGCGGCAAGAACACGAACATCAACCAGGATGGTTTGATTGCCCCCTACACGTTCAAAGGTCTGTTCCTGGAGGATGCGCAGTATCTTGGCCTGGGTTTTCATGCTCATGTCGCCGATTTCATCAAGGAAGAGCATGCCGCCGTCGGCCTGGTCAAATTTACCCCGTTTGCTTGTCTGAGCTCCGGTAAAAGAACCCTTTTCATGACCGAAGAGTTCACTTTCAATCAATTCTTCAGGGATGGCTGCGCAATTTACTTCAACCATGGGCTTGCTGTTTCGATTGGACAAGCGATGGATGGTTTGGGCAACCAGTTCTTTGCCTGTGCCGTGTTCTCCCCGGATCAAAACCCAGGCATCAGTCGGGGCAACTCTTTCAATCTGCTCCTTGAGATTATTAATGGCCAGCGAGTTGCCGGTGAGGTTGGGTTTGCGGTTAGCTTTCTGGCGCAGGATAAGGTTTTCGGTTTCCAGGTTGGAAAAACGCAGGCCGTTCTTGATGGCAAGGACTATCTTGTCATAGGACAGGGGCTTTTCAATAAAATCGAAAGCACCTATTTTTGTAGCCTGCACAGCAGTCTCAATGGTGCCGTGCCCTGAGATCATGATAACCTGAAGCTCCGGGTATTCTGCTTTAATCTGTTTTAAAGCCTCAATGCCGTCCATGCCCGGCATCCAGATGTCGAGCAGGACAAGATCAATCACCTCGGACTTGAGGCGTATCAGGCCTTCTTCTGCGGAATCAACACAGACAGGGACAAATTCTTCATCCGACAGGATACCTGCCAGGGATTGCAGGATGCTTTTTTCATCATCAATGACGAGAATTTTTTTGGGCATGG
>JAHEID010000110.1:1864-7783 GCA_024639555.1 Deltaproteobacteria bacterium
ACTCGAGTGTATCCTGAATAAAGCAGCGTGACAACGTGAATTAAGCGGTTATGGGCAGTTCAACCGTAAAAACTGCCCCGCTGGGCTTGTTATCTGTTACCCGTATCTGGCCGCCGTGATCAGAAACAACAGTATTAGCAATGGTCAATCCTAAACCGGTGCCGGACTTCCTTGTTGAGTAGTAAGGTTCGAACAGCCTGAGTTTATCTTCATCTGCCACTCCCGGGCCGTTATCTTTAACGGCCATAAGCACAACCTGTTTTTCCCTGTCATGTGAAAGGTCAATTTCAATAACACCACCTCCATGTAAAACTGCTATGGAGTTTTCCAGCAGGTTGATCAAAACCCGTTTCATCTGTTTGAGATCGAAATTAAAACGTGGGATAGCCTGTTCCGCTGTTTGGCGAAAAGTAATATAGCCATGGCTTTCTTCGTAAAATACAAGTATTTCCCTGACCATCGCGACAAGGTCGTTTTTTGATTTCTGTACAACAGGCATCCTGGCAAAGCTGGAAAATTCACTCACCAGCCGTTTAAGTTCTTCAACCTGGTTGATAATGGTCTGGGTGCAGACGTCAAAGACCTCTTTGTCGGATTCCAGGGTGTAGAGATATTTCTTGCGCAGCCGTTGCGCTGAAAGCTGGATGGGAGTGAGAGGGTTTTTAACTTCATGGGCTATGCGTCTGGCAACTTCACGCCAGGCTGCAACTCTCTGGGCTTTTTCCAGTTGGGTAAGGTTGTCGAAAACAAGAACTGTTCCCAGCGGGTTTGCTGCTTCGTCATAAAGCTTGGTGATATTGACTAGCAGTGAGAAGGTTTCCTTGCCCAGGGACAAACGCAGGGGACGCTGTATGGTCGGTTTGCCTGACTCCTCAAGTTCCTGCAGGAATTTTTCTACGATAACCCTGTGGGGCGGCATAAGAGTTGTCCGAAAATCCTGGTGCAGGTAATCATTCTTATCTATATGCAGCAGGTCTTCAGCAAACTTATTAATGCTGGTAACATTGCCTTGCGCATCAAAAGAAATGACCCCCGCGGGAACGTTCTGCAGGATTGTTTCGATATAATGCCGCCTTTCATCCAGTTCAATATTGCTATGCTGCAGGGCCAGGTTAACTGATTCCAATTGTTTTTTGCTGGCCTGCAGATCGCTGGTCATCCGGTTGAAAGAGTCAACGAGCAGGCCCATCTCATCATCAGATTCCTTTTCCAGGACAAAGTCGAGTTCGCCTTCGGCAACACGGCGCGTAGCTGATGCCAGCTTGCCGATGGGGCCGGTGAGGCCCTGGGCGATATAAAACCCGAACCATACTGCACTGAAAATAATGAGCAGGGTTACAATGAGCAGCATGACCAGTAAACTTGTCTTTAAAGGATTCTTGAGCAGCATGAGTTGACGATACCCCTCAATGCCCTTGGAAATAACTGTCATGCGCTGCAGCTGCTCCTGGGGAATGAATAGGGTTGTGACCAAAAGATGTGGAAGGGGATCTGTTTTTTCCTTGAAGAATACCGGGGTGACACTTCTGACAATCTCTCCTGTGGCTAAGGTCTGTATTGATGTCTGGTTTTTTTCACCTGCCTGGGTTAAACGGAAAAGTTCTGTCGGGATTTCCGGCAAATTCTGAAAATTAACCTTGTCACTCATGACAGCGGCAATTACCTGCCGCTGTTCTGAGATAAGTGTCAACCCGTCGAGATTGTGCGCTCCCATAAGGCCTGCCAGGAACAGCTGGATGGATTGCGGGTCACGCTCCATAATACGGGCCGATACAAGCTGTTCTGCAATGGAATTCCCTGTTCCAATGGTGCGTTCGCGGTTTTCCTGATAAATGTCCTGCGCAACATTCAATGATTCATCAAGTGATGCTTCAACATTTGAGTTAAACCAGTAGTCCATGCTGGTGGAAACAAATTGCAAGGCTATAAAGAAAAGCAGGATGGTGGGTATCAGCGACAGGGAAATAAAGGATATGACCAGTCGTGTTCTGAGAGATTTGCCCAAGGAGATCTGCCGCTGTTCAAATACAAGTCGTACCAGGTTTCTGAATACCAGAAAGACCATAAGCAGCAGCAGGATAATGTTGATATTTATCAGGGAGAAAACAAGAACATTACCACTGACAGGGAAGGCAACCTCGCCGATCTGGAAGACAACCGTTTCAAGGTAGGTCAGGACCGGTATGAGAATTAGGCAGATGATAATTGCATACCGTGTCCGCCTTTTTCTTATGTCGTGAGGTTCCTTGGTCATAATGCAAGCCGCAGTGTCAGTTTATGCCACTTTGTTTCAAAATCCCAGGGTGAGGAGAAAGGAATCAGGTAATGGAAGTAAAGCGGCATAGTTTTACGGGCCAGCATAGCTTTTGCCCTTAATGTGTAAGATGTCCGGGGATCAAGCTCATCAAGACGCAACACCTTGAAACCATTGATTTCAGACATAAGCTTCTTGGCTTCCTCCAGAGAGGCGGTAACCTTGCTGTCCCCTTTTTCATTGCGATGAATACGGTATTGTTTTTTGAGGCTGTCATACTCCATAACATGGTTGAATTCATGCTCGCTGATTTTCTTGTCAGGCCATTTGGGTCGTTTTACAGAGAGGTTAATGGAGAAGGCAAATGTTATTGGTATACCGTTGTGGATGGCAGCTTCCATATCCTCAGTGAACCAGTTTGAAACAGCCAGATAGAGCAGCAGGTTGTCCTCCGAGTTTGATACCGTAAAATCAGAGATTGCTGCATCCTGTCCATAGGAGTTGCGCACCTGGAAAAAACTTGCCAGCAAGAAGAAAAAGAATCCCAGCAGCAAATAACGCAGCAGGCGTTGTAAAAATATACTATCGATCCTCATGGTATCTCTAAATAGCCAGTTTCAAAAAGGGTAAATTGCTCACATACGTTTATTGTACTGTGTTTTTGCCGGTGGTTTGCACCAAAGGTACGCGGTGCTCCAATGTAACTGAAATTTATATTCATGTCTACGCGATAAAGATTTGAGATACGAGATTAGGAAGTGCAGGAAAAAGATGGAATTAAAGTATCGATTATCAGAGGATAGCGCAAACGTGAAGTTCTGAGCTGAAAGTCGATATAAAAAAACCTGTATTGTTGACAACCAGTTCATTATCGTTTATCGTAAATATACGATGAATGGTTGATTTTGAAGAGAAATGTGACCGCATTTGATAACAGTAACAATTGTGCCTATGGAGATTCCCGGCGGCTTGAAGTATGTGATAATCTAACGCAGGGACTTCAAAAAACCGGCGATGATGCGATGTTTTTTATCCTTGTGCTTAATTTAAGGTGTATTTTGTTGCGGCAGAAAAATGAAATCTAAAGACAAATTCTTCACAGCTATGATCCATAGCAATGATACCGAGCTTTTTGCCGCCATGTGTAAAGCCCTCGGTCACCCGGCCAGGGTAATGATTATTAATTATCTGAAAAAAATTGACCGCTGCCTCTGTGGAGATATCGTTGAACTGCTGCCCCTGGCCCAGTCCACAGTCAGCCAGCACCTTAAATGTCTCAAGGATGCAGGGCTCATAAAAGGAGAGGTCGAAGGGCCGAAGACCTGCTACTGCCTTGACAAAAAAATGCTGGAAAAATTTACCCTGATGGTTGATGCCCTTAACAAATCGTCACAGGCATAAATATGGAGAGAACAGGAAATGCAAAATCTTTTTGTAAACAAACACGATGCAGATGCAGGCAACACTGCTTGCTGCAGCAGCAAAGATCAGGGTAAGGACAGCGTCCCGGTATTGCAGCCTCTTGACTTGCCCATTGGCGTGCCGGCAGATGATGATGCTCCATGCTGCGGTCCGAAGCCTGGACCTCCAAGCAGTCCATATGATAAGCCGGGTTACAGGATGTGGCACTTTGTTGCTGATTTTGTGGAAACACCTGTTGGCGCTATACCAGAGATAGAAACGAACTTAAAGCTCCGGGATCTTGCAGGCACGGTGCGAACTCGTCTTGGTATTTCACGTGACAGGTACCGGGTAGCCCCTGGTCTTTACTCTGTGGGCAAACCTGGATCTGACTCCCCGGTTCTGGTCACAGCAAATTACAAACTCAGCTTTGACAGCCTGCGACAGGAGCTGGCCTCCATTGACGCCTGGATTTTAGTTCTAGATACACATGGGATTAACGTCTGGTGCGCGGCCGGCAAAAAAACGTTTTCCTCTGAAGAGGTCATCCGTCAGGTACATCGTGTTGGTTTGGACCGGGTGGTTTCGCACCGGAAGTTAATCCTGCCGCAGCTCGGCGCTCCCGGGGTTTCCGCCCAGGCTGTGAAGAAAGGCTGCGGCTTTAAAGTTACCTGGGGCCCCATACGGGCAAGGGATTTGCAGAAATTTATAACAAACGGAGGCAAAGCAGAAACAAAGATGCGGCAACTTACCTTCTCTATTGGTGAGAGAATAGTCTTAATACCGGTGGAACTGTCATTGATCGTAAAGCCGTCTCTGGTAATTCTGCTTGCTGTATTTGTGCTCTCCGGGATCAGTCCGGATATTTTCTCTTTTTCAGCAGCATGGTTCCGGGGTTTAAATGGAGCAGCCGCCTACCTGTTCGGAGTATTAGCCGGGGCGGTTTTTGTCCCGATCCTGCTGCCGTGGCTTCCCATGCGCCAGTTTTATATTAAGGGCATACTTGCCGGTCTGGTTGCCGGTATTTTTGTAAGTCTCTCCTTGGGTGGCAATATTACCCGCCTGGAATCACTGACCCTGCTTCTCATAACCACGGCGGTGAGTTCCTATGCGGCCATGAATTTTACCGGTGCTACTCCTTTTACTTCGCCCTCAGGGGTGGAAAAAGAAATGCGGCAGGGTATTCCCATCCAGATTATTGCAGTTAGTACTGCGATAATTGCCTGGGTGGCAGCGCCATTTGTAAGCTGACCCGGTTAACTCACGACCAGGCTGAAAAGTCTGTATTTATTTTGCTGCAGAACATGTGAATCGGTGAGTAAAGAGGAGCTTCAAAATGCAGAGTTTCAGATATCTAAATAATGTGACAACGTTGCAGCTTGATGTGGAAAAATGTATCGGCTGCGGTATGTGTGAAATTGTCTGTCCCCACACAGTTTTTAAAGTGGAGAATCCTAAAGCACGTATTGCTGACCGTGATGCCTGTATGGAATGCGGTGCCTGTGCCGCAAACTGTCCGACAGCAGCAATCAGCGTCACCCCCGGGGTGGGCTGTGCCTCCTACATTATCCAGACATGGATCAAGGGAAAAGATGCGATTATCGAATGCTGCTGAGCTGTATTCTGTATTTAACCAATTGACATCATAATACTTTTGATACATTATTAATTATTTATATTTCTTAATTACAGCGCCTACCCATCTGCCCCTGGAAAGGAGGATACATGCCTCGACACAGTTTCCGCTGGTTCATTATCCTGCTCCTGATCGTTCTTGCCGGTGTATTTGTGTGGTACAAGACGCGCCCCAAGGAGATTGAGGTGACAGTAGCGCAGGTAACCCTCGGCACCGTTGAAAAAATTGTTGCCAACACTCGGGCGGGGACGCTCAATGCCTGCCGCAAGGCAAATCTGTCTCCTGCTACCGGCGGCCAGATCAGCGTTCTCACTGTTGACGAAGGTGATATGGTCAAGAAAGGCCAGTTGCTGCTGGAGCTGTGGAATAATGACCTTAAGGCACAGGCTGCCTTGGCGGGCAAAGAAATAAAGGCAAGTGAAGCAAAGGCGGCAGCTTCCCGGCTGCAGGCTGATATTGCGAGCCGGGAGGCAGAACGCATGCAGAAGCTTATCCAGGACAATGCCATATCCGACCAGGATGCCGATAAGATCATAACCGAAGCCAAGGTAAGGCAGGCAGCTTATGACGCGGCAGCTACCGAAGTCGCAGCCAGCCGGGCCCGGGTGAGCGTTATTAAAGCCAATTT
>JAHEID010000111.1 GCA_024639555.1 Deltaproteobacteria bacterium
CATCGTCTTTTTTGTATACTTGAGTTAGGTCGACCATTTATTGATTTGTAATTATAATGATTGAGCTCACTTGTCGGCCTTCGATGGAAATTCCACAAAGTGGCCACCCAAGCTTTTTCCGATCATGTGAAGCGATTTGTTATGCGACGTCATTTAAATTGCTAATAAGTAACAGTCTATTGGAGCGATCTTGAAAATATAAATGAAAGTAAAATTATTTGATGACGAGGGGGCGGCGTCTCTACCGCCGTCCGTTTCAACTGCGTTAAACGGCGGAGCGGAAGCGACGCCGCATCCGTTTGATAATTATTTTTCCATTTTTTTTCAAGCTGGCAAAATACGAACAAAATATTAATATTATTACAGTTTATCAAATAATTTCAATGAGTTAAGTCGCATAACAACTTATTGTCTGTCGTTTTTGCCGTTATATGTTGTATGGAGTGAAATAACGGCAAGAGTGCCGTTATTTCGCCTGCCGTTATAACGATATATCGAGAAAAAGCTGCAGAATTGCAGTTATTTCCACTCTGCCGAAAATCCGGCCTCCTGAGAAAACCCTGCCAGAAAACCGGTGTTGTTTTCCCTGGCAAATTTTTCTATACTCAAATAACCAGTTGATTTCAAATTAATTTTTTTACATTGCTACTAGTTAATTACTAGTGAAATGGGAAAATATCTGCGCCAAAACAGTAATAGTTATTTGATTGCTGCTGTCAAAACGCATGCATGATTCTTGAAATGTTACGATGGCCAGTGGAAATGTGAACTTCTAGAAAACAGCTTCATGCCAATCAACAGCATTATGGTTTTTGCAAAAGCAAAGCAGCCCATTCGTCTTCAGCCAAACTTTTGATAAATGCCAGCCCGTGGTTTGCATAGATTTCGCCGATGGAATGCTCCTGCTCTCCTTTAAGGATACCGGAGAGGACAAGGAACCCCTGCGGCTTGATGAGACCGGTCAGGAGCTTTGCAAGGTCAGCAAGGATATCATGGGTTATATTGGCAACAGCCAGATCAAAACCTGCTTTTACTGATGATACCTCCCGGCCGCTGACAGTTATCCTGCCTTCAAGACGGTTTCTGAAAATGTTCTGCCTCGCCGCCTCAACCGCATCCGGGTCATTGTCAAGGGCCAGAACTTCTTTGGCGCCAAACAGCCCGCAGGCCATGGCAAGAATACCGGATCCTGTGCCGACATCAAGGATTGTTTCAAGCTGCTTTCCCTTGCCCTGGAAAAGCCCCTCCAGAAGTAAGAGGGCCAACCGGGTGCTGGCATGGTGTCCGGTCCCAAAAGCCAGCCCAGGGTCCATTTCAATGACAGCTTTCTTTTTTTTCCCATCAGGTTCCGGTGCCCCTGCAGCTTCCCATGATGGTTTGATGGTGAGCGTCGGTGTAATTTGAAAAGAGGTAAAAAACCTTTTCCATTTCTCCCCCCAGTCTTCCTCCAGTATGATCTCAGTATGGAATACTGGAGCAGGACAATCAGGGAAAACATGCCGGACATTGGCTAGAAATTGCCGAAGTTGCGCTATTTCTTTTGCAGCAGCTTTCTTATCAGACTCTTCAGGACCAATGGGTATATAGGCTGTAATTGTTTCAGTGGGGAAAGAACCGTCAGTATTTGTCCAGTCCTTTTCCGGTGCAGTTATTTCAAGTCCGGTACCGGTCAGGTCGGCGAGATATGCCGCAACCGCTTCACTCATGCGCAGGTCGACCAGAATACTGATTTTATGCCAGGATTTGGCAGAACGGTGCGTAATAGAGGATGCTGGCATGAATGTGACTCAGAGGAGTTTCGATGCAGACGTGTCAGTTCCCCGCGCAGAGATGACCTCGTTAACAGACCAGTTGGGAGCACTGGTAAAACCAGAGTCTCTTTTCGAGCAGTCGTCAACCTCGCAGACCGGACAATAAGGAGGTTCACAGGGATCAACATGGATCATGATATCACCCTCCTCACCCAGTGCATCGAGCAGAGCCCGGGTTATTTCCTGTTCAGCCTCGTGCACCTGGGTCAAGGTCCAGTAATGCGGCAGGGATATATGAAGATCGACATGGTGGTATCTTCCGGAGCGCAGAGCCCTTAATTTGTGTGGGTAAAGCCAGCCGGGCTTCCTTATAGTATTTAGAGCCTGAACTATGCGCTCAAGAAGTTCCGGATCAGCTTCATCCATGAGGTTTTTAAAAGAATTGGCAAAAAGTCTTGAGCCGGGGATAAGGATGTTAAGGGCAACAAGGCAGGCAATAAGGGGATCAAGCCAGGGAAAACCGGTAATCCGATAGAGCAGCAGGCCGATTATAACCCCGGCACTGGTGTAAAAGTCGGTGAGAAGGTGCCGGCCGTCAGCGCTGAGCGCCTCTGATTTATATTTTCTGCCGGCATGCATTAAGTAGCTGCCGACCGCCAGGTTAACCGCTCCGGCTCCGCCTAAAATATAAAGGCCGGGGCCCAGGTTTCTGGGAGGCTGCGGTGTAAAAAAAACCGGGACAGCTTCAACAAAAATTACAACCGCCGCAATAATAATGAGGCCGCCTTCAAGTCCTGCTGAAAATGATTCAATCTTGCCGTGCCCATAAGGATGGTTTTCATCAACCGGTTTGCTGCTGACTGAAATGGAAAGCATCAAAAAGGCGGCGGTCACAACGTTTATGATCGATTCTATGGCATCGGACAGTATGGCTTTAGAATCGGTAAGGTAGTAGGCCCCGAATTTAACCAGGAGCAGCGTAAGAGAGGTGATAAAAGCTAGCCATGCAGCCTTGCGCATGGCATTGTTATTCTTCATGTGGGCTATTATTATTTATTTATAAATATTCGGTTGAGGTTTTCTGCATAATGTTTATAGGTTTTGGAGAATGAGAATGTTGCAGAATCTTTGACATTGTAGGAAACTTGCTGTTGGAATGCAACATATCTGAACATTGGGCATATGTTTCCTGAAAAAGAATGAGCGCGGAGCAAATGCGTCTGCTGTCGCTTAAAGGCAGCGGAAGAGTCTTTTGAAAAGTGCATGCAATGGATGAAAAAAGCTTAAAAAAACTCCTGGAGAAGGTACGGAAAGGTTCCTGTGGCATTGCAGAGGCAATAAAGCAAATGAAACACTGGCCTGCCGAAACAATGGACTTTGCCTGTCTTGATCACCATCGGGCCCTGCGGACCGGATTCCCTGAAGTCGTGTATGGTGAGGATAAGAGCGCTGAACAGATTATTGCGATCATCAAAGCCATGCTGGAGAAACCGAGCGTGGTAATGGCGACCAGGGTAAACCCGGAAAAGGCGGCACAGGTTTGTGAGAAGGTTGCAGGTCTGGACTATTATGAAACTGCTGGAATGCTTGCAGGAAATACTGACAAAGTATTTGAGCATGAGTGCCGGGGCACGATTCTTGTCATGTCAGCAGGGACATCGGATATGGCAGTGGCTGAAGAGGCGTTTTATACGGCCCGCTATCTGGGCAATCCCGTAAAAAAACTTTATGATGTCGGTGTTGCAGGTATGCACCGCCTGCTTTCTCAAACGGAATTGTTACATCAGGCTGCAGTATTGATTGTTGCAGCGGGCATGGAGGGAGCATTGCCCAGTGTGGTTGCAGGATTAGTTGACAAGCCGGTTATTGCGGTCCCGACAAGTGTGGGATATGGAGCATCTTTCGGTGGAATTACCGCCCTGCTGGGAATGCTTAACAGCTGTGCTCCGGGCCTGGCAGTAGTCAACATAGACAATGGTTTCGGCGCCGGCTGTATGGCTGCGACCATAAACAGGATGTAGCATATTGAGGTTGTAGGCTGATTTTCCCCGGGTTCAATATGTAAAAGCAAATTGACACTTTTGGCATCTAAGGTATAATCGCCTTTTTCTTTTCTGCAGTATATAAGAAAAAATACTGATTTAACGGCAATTGTGTACAAAAATTGCCCCGGGCAAGGTCTGCTGTTAAAGGCAAAGCCATGGCCTCAGCACAATGTAATGTATTGTAAATGAATAATCAGATAGAATTGTTTTTTATAAAAGCGAAGGAGCTTATTGGATGAACAGGACTCTCAAGTGGAAAACAGCATTCTTGGTTTTCATGCTTCTCATTGCAGGAATCATTTTGACCCCGTCTCTTTATAAAGGCGCGCCCAAATGGATAAGTGAATATATTGCGCCGGAAGGATTAAATCTGGGGCTTGACCTGCAGGGCGGCATGCACCTGGTGCTCAAGGTTAATATTGAAAAAGCCATTGAAAACACCCTTGATCTTGCGGGCAGTGATCTTAAGGAAGCTTTGGCCCAAGAAAAAATCACTGCGGTGCGGACAAATTCTGCGGATCCGCAGAAGATAGTATTAACCCTGCCCAACACCGGTGTTTTAGAAACTGTCAGGACGCTGGTGGCAGATGATTTTCCCAACCTGAATATCGATATCCAGGCGGAGGAGGGTTCTTTTCCACGTATCTTTTTAAGTCTTAATTCTGAAGAAGTCGATTTCATTAAGAAAAATGCTGTAATTCAGTCCTTGGAGATTATCCGGAACAGGATTGACCAGTTTGGTGTTGCTGAGCCGGTCATCATCCGGCAGGGAACAAATGAGATCGTTGTGCAGCTGCCCGGAGTCAAAGACCCGGAACGGGCTTTAAGTCTCATCGGCCAGACCGCGCAGCTTGAGTTCAAGCTCCTTGATGAAGAATCCGGGGCGGATCCCTGGCAGCTTATCAGCCAGGTGCAGGACAGCGGTAAGTGGCAGTGGGGTGAAAGCAGGAAAAAACTAAATCTCGCGCTGCAGAATGTACTGCCCCAGGGAACAGAGATATATTTTGAGAGAAATGTTGATCCGCAGACCGGAGGGGAAACCAAAACACCGCTTTTGATAAAAAGCCCGGTCATGATGACAGGCGAGATGGTGAAGAACGCCCAGGTCAGGGTGGGGGGTAATTTTAATGAGCCATACGTCGGCCTTGACCTTACCGGGCGGGGCGGGAAAATATTCGGCCAGGTAACTGAAAAAAATGTAGGTAAAAGATTCGCCATTATCCTTGATGAGGTGGTGCGCTCAGCTCCTGTGATCAGAGAGAAAATTCTCGGTGGCTCCGCCCAGATCAGCGGCAATTTTACCTACGAAGAGGCAACAGATCTCGCCATTGTTCTACGGGTCGGCGCGCTGCCGGCACCGGTGGAAATCATCCAGAACCTTACGGTCGGAGCCAGCCTGGGCAAGGACTCCATTGACAGGGGGGTAATGTCCGGTTTGCTCGGCACTGTGCTGGTACTGGTCTTTATGATGGTCTATTACCGTCTGTCTGGTGTTATCGCAAATTTCGGGCTTATGCTTAACATATTTCTGCTTTTTGGCGGGCTGGCAGCCCTTGGCGCCACGCTTACCTTGCCCGGTATTGCCGGTATCATATTATCCATTGGTATGGCTGTGGACGCCAATGTTCTTATTTTTGAACGCATGCGGGAGGAGTTTGCCATAGGCAAATCTGTAAAGTCCGGGGTTGAAGGGGGGTATGACAAGGCCTTCTGGACAATCATTGATTCCCAGGTAACCACCCTCATTACAGCCCTGGCCCTTTTTCTTTTTGGCACCGGTCCAATCAAGGGTTTTGCCGTCACCCTGTCTCTTGGCATTACCTTCAACCTGGTATCGACGCTTTTTGCCACCAGGCTCGTATACGATATCCTGCACAGCAAGCGCTTGCTTAAGCCCATAAAATTCTTCCAGTTTATCAAGACTCCCAAGTTTGATTACATGCAGTTGAAGAAGATCACTTTCTCTATTTCCGGAGTGCTTGTGCTTATCGGGCTCATTGCCTTTATTCAGATTGCCCGGGGCAAAGCCAACCTTGGCGTTGATTTCACCGGCGGCACTCTTGTTCAGTATCATGCGGAACAGGAGTTTAGCCTGCAGGAAGTTCGTAAGGTTTTGGGAGACTATGGTCTTGGTGAAGTGAATCTGCAGCAGGTGGAAAACGAAAACAGGCTTATTGTCAGGCTGAAAAAATCTGAGGAAACTGCCTCAAATCTTGGAGAGGAGATCTCGAATATTTTCAGGGAGAATCTGCCGGAAAAAGGATTTTTAATGGAAAGTCAGGCGGCAATTGGCTCTTCCATTAGCGAAGTATTGCGCAACAAAGCCATGCAGGCTATCGTCATCTCTCTTTGTGGTGTTATACTTTATCTGGCCATGCGCTTTGATTTAAGCTTCGGGTTTGCCGCCGCTATAGCTACCTTTCATGATGTGCTGGTCGTTCTTGGCGTATGCTGGCTGTTTAATATTGAGATAACCCTGTTGATCGTTACAGCTCTTTTAACTTTGGCGGGTTATTCTCTAAATGACTCTGTTGTAGTTTTTGACAGAATACGTGAAAATATGAAAAAGGTAGAGCAGGGTGCTTTCAAGGGAAGAACACTGTCCGGTACAATAAACGTAAGTATTAATGAGGTGTTAAGCAGAACAATTGTCACATCCCTTACCACCGGCCTGGTTCTTTTCGCACTTTTCTTCCTTGGTGGCACAGTTATTCATGATTTTTCCTTTGCGCTCCTGGTCGGACTCCTGGTGGGAAGCTATTCCTCTGTGTTTGTTGCCAGTCCCCTGCTTAGTTTGTGGAAAAAAGAATAGCTATAAAGAGCAGGGATGAAAGTATTTGCACAACACAATTTTCAGGCCTGCACATCGCGATCTGATCCAGGTTTGTCTGCCTATTTTTCTCGACTGATTTAACTATGCATTTTCCGGATAATGTAACCAGGCTCTGCGGCAAGAAGCGTTTTTCCTTTGCATGCCATCCCAAGGTGCCGTGTTTTACTGAATGCTGCCGCGAATTGGAACTGGCCCTTACGCCATATGATGTCATCTGCCTGTGCAAAGAGCTGCAAATGAGCTCAGCGGAGTTTATTGAGCGCTACGCCGTTGTGGAGCAGGATGAGAGAGAGGGGGTCCCGAATGTATATCTGGGTATGGTTGATGACGGCCGGGCAAGCTGCCCATTCATCTCTGCAAACGGCTGCAAGGTCTACGAAAGCAGGCCGGGTGCCTGTCGGGCCTATCCGGTTGGCCGGGGTGCCACTCTTGATGCACATGGCAATGTGTGTGAAATGCATGTCCTGGTCCGTGAGGAACATTGCCAGGGGTTTTCAGAGCCCCATTCCCATAACGTAACGGAATGGTTCGAAAATCAGGGATTGATAGAGTATAATGCAATTAATGATGAAGTTCTGGGCCTGCTGCATCATGAAAAGATTCGTCAGGGTCGATGCCTGACCAAAGACGAGAAGGATACATTCATTCTGGCATTATACCAGCTGGATGAATTCCGCAAAATGGTGTCCTCTCCTGTTTTTTATGAAAAATATATGCTGAGCAAAGAGGAAAGAAGGTCAGCTCTTGCCGATGACCTGAATCTTCTTCGTTTTGCAATTCGCTGGTTGCAGGAATTCCTGTTTACAGAAAAAGTATGACTAAAGACAGTTTTAAAGAAGATGACTATCCGCTCGGCGTTGAACTGACTGAAAAACTCCGACAACAGGCAGATCCTTACCATGATGACATGGGCGGCTGTCACGGTCCTGATCATACTGAGCGCGTTCATAAAACCGCGCTGCATATTGGGCGGCTCATGGACGCGAAACTTGATGTTTTGAGCGCTGCGGCCCTGCTGCATGATATCGGCAGACGGTTTGAGACCAGGGAGCAGGGAAAAATCTGCCATGCAGAAAAAGGCGC
>JAHEID010000112.1 GCA_024639555.1 Deltaproteobacteria bacterium
GCAGCCTCTGAGACATTTCCCTGGGTTGTCTGCAGGAGTTTGATGAGATATTGCTGTTCGAACTGACGACGTGCTTCAGACAGGGGTATCAGTTTTTTCTGGTGTTGCTTAATTGCGTCATGTAAGAGGTCCTCTGTAATGAGCGAAGAGGTGGCCAGAGCAAATGCATTCTCCACTACATTATACAATTGACGGATATTCCCCGGCCAGGCTGCATCCACCAAAATCCGCATGGCTTCAGGTGTAAACCTCTTGGCAGGTTTGTCGCTGTCTCCAGACAGAATTTGAATAAAATGTTCTGCCAATAGCGGTATATCCTCCTTGCGCTCATGCAATGGCGGCAGGTCAAGACTCACAACATTCAGGCGGTAATAAAGGTCCTCCCTGAACTGTTTATTCTCAATAGCCTCCTCCAGATTTCTGTGTGTCGCGGAAATAATTCGCACATCCACAGGCACTGGTGTTGAACTGCCCACTGGCCGAACCTGCTTTTCCTGAAGTACTCTCAGAATTTTCACCTGGAGATGCAGCGGCATATCGCCAATCTCATCAAGAAACAGTGTTCCCGTATTCGCGGACTGAAAAAGCCCAAAATGGTTTTTCAAGGCACCGGTGAACGATCCCTTTGCATGCCCAAACAGTTCCGATTCAAGCAGTGCTTCAGGAATGGCGGCACAGTTGACCGGGATAAAAGGCCCATCCTTGCGACTGCTGGCCCGATGAATAGCAATGGCCAGAAGTTCCTTCCCGGTGCCGCTTTCCCCTCGAATAAGCACAGTCGACTCTGTATCAGCAACCAACCACGCCCTGGAGAGAAGTTCCTCCATAACGGTACTCTTGGAAATAATACCCCGGCGCCACTTAGTGCTGTATTTCTCTTTCTCCGGCAGGGTGCCCCCCATTGAAAACTGCAAAGCCTTCTCTGTCTCGAGAATAAGATCCTTGCCGTCAATAGGTTTAGTAAGAAAGCTGAAAACACCTTGTTTCGTAGCCGCAACCGCTTCAGGAATTGAACCATGCGCTGTAATTATGATGACAGGGACAGCCTTGTTCCGTTGCCGGATGGCCTCAAATAGTGCCATGCCGTCAATCCCATGCATTCTCAGGTCAGTAAGCACCACATGGGGATTGATCAGGGAAAATTTTGCCAGGGCCTCTTCTCCGCTGAGGGCTGTGGTCACCTCGTAACCATTGCTCTCAAGTCTTAATTTCCATAAACTGAGCAAATCCGCCTCATCATCGACAAGGAGTATTTGGTAGCCTCTATCATTCATTACTGCTCAGTCTCCCTACTCTTTATTATAGTTTCAATATTCTTTAATTGTTCAATCTGGTTTTGCAGTTCCAAAATCAAAGCCTGATCCTGCACAAGCTGCTTTTGCAGTTTCTCGATTAAAACCTGATCCTGCTCAAGCTTTCCCCGAGAAGATTCAACTTTTATTTTCAGTTCATCATTCTCTTCAAGCAACGATTTCCAGGCACTCCATTTGGTTATTATTTCTTTATCAAGCCGATCAATAAGAATCTGAAACCCCTGGATGTCACCTGGAGAGTCAGGATGTTCAACAATATATTGTTCAAGCACCCTCGTTCCCTGTTTAAACTGCCTGTAGTCAGCTTTTGTATGTAAACTCAAACAGATAAAGTTTAATTTATCCTGATCGTTGCCCATCGTGATTGAATCCTCAGCCATCTTGAAATTGGCTGAAAATTCTTCAGACTCGATGTCGTGTATATCGTTCAAACACGAAAGGAGGTAATCAGTGACTTTCGGTTCTCGAAGGTTCACGTACCCTGAACTGTACGGCCGTGATTCAGCACATCCTCCCAGCAGCAACAAACAAACGAACAGCAAAATGATTCTATTCACTATTTGATTCATCCCGATATCTGCAGAGTCACAAGAAAACGGCCCCCCTTCTTGCTGCTCAGCAAGCGCAGGGAACCATTATGATTCTGCACATATTCTTTACTTATTGCAAGTCCTAGGCCAGACCCCTTAATAACAGCCTTTTCTGCTTCTTTTCCCTGGAAAAAAGGGGAAAAAATTCGCACCCGGTCTTCTTCATCTATACCGGGACCACTGTCCTCTACAAGGCAGGTCGCGAGTTTTCCATCTCTTTTCAGCTTGATACGGATAGTCCCTTCATCTGGAGTAAATTTTACTGCATTGGAAACAAGATTATCAAAGACTGCTTTTAACTGTTCCTCATTCCCGTTGACTTCCATAGGAACAAGTTGTACGTCCATTTTGATATTCCGTGCAAGAATTGAATTTCGCTGATCGGCCACGACCTCACTGATGAGTTCATCCAGTTTAATTCGGTGCTTTTCATAAGGGGTGTCTCTGGCTTGCGCTAAATTGAAATTTACAATGTTTTCAATAAGGCTCTGCAATTTAGAACAGTTTTTATCCAGGATCCCGACTACCTCTTTCTGGTCGTTATTTATGGGACCGACAAGTTCATCACGGAGCAAACTGGCTCCCTCTTTAATGGAGGCCAACGGTGTTTTTAAATCATGTGATATGTGGGCAATTAACTTGATTTTTTCTTTGTCCAGTTTTGCAAGACGTTTCCTCAGCCAATCCAGTTGCAGACCCAGGTCCTGCAGGTCTCTGGGCCATGAGACATTTACAGGTGTCTTAAAATCCCCATCACCAAGGCGTTCAATTCCTTTATTAATTTGCCTGATCGGCTTGGAGATCAGTGCCACAAAAACAATAATAAGGAGGATAGTAAAAGAAATCAAACCGGAGGTTTGCCAGATAAGTTTTTCTTTATCCTTATTCACTTTCTGCTTCAACGCTCTTACTTCATCAATCATCAACTGATGGCTCGATTTAACAATCGATATCGCCAACTTGCTGAGGTCCTGGTATATGGAAAGGACCTCTTCCAGTTCATTTTTATTCTTTTCAGGATCATGGGCAACATTGTTTAAGACAGTAATAATATGGTTTTCCTTGAGCTTCAGTTCCTTAATCAGTTGCGCCAGTTCCTCATCGCTGTTAAATGGAATAAGGTACTCCAGTGCCTTTACAATTTCCTGGTGAGTTTCGTTCATTTCCAGGAGTTGCGCAGGTTCGCCAAGCACATTGAACACCCTGGCTTTACGCTCTTCATCCTGCAGGAGTTCGGCGATCTTGCGCGTGCTTGTTACCATGTCAACCGAGCGGTAAACAGCGACAATGCTCTGCAGCATCAAACCATCCAGAATCTGCACAGAGCTGTATAGAGCAGTAAGCAGAGGCAGGGATACAAAGAAAAACCCTGTAAGCAGCAAAGCGAAAAAGGAATGTGGCCTGTATAATCTCATCTGTCCTTACCAGTCGGGTTAGATACTATCTAGACAAACACCATTAAAGCTTGCCTGCAAAAAAGAAACTTCCCTTGGTATATAGCTCCAATAAGTATTTCAACCCCTCACAAGCGGGATGATCTCGGTAAAGTCTTATAAACCAAATCTTCCAGATATGGGTTTGGAGTGTAAACTGATAATACCCTATTTAAAAAAGTAAACCAAGAGTCTGCCTGCTGACTCCAAAACGGTGTTTGGGATTAATTTAAAGTAACAAAAAACCACCAACAGGCACTATTTGTACCGCATACTCCCTGTCTGGTTAGACAAGATTTGATGATGTTTTTTATTTTGTGCCAGCACTCAGGTAACATGTGGGTGGGGAAACCGGAGCTGCTCGTTCTACACGGCGAAAAGTTGGGTTTACCAACCAAAAAACATTACTGCTCCAGGACAAACTCATACGACAGGCCGGATTTATCAAAATGAGAGAGGATGCTTTTCAGTCCGTGCAGGTTGGAAACCTCAAAATTGATTTCCCAGGCAGGCCTTTTAGCCTCAATTCTTGATAGTACTAATATATCGGCAACCTTCATGGTATCAGGGGCAACGGCAAGCATCATAAAAATCCTGTTTCTGGTTGCCTCCGGCACAAAAAGGTGCTGTGGTTTTGCAATTGAAGTCTCCTTGAGCCGCCAACTCACTTCCACCACATCTTCACGCCGCACCTTTAAAGACCGAAAACGTTCACATGTTTTCTGGTGCACGGAAATTCCACGTTCATTCAAAATGCCGATGAGAGCTTTTTCTGTTGGAGTCGGTTTACAGCAGGCCGAAAATTTTATAACAGCCGGATCAAGGGAGGAAAGTGAAATTTTGTTTAAGCCCCTGCCGGACGGTTTTTTAATATCAAGGTCTGCGGGAAGAACATCCATTATTTTCCGGCGCAATTCCCTGAAGGAAATCCCTGCAATACCGGCATTTAAAAATAACTGCTCTGAGGATTCCATGGCAAGCTGTTCCAGGACCTCATCCTCGTACTTCATCAAGTCATGCAGTGAAAGCCCGTAGCGTTGGCACTCCTGCTCCAATATAACTCTGCCGATTCGAACAGCTAAGGCCTGGCGGCGCAACCTGAAACCCTTTGCAAGCCCGGAACGGGCCCTGGGTGTCTTGCAGAGCTCCTGCAAGCGTGGCTCAAAAAGCACCGGCTCCTTCTGCAAAACGATCTTGACCTGGTCCCCATCTTGTAAAGCATGATCCGGCTCTACCCGCTCCCTTTTGATTATTGCCGCGATGCACCGATTCCCCACCTCGGTATGAACCTGGAAAGCAAAATCAAGCACGATAGACTGCAGCGGCAGGCATACCCTGTCTCCCTTGGGGGTAAATGTATAGATTTCCTTCTTGCCGCTGGCAGCGATCATCTCCCGGGGGGAAAGTCCTTCATCTGTTCCCAAAAGATCGAACATCTCCCGCAGTGTCTTCTCAAACTGTCCGACCGGCTTATGTTCGGACCAGGCCTTAATAATACCTTTCTGGGCATTACGCGCCATCTCAGGGGTACGTATCTTGAACAGGTAGTTCCTGCCCTTGAAATTGGCTCTGGCATGCAGTCCCTGGTAGCCTGTCGGTTTGGGGTTGGCAATGAAATCCCGTATCGTGCGGGGAATGGGCGGGAATTTCTGATTGACCAGCCCGAGTACCCGGTAACAGGACTCAATATCATCTACCAGGATCATAAATTCCATGGGATGATCTATGGCCTTGACCAGTACCTTGTTCACCGGGTCAAAGTAGCCCCAAAGTCCCTTGGCCCGAGGTGTTATTTCCGCATTAATCCAGCTTTCCTGCAGGTCATGCCGCAGGGTTGTATTGATCTCCTGCACATCGGGAGAGCTTTCCAGCTTGCGGATATGGGCCAGGATCTTGTTACTCTGCTTGGGAAACTTGAATTTCAATGCCAGGTCATACAGTTCCCGCTTCATTTCAAAAAGCCCCATTACCCTGGCCATGGGCGCATAAATATCAAGGGTTTCATCAGAAACTTTCTGGCGCCGGTCTCTGCGCATGGCTTCAAGTGTTCGGAGATTGTGCAGTCTGTCTGCCAGCTTGACAAGCATCACTTCCAGCCGGGCAGCAGCACCTGAAAATATTTTCCTGTGAACCAGCTTGTAAAAGGTCTGCTTATCGCCAAAAACATGTGTGATCTTGGTGCAGCCCTCAACTATGGCCTCAACATTATTGCCGAACCGTTCACCGATAACCTCAATGGTAACTTCCTTGACGTCTTCAACAGTATCATGCAGAAGTGCGGCGGCCAGAATTTCAGGATCCAGAATCTCCATTTCCTCGGCTAGAATTCTGGCAACATTGCAGGGATGCAGGATATAGGAATCACCGCTCTTGCGGCGTTGACCTGCATGGGCCTGCACAGCAAAATCAAGTGCTTCAAAAAAAACCTTGGCTCTGCCACCCGGTTCACCCAGATTCCTGGCCATCGATTCTTTATAGCTGGCAATATCAAATTCTTTCTTCGCCATGCACGCGGTGAGTGTAATCTGCTCTTTATTATGATATAGAGTATGTTAGGTTATGTCTGAAATTAATTAGATAACACTGCGTTATCAACCGGACAAGTCTTTTTTCGGGAAATGGTATTTTTATCAAGGCCATAAGGCCTGTTTTACACCCGGAAAATCCTGCCTTAAAAACATCGGATGACCAAGAACAACTATGCTTGAACACCCCTGATCTATTGCATTTATGAGAAGAAGACAGAAAGGCTTTCGCAAAGATAAATATAACAAAACCAGCTCGGCAATGAAGAAATTCCGCCGTTCAGGCCGATCCGCCAAAATACAGGAAATTTCACCTGCAAAATTTCTGGAACAGGAAATTCTTGCCTATCTATACCAGAAAAAAGAGCCGCAGAGCATGTCAAATATCATGGGTGCTCTTTCTCTTGCCAAAGCAGACAGGAAAATACTCTCCAACCTGCTCGCAGACATGTGCAGGCAGAATATAATTTCCTGTCCCAAGGGCAGGAAGGCTGGAGAATTTTATACCCTCCTTAAAAAAGATGCCCTTGTTGAAGGGGTTGTCGAGGTTCATCCTAGAGGATTTGGCTTTGCCATCATCGGGGATAAGCCTGGCTCCCTTGCCCAAAAGACTGACAAGTCTTTGCGCCAGGACCCGTTTATCGCTCCTGACAACCTGGGAAGTGCCCACCAGGGGGACAGGGTACTCTTCAGGCTCATTCCCAAAAAACGGGGCAGGACCGAGGCCATAGTCATTAAGGTTATCCAGCGGGCTGCAACCACCCTGGTAGGAACGTATGAAGCAGGAAGACAGACCAGCCTGGTGGTCCCTGAAGATGAACGTTTTCTCTTCAACGTGCTTGTGCACAGAAAAGATTCATGCGGTGCTAAAAACGGAGATGCAGTTGTCGTTGAGGTCACAGATTTTAAAACCGGGAAACGCAATCCGGAGGGCCGCATCACCGAAGTGCTGGGTGACCCTCTTGATATTGAAGTACAGGCTGAAATAGTCATCCGCAAACATAAGCTGCCGCACAAGTTTTCCGATAAGGCCCTGCAGGAAGCAGACATGTATCCTGATACCATGCCTGAGGAAAAGGGAAGGCTTAATCTCCGCCCCATCCCGCATGTTACAATAGACGGTGAAACTGCCCGGGACTTTGATGATGCCGTTGCCGTGGAGAAAACATCCAAAGGGTGGCGCCTCTATGTTTCCATTGCCGATGTCAGCTATTATGTAAAGCCCGGGTCAGCCCTGGATGAGGAAGCATATGAACGGGGTACCAGTGTCTATTTTCCCAACCGGGTTGTCCCGATGCTGCCGGAACGTCTTTCTAACAATCTCTGCAGCCTGGTTCCCAATGAACCGAGACCGGCATTTACCGCGATCATGGAATTTGACGGGAAAGGCAAGAGACTGGCTCAAAAGTTCAGCAAGAGCATTATTATAAGCCACCACCGCCTGACCTATACAATAGTCAAACAGGTCCTCGTCGACAAGGATAATACACTTGTAACCAAATACAGTGACATATTAGCCCAGCTCCAGGAAATGGCCCAACTGGCCGCTGTGTTGGAAAAAAAACGGCTTGCCCGCGGCAGTATCGGTTTCTCTATCCCGGAAGCACAGGTGCTCATTGATGCTGAGGACCAGGTTTCAGATGTAATCCGGGCTGAACGCAACATGGCCCATAAGCTCATTGAAGAATTCATGTTAGCTGCCAATGAAGCAGTTGCCTTTACACTTACAGCCCAAGGTTTTCCGACCCTGTACAGGATCCATGAATCCCCGGATGATCTAAAGGTCAGGGAATTTACTGCAT
>JAHEID010000113.1 GCA_024639555.1 Deltaproteobacteria bacterium
GGAGGAGACTTCACTACTTTGATTGAATCCCTTGCCGCCAAAATTGCCGTTCTGCCCGATGATACTAAAATCTGGCCGGGGCATGATTATGGCGACTCCAAAACAAGTTCAGTGGGCCGGGAGAAAAAAGAAAACCCGTATCTTGGCGGTGAATGGTAGGCAAAGAATTTTTTCTGGAAGCTGTCTCATGGCTTATGGAGTGTTTGCCCAGGTCTGGCTGCAGAAACATCGTGTTATGGGAAGGCCTGTTCATATAGAACCTAAGCAAAACGGCGCCATGCTCGTTTTGGCCGATTTACACTGGCATGATATACCGCATCTTTTACAGCCAAACTTTCCGAACTTTCCAGCAATCTATTACCGGTTAACCGGACAAAAGTACCCTTCATAATATAAATCGTAGTTGCAACCCTGGTATTCAAAGCCACTTGTTACGCCGAAGGAGTTCTCCTCAACATGGGTACGCGGCACAAAGCGCCAGTTTTCATCGTATTGCCTGGTGGTCCTGCCTGTTTGCGGTGCACAACCGGCTATGATTAAGCCCAGTATTGTTAAGAATGCTGCTGTTTTTACACCTGAGAATTTCATCATCATATCCTCCATATAATTTTCCTGGAGACAGCCCAAGAGTAGTATTAACTCTTGTCTCTAAATAATAATTTAGGTCTTTCCCTTCCAAAGTCAAGGCACAGGATAAAGTAGTTTGAATATCGTTAAAGGATGTTTCACAAGATATTCCTTGAATCGTATCAAGGAATTTTATTGTAATTTGCTGCTAATTTGCACAGTATGAATAACATGCTTGAAAACCTGAACGCTGCAATGTCATAGACATGTAAACATTACCTGTTACTTTCGATGAGTACACAATGGCTAACCGACTTACAAAAGAAAAAAGCCCCTATCTCCTGCAGCACGCCCAGAACCCTGTAGACTGGTATCCCTGGTCTGATGAGGCCTTTGTCAAAGCGGCCAGGGAGGATAAACCGATATTTTTATCTATCGGCTACTCCACCTGCCACTGGTGCCATGTCATGGAACGGGAATCCTTTGAAGATGAAGAGGTTGCCAAACTGCTCAATGAAACTTTTGTCTGCATCAAGGTGGACCGCGAGGAACGGCCCGATATAGATAACATTTACATGACCGTCTGTTCAATGATGACCGGCAGCGGCGGCTGGCCCTTGACCGTCATCATGACACCTGACAAAAAACCTTTTTTTGCCGGTACCTATTTTGCCAAGCATACCCAATACGGACGCATCGGCATGCTGGACATGATCCCCCGCCTCCTGGACATCTGGCATAACAAACGCGACGAGGTACTGCAGTCTACTGACAGAATCCTTGAAATTCTGCAGCAGCAAAACGAATTCACTCCAGGCAGAGAGCTTGACCGGGAGATACTGCACCTTGCCTTTAACGAGCTTTCCGGCCGATATGACAGCGTTCATGGAGGTTTCAGCAAAGCCCCAAAATTCCCTACCCCGCATAATATAACCTTTCTGCTGCGGTACTGGGAAATGACAGGCAACGATCATGCCCTTGCCATGGTGGAACATACCCTGACAGCCATGCGGCAGGGGGGCATATTTGACCAAATTGGCTTCGGGTTTCACCGCTATGCCACGGATGAAAAGTGGCTGCTGCCCCATTTTGAAAAAATGCTCTATGACCAGGCCCTGCTGTCAATTGCCTACCTTGAAGCCTACCAGGTCACGGGCAATTCCTTTTTTAAACAAACCGCTGATGAAATATTCACCTATGTATTACGTGACATGACAGCGCCTGCAGGCGGTTTCTTTTCAGCTGAAGATGCTGACAGTGAAGGGATTGAAGGAAAATTTTATGTCTGGAGCCTCAAAGATCTCCAGGAAGCCCTGCACCCTGAAGAAGTTGAATTCATACAGGGTTTGTATTCTATAAAATCTGCAGGTAATTTTCATGATGAAGCAACCGGCACGCTGACAGGGGCAAATATTTTTCATCTCAATCAAAAATATCCTGTCCCTGCTGCAGACACCACGCAAAAGCCAGGAGATTTTGCCCAGAAACATGAAAATATAAGAAGTAAACTCTTCTCTCTCAGGGAAGAGAGAATCCATCCCCATAAGGATGATAAAATCCTTACTGACTGGAACGGCTTGATGATCGGAGCTTTGGCCCTGGGAGCCCGAGTCCTTGACAATAAGACTTACCTGGAAGCTGCAGAAAAGGGGGCTCATTTTGTTTTATCACGCATGCGCAACAATGATAGACTCATGCATCGTTATCGTGACGGCGAGGCTGCAGTAGATGGAATGCTTTGCGATTATGCCTATGTTGTCTGGGGCCTGCTCGAATTATATGCAGCAAATTTTGATCCCGAAATCCTGGGCGCAGCCATCCTGTTAAACGAACGTATGCTGCATCTCTTCTGGGATGACAAGGAAGGCGGATTTTTTCTAACCCCAGAGGACGGGGAATCCCTGCTCGTCCGGCCCAAAGAAATTTATGACGGGGCCCTGCCCTCCGGCAACTCTGTGGCTTTATACAATCTTCTGCGCCTGGAACGTCTTACGGCAAACCCTGATCTTGGTGTTAAAGCCGGTCTTCTCGTCCAGGCCTTTTCCGACTCCCTGCAGCAAGTCCCCAGCGGGTATGCGCAATTCCTCGCAAGCTTATATTTAGCGCTCTCCCCTGCTACTGAGGTGGTAATCGTAGGTGACCCCAGGGCACCAGATACCCGGGAGATGCTTTCTATCCTTAGAAAAAGTTTTTCCCCCCATATTGTTATCCTGCTGAAAGATCCTGCCTTTAACTCTGAAAATCTTGCAACACTGGCCCCCTTTACAGCCGATTACGTCTCAATCGGTGGCAAGGCGACAGCTTATGTCTGCCGAAACTTCAGCTGTGAATCCCCCACCACCGATGCACAGGAGTTATTGGTGTTGCTGCAGAATCAAAAACCGGTTCAGAAAGGTTGACTCAAACCTTGAGAAATATATAGTAATGCGATACATAACAAAATCCTGTTATTTTATTTAAAGTGTATTTATAAATTTTTTCTTATACGAGGCCCTACATGAACGCCCAAAACAAAGCCCTTGATGAACTTTGCATCAATACCATCCGTTTTCTCTCTGTTGACGCTGTTCAACAGGCCAATTCAGGTCATCCCGGCATGCCCATGGGAGCAGCTCCCATGGCTTATGTCCTCTGGACAAAATACATGCGCCACAGTCCCAGAAATCCTGGCTGGCCTGATCGGGACCGTTTTGTGTTGTCTGCCGGTCACGGATCCATGCTTATTTACAGCCTGCTCCACCTGTGCGGTTATGACCTGTCCCTGGCTGAATTGAAAAACTTTCGCCAGTGGAAAAGTAAAACACCTGGACACCCTGAATACGGGGATACACCCGGTATCGAAACCACGACCGGCCCTCTAGGTCAAGGATTCGCCACCGGTGTCGGCATGGCAATTGCCGAGCGCCATTTAGCTGCAAAATATAACAGGCCGGGACATGAAATTATCGACCATTTCACCTACGGTATTGTAAGCGATGGGGATCTGATGGAAGGGATCTCACATGAGGCTGCATCTTTGGCCGGACACCTGAAACTGGGAAAGCTTATTTATTTCTATGATGACAACCATATTTCCATTGAGGGCAAAACTGATATTGCCTTTACCGAAAACCGCCTGCAGCGCTTTGCTGCATATGGCTGGCATGTCCAGCAGGTTGATAATGGCAATGACCTTGAAGCCATTGAAAAGGCGTTGGCGGCAGCCCGCAGTAAAACAGAGCATCCCTCCCTTATTGCTGTTCGGACTTCGATCGGCTTTGGCAGCCCCAACCGACAGGATACTGCCAAGGCCCATGGTGAGCCGCTTGGCGAGGAGGAAAGAAAACTGACAAAGGAAAACCTTGGTTGGCCGCTGGAGCCAACGTTTCATGTCCCGGACGAGGCATTGGCTCATTTCAGAAAATCCGTTGATCGGGGTCAGGACCATGAGCAGTCCTGGACCAGTTCCTTTCGGAACTACCTTACTGATTACCCGGAAGAGGGAGCTCGTTTTGAAAAGCAGCTTAAGGGAGAACTTCCGCATAGTTGGGATAAGGATATTCCTGTTTTCCCTGCAGACGCCAAGGGCAAGGCCACGCGCGTTACCTCCGGAGTCGTGCTGAATGCCATTGCCAGGAATGTGCCGGCCCTTATGGGTGGTTCGGCAGACCTTGCTCCTTCCAATAAAACCCTGATTGACAATGAAAACAGCTTTCAGGCTGGAACATATGACCAGCGCAATATTCATTTCGGCGTGCGGGAATTTTGCATGACAGCAGTCCTCAACGGCATGGCTCTTCATGGTGGTTTTATACCCTATGGCGGCACTTTCCTGATCTTCTCCGATTATATGCGGCCTGCCATACGCCTTGCCTGCCTCATGAAACAGCATGTCATATATGTTCTGACCCATGACAGTATCGGCCTTGGAGAAGACGGTCCTACCCATCAGCCCATAGAACATCTGGCTTCCCTCCGGGCCATGCCCAACCTTACCGTTCTCCGACCGGCAGATGCCAACGAAACAGCGGAAGCCTGGAAATTTGCCGTCAAAAGCAACAAGGGCCCTACTCTTCTGGCCCTCACCAGACAATCTTTGCCAACCCTTGACCGTTCTATCTTTGGACCGGCAGAATTGTTGCACCGGGGTGCTTACGTGCTCAAGGATGTTGATGGCACTCCTGATGCCCTTATCCTTGCAAGCGGCTCTGAAGTAAAACTTGCCCTTGAAGCTGCAGAAACTCTTGCAAAGGATGGTACAGCAGCACGGGTTATCTCCATGCCGAGTTGGGAACTTTTTGATGCCCAGTCAGAGGATTATAAAAACAGTGTTCTGCCTGCACATGTCACGGCCAGAGTTGCCATTGAAGCCGGCGTCACCCAGGGCTGGCACAAATATGTGGGAAAGCACGGTAAAGTTATCGGTCTTGATCACTTTGGTGCCTCTGCTCCCATAAATGACCTGTTCACAAACTTTGGCATAACCGCCGAATCGGTGGTGCAGGCGGTCCAGGATCTCATAAACCGGTAAGGTTCCAAATGATTATTGCACTGGGTGCTGACCACGGGGGGGTTCCCCTGAAGAAATCTGTTATCGATGCAATTGAGTCTAGCGGCAACAGGGTGCTCGATCTGGGCACCTTTAATGAAACCCCGGTGGACTATCCTGATTATGCAAAGTCGGTTGCTGAGGCCTTGATTAGCGAACGGGCCGAACGCGGGGTTTTGCTTTGCGGAAGTGGTGTGGGTGCCTGTGTTGCTGCCAACAAGATTGCAGGTATCCGTGCCTGCCTTTGCCATGACACCTATTCCGCCCACCAGGGCGTTGAACACGATGACATGAATATCCTGTGCCTTGGGGCCCGTGTGATTGGACCGGCATTGGCTGTTGAGTTGGTCAGATCCTTTCTAAGGGCCCGTTTCAGTGGCGAGGCAAGACACAGGCGCCGCCTGGAAAAAATTGTTGCGCTCGAACAGGATCAGCGCACGCATTCCCCGGAACTTGCTGCGGGAAAGCTTCAAAAACCTTTCAGACATGAATGATGCTACTAAAAATCGGGTCCAGTGGCGGGACGATCTGCATGCGTTAATTTTTGAGGCAGAAACGCCGGTTGGCAAATGGTTCGACATTCTTCTCATTGGAGCCATCCTGGCCAGTGTTTTCGCTGTAATGCTGGACAGTGTCAGCAGCTTAAACATCCGATATGGCCCCTTTCTCACTGCTGTTGAATGGTTTTTTACCATTCTTTTCACTGTAGAATATATATTACGCCTCATATGTGTAGATCGGCCCCGACTTTATGCCACCAGTTTTTTCGGCATTGTGGATATCATGGCTATCATCCCCACCTATTTAAGCCTTTTCATCCCCGGCAGTGAATATCTGCTCGTGGTGCGCATTATAAGAATTCTGCGTATATTCAGGGTGCTTAAATTGGTCCAGTACATGGGGGAAGCTTTTGTTCTCATGAAGGCCTTACGAGCCAGCAGCAGAAAAATTGTCGTATTCCTGTTCACCGTTCTGACCCTGGTCATTATTCTAGGTTCATTGATGTATCTCATAGAAGGCGCAGAGAACGGCTTCACCTCCATCCCCCGCTCGGTTTACTGGGCCATAGTGACCCTGACCACTGTGGGTTATGGGGACATATCACCGCAAACAAATATTGGACAGATGCTGGCTGCATTTATCATGATTCTCGGCTACAGCATTATTGCGGTACCGACCGGTATTGTAACCGCGGAACTCACTCAGTTTTCGCGAAAGAAGATGACACGCTCATGCACGGGCTGCAGTGCTGAAGGTCATGAAAGCGACGCTGTTTTCTGTAAATACTGCGGAACAAAACTATAAAATTTCACGTATTCAAAATTGTTGAATTGATGACAGAGAATATAATAAAAACAGAATGTGATTGCTGCGGAATCTGCTGCACAAAAGGCGGCCCTGCTCTGCATTATGACGACAGTGCGCTTCTGCAGGATAACTTTCTGACAGCGGAGTATCTTATTACCATCAGAAAAGGGGAGCCGGTTTTATCTTTATCAACTGGGAATCCCGAACCAACTCAATCCGAGATAGTAAAAATTAAGGGCAGGGGCGCTGAATGGACCTGTCTTTTCTTTCAGGAAAAAGGGGCAAAATGTACGATTTACGAGCACCGGCCGCTTGAATGTAGCCTTTTGAAATGCTGGGAAACGGCAGACCTGGAAAACGTAAGCGGCAGAAACCTTCTGAGCCGCTATGATATTATTCCGCCACATGACCCGATTATACCGTTTATAAAGGCCATTGATGAAAAATGTTCCCTGGAAAACCTTGCTCAGCACCTTTCCGCACTCAACAGGGAAAATTCTCGTCAGCAGGCTGTGAATGAACTGACCAGCCTGGTCAATACTGATCTGGCCATTCGTTCACAGGCTATTGCGGAATTACACTTCAGCCTCGACCTGGAGCTTTTTTTCTTTGGCCGTCCCCTTTTTAAGATTTTAAATCAATTCGGTGTCGAGACGCATGAAATAAACGGGATCTGTTGCCTTTCCGTAACTCCTTTTCTATCATCTACATCACTGGCCAACCCATGATGCAAAACAAGCAGATAGAACCAGACCAGCAAAACTCTCCGGGCCAGCGTTATATAAAAAAATACCTGACTATCAGCCTTGGCGTGGCCCAATTAACAGGTGAAGAGGATGTAAACAGCCTCATAAGTCGTGTTGACGAGGCTCTATACGGGGCCAAAGACAAGGGCAGAAACTGTGTAAATTTTCTTAAAAAGAAATAATTTTGTGCGAGACAGATAATAGAGTACCTCAAAACCACTGATAACCGCATACCTGAACTGCACAATGAAACTAAAAAGCGTTGGCGTCAAAAACATAAAGTTTCCCGTTTCCATCAGAGAAAAGTCAGGAACACTTCAGGAAACAGTGGCAAGCATCAGCCTGCATGCTGACATCCCCAAACATTACCGGGAATCATGTGTCTCAACCTTTATTGCTGTGCTTAACAAACACCAGGATGACATGAGCGTCAACATTCTTGCCAAGCTGCTTTCAGAGGTACAGGATGAACTCCAGG
>JAHEID010000016.1 GCA_024639555.1 Deltaproteobacteria bacterium
TGATTCCTCGTCAGGCACTTACCTGTATGCGCTCAATGACGTTGTAATCAGCAAGGGAGATATCGACCAGATAGTAAAACTAAGGACGTGGTGCGACCAGGAATTTATTACGACCTACAGGGCCGATGGCATTATCTTCTCAACGCCGACGGGCTCAACTGCTTACAACCTCTCCTCCGGCGGCCCAATTGTTCAGCCGGGACTGGACTGTATTCTTGTTACCCCTATCTGTCCATTTATGCTGGAAAGCAGACCGGTCCTGCTCGCGCCGGATGTAACCCTTGTAACACAGCTTGAAGGTAAGGCGCACAACGTCAAAGTAATAGTGGATGGACGCTTCACCTGGAAAATGGAGGAGAATTCCCGGCTTGAAGTAAAGACGGCCAGTAAACCCCTGCACCTTATCAGTATGCCCAAGAAAGGCTATTTCGAGATCCTGCGCAACAAGCTAAACTGGGGCGGCACAGGGAATAAGGTACCGAAACTGCCGAATTGAGAAGTGAGGGATTCAAGGGGGCTCAGGGAAAGGATTTTGTTAATGCAGAATGTCGAATGACAAATGTTTTAAGAACTTGAAAATTATAATACAAAACTGAGAGCTGAGCGCTGACCGGTAAGTGCAGCTAGTCGTAAAAATGCCGTTTCACGTAGCCGAGCAGCACCCCTAAAAACGGGGCATAAACTCCGCAAAGTGCGGAAAAACGATTCGGTGGAGTACCCCGCAAGGGGGTATAAACACCCCTGAAGGGGTACGACTTTCCGAAGCGTCCGCTCTTTGCGAGCAGCACAGGGCAGTCCCGCTGTGTGGGACCAAGTGATTGGCTGCCTTTTCTTTGGTTCGTTTCGTTGTCAGCATACAAAACTGCTGACGATTGACAGGGCAAACAAAGAAATGAACAATCTGTTACTTCTTCTGAAGATTAAATTTTTTCATCT
This sequence comes from Deltaproteobacteria bacterium, assembly GCA_024639555.1. Lineage (GTDB taxonomy): Bacteria > Desulfobacterota > Desulfobulbia > Desulfobulbales > BM004 > BM004. Next base: position 937 of record JAHEID010000016.1, read on the forward strand.
TATACTGCAGCAAGCTTTTGGTAATTCCAAGGCTTTCAGCTGCACGTGCCTGAACAAAATTTGCATCCTCAAGGGCACGTTTGACCATTTGCTCCTCCACGCCGCTCAACACCTCAGGCAGGGGTAGATTTGACGGTATAAATTTCTCAAAATCAACATCCGGGGACCAGTTAGCTGCCCTTTTGCTTGATGTTACATCAGGGTGCACATCTTCTGTCTTGATGACATTCCCGCTGCAGAGGATGGCAGCCCTTTCGATGGTGTTTTCAAGCTCGCGCACATTGCCCTCCCAGGGGAGACCAACCAGGAAACGCAAAGCTTCACCGGAAATTCTCAAGTCCGGTTTGTTCAGCATCTTGGCAAACTTGTTAATAAAGTGATCCGTAAGCATGGGAATATCATCTGCTCTTTCCCGCAGGGGCGGCAGATGGATATGGAGCACATTCAAACGGTAATATAAATCTTCGCGAAAGCGACCTTCATCCACTTCATCTTTCAGTTCCCTGTTTGTGGCGGTAATGATACGGACATCTACATTTATGGGGTGTGTACCTCCTACCCTTTCAAAACTCCGTTCCTGCAGGACCCGCAGTAGTTTTGCCTGGAGAGGAAGCGGGATATCACCAATTTCATCGAGAAACAGTGTCCCGGCATCAGCAAGTTCAAACCTGCCTTTGCGCATGGAAGTGGCGCCGGTAAAGGCCCCTCTTTCATGTCCGAACAACTCGCTTTCAAGCAGAGTTTCAGGCAGGGCGGCACAGTTTACAGAAATAAAAGGTGACTTCTCCCTGGGGCTGTTGATATGAATTGCCCTGGCAACCAACTCCTTGCCTGTACCGCTTTCTCCTGTGATCAGGACCGAAGCCGGGGTTGGCGCGACCTTTTCGATAAGTTGATAAATTTCCTGCATCCTGGCATTTTTGCCGACAATACTGGCAAAACCATACCTTACCCTTGCCTCGTCACGCAGCCGCAGGTTTTCACGCAACAGCGAAAAATGCTCAATAGCCTTTCTGATATTCAACAACAGTTCCTCGTTGTTGAATGGCTTGACAAGGTAGTTATAGGCACCTGCCCTCATGGCAACTACGGCTTTCTCCACCTCGCCGAAGGCTGTAATCATGATTACAGGCAGGTACTTATTGTACAATTTAACTGCTTTTAATAGTGCTAAGCCGTCCATGCCGGGCATGCGCATGTCAGTTATAACCAGATCAAGATCGGTCTCCGCCACAATCTTCAACCCATCTTCCCCTCTCTGGGCGGTCATGACCTCAAACCCTTCCTCTTTAAGGAGCTCCGAGAGTACAATCAGGTAATTAGGTTCATCATCAACAACCAAAATGGTATTCATGGCTCTGTCATCCTTAATTAAAAATACTCACAATTCAGCTTTAACAGGACAATGTGATACTCATAAAATTTTTTATTCCCCGTCCATTTTTTTCATCGCCGTGACAATATCATATGGAACATGGGTTTTATGCAGCCAATCATCTGTATTATAACCCGACCGCTCCATGCCGTGAAAGTCGCTGCCCCCTGTTAAAAGCAGGCCCATTTCATCTGCCATCTTCAAAAGAGCTTTTACTGCTTTTGGGCTATGGGAGGGATAATACACCTCAACACCTTCAAGCCCCATCTTGCACAGATTTTTCAGTAATAAAGGTATTGAACGCAATGTGGGATCAAGACTGGATGGATGGGCCAAAACAGCTATCCCGCCTGCTTCGCGAATCATTTTAATGGCATCATGGGCAGAAAATCTGAATCTCTCGACATATGCTGCTGCTCCCCTGCGCAGATAATACTTAAATGCCAGGTCAATTGTTTTTGTCACCCCTTTATCAACCAGCAGCCGGGCAATATGCGGGCGGCCTGTCTGCCCATACTCTGAATACTGGAGCAATTCACTCAGATCAACCCTGATGCCAAGTTTGTTAAGATTTTCAATTATCCTGGCATTCCTGGATTCTCTCCCGTCCTGTAGCAGCTGCAACCGGCTGTTAAACTTATTATCCCCATGTTTAAAACGGTAACCAAGTATATGCATTGAGGTGTCACCATGCCATGAGCTTACTTCAATGCCGGCAATCACTTCAATTCCCTTCTCACTCCCCCTTTGCATAGCCTCATCTGTGCCGGCGGCCGTATCATGATCTGTTATGGCAACGGCTTTCAAACCTTGCGACTCAGCAAGATCTACGACTTCCGCCGGCTTGAGCATACCGTCTGAAAAGGTTGAATGAATATGCAGGTCAATTGCTGAAGATAAAGACATGTTTTACTATATCTAACTTCCGTTAAAAGTACATCATAAAGGTTCTAATATCGCGGATTCAGGCACAATAATTGCTTAACATCAATGAAAAGAATATGGAAATAATTACTTTGATATGTTACCAGCTATTATTTCCTTTAAACTCAACAAGTTGAGATGAGATCAACGTAATGGTTATGAAACTCGACGATCTGACAAATACCAACTCTCACAGCGGGACATATGCTGAGATAATAAAAACTTTGACATTGGTTGACCCGGATTACGATACTTCGTTTCTGAAAAAGGTCTATAGTGACATTGTTTGTCTCTTTAACGGCGATTTTCCGGGCTACCGAGCCAGCAACACCAAGTATCACAACCTGGAACACACCTGCAGTGTCACCCTTGCAACAGCCAGGCTTATACATGGTCTCCATGTTCAGGGGCAGATGTTTTCTTCCAGGATAATTGAACTAGGTCTTATTGCCGCCCTGTTCCACGACACGGGCCTGATCCAAACCAAAAAAGAACGGGGAGGTACCGGAGCGCAATATACCATCGGCCATGAAGAGCGCTCCATCGGGTTCATGGGGAAATACCTTACCGCGAGGGGTTTCTCAGCAGAGGACATTAGTGACTGTAGCCATATTATCATGTGCACAAACCTTACATTACCCTTAACAGAGATACCCTTCAGGTCTGATGAAATAAGGTCAATGGGCAAGGTTCTCGGTTCAGCCGACCTGATTGCCCAGATTGCTGACAGGAACTACCTGGAAAAACTTCCCCTGCTCTTCCTGGAGTTCAAAGAGGCCAGGATGCCGGGCTTTGAGACCCCCCTTGAGCTTTTCAAGAATACAGGGGAGTTCTATCATTCTGTGGCAAGGACACGGCTGGCAGAGGAAATGGGCAATGTATCCTCTGCAGCCCTGTTTCATTTTAAGAAACGCTGGAATATTGATCGTGACCTGTATGCAGAATCAATCATGAACAACATAAAATATATGAAGAAGATCAACGAGGACTGCGCTGAAAGTTTTGACTGTTTATTAAAAAAGATCCGCCGCAAATAAAATATTCTTTCTCCCATGCCCCTGGCTCTTCGCACTGCGTAGCCTGAAAGGAGAGCCCAAAACAACCCAAGTTAATGCCTCTAGCTTTTTCTCAGCGTCCCTTCTTCTTCCATGACCCAGACAATCTGCGATTTATTGATGATAACCGCAGCATCTTTTCTGTCGCCCAAGGAGGCATTATACATGATGAGGAACCTGTTCTGCCCCTTGATGAGAAGGTCGCTTACCCTGTCCATGGGTATCGACTCACTGTTTAGGTTAATATTGCCGCGAATTAAAGAACCGTCTATGGTCTTAACCAATACCTGTCTGTTTTCCTTGCTGAAATAAGTGTTAAAACCATCGAATTCACTGGAATCATCTTCGTATTCCATCTCATTCACTTGTCTCTCCTCCCCAGTTGCTGACTCCTGCAGAATGCCTCTTGCGCCAATGCATTAGATTACTCACCATTTTCCAGACTGCTTACTTCTACCGGTTGATGCCCTTCAACCGCGACAAGTTCTGCCCTAAAACTGCCAACTATTGCCTTACTCTTCATCTGCACCAGCAACCTGCGTTCATCATTTGTGACCCAAAGCTTTATCTTCGCCCTTTGCTTCTTTGAAAAAACACCTTCCACTTTCTGCAGGTCAGGCTCAAGCACCAAGGTCTCAAAAGTGCCTGCCGGAACACTTATTGTTTCCTTACCTAGTATGCGCAAAATGCCCATCAGGTTTTTTTCTCCATCTGTCACCGGATGTTCAAGTTCACCTACTTTTTCAAAATCAAGCAAGCGTGAATAATAAAAAACGGACAATGGATCAAAGGTCCCTGGCAGCAAGCTTACAACCTTTGGTTCAGTATCAAAATTTACATATGTCGATTCATTTTTTTCCCAGTCAAAGTCAACCTTTATGTTTCTCCTTGTCTTGCCTTCCTTCTGGTCCTTTTTGTAATATAATGAATGGTTCATGTTAGCATCAGCATAAGAATCAATGCGGTCCCTGACCTTGAAAAAGATATCAATAAATGAGTTTGATCGGGCGGTCATGACAAAATGATAGGCCTTCACCCCTTTTATTTCATCCATTTCGTGCACTTCAAGGGTAGCCTCTCCTGCAGGTATTGCACCATATTTCAGAACAAAATGCATCTTTTCGCCCGGTTGGAAGGGATGATGCTCTTCAGCTGCAACAGGGCAAACGGAAACGGACATACTAACAAAACACAGGAGTAACAATATGGCGCTCAGTAAACGGTGCATAACTCTCTTTGCTCAATACTTTTGTGTTCTTCGCCTGCAGGTCGCCAGATGACTCCCTCCTTCAGTAACGCCCTATCATTGAAGGCGTTTTTCCGAAGAACTTTATTAATCGGCAAGAAAGATCAGAAAGAAGATCTTCTGCCCATAATAAATATATATACTTACTGTTATATGGCTTTACCAGTTATCTCAACAAATAAAAATCTTTTTTCACCGCCTCAACTGTAGATGGTTTTATTTGTTATGAATTTATTTTATATATATAATTCATTTTTATTATTTGTGTCAGACCCTGAGGAAAATTATTTTTCCTCGGGCAAACACAAACGCTTCGATGGGTTGTGATACGGTCATGGAAAACAAAGACAATATGAGCAAGGTTCAGATCCAATATCCCTGCCGGTGGCTTTACAAGGTCATCGGGTTCGATCCGGAAAGATTACACCAGGCCCTGTTGCACATAGCCAGTGGCGATTCCTGCGATATTTCATCTTCCAGCAGCAGTCGTACCGGGAAATACCATTGCCTTAACCTTGAAGTAACTGTCCAGAGTGAAGCGGAGCGCAACTCCATCTATGAGGCCTTAAAGGCACATTCCCAGGTAAAGCTTGTTTTATAATGCCTGAAGATAACTGCCCACTGCCAGTTAACCTTCACCCTTTAGCCTGAAAAGTCACTCTCACCAGCCCTCGTACGGAATTGCCGACATAAACAGCTTCCGCCTGCTCAAGGTCCTTTCCTGTAAGCGTTTTCTCCACAACGAATTCCGGATATTGCTGCAGCAGATATCGCCTGAGCACTCCGGGAAGCAATCCGCAAGAAACAGGCGGCGTAAGCAGTCTGCCTTCTTTTTGCAGAAAAATATTGGTATAACTGCCCTCGGTGACCTCTCCTTTCTCATTCATAAAAAGAACCTCGTAATACCCCTTATTATCAACAAGTTGGGTGCGTTCATCATCATAAAGCTTGCGCAGGCTGGTTTTGTGGTAGAGATAAACTGAATTGGAATCGGTGTTTATGCAGGAAAAAATCACCTTTGGAATATCCTTGCCTGTTTTCTGCTGCATTACTACTGCCGGTTCAACCTCAGGCAGATAATTTTCATGCAATTCGGAATGCGTAATTGCAAACTCCCCTGCTCTTGAAAGAGTAAGCCTCACCCTCTGGCTTTTTACGGGTGTGGTACTGGCAAAATCCGCGATTAAGTCTTGAAGCGCTTCTCTGACTTTTTCAAGCTCCAATGGATAGGCAAAATAGCCTGCCGATTCTGCAAGCCTGTCAAGGTGTAGATCGAGCAGCCAGTAACCTGATTCAGGCCGCCAAAGCATTGTTTCAATGAGTTTAAATTCCGGTGCAGGACTGGTGAGAAACCGCCCTTTCAACTTGCATTCCTCCCATTCACCCATCGGGTCAGAATCCCAGACAATGCCGGAACCGATTCCCATCTCACCCTTATTCCCCTGCAGTACAAGCGTACGGATAGGCACATTGAAAACCGCTTCACCATCCGGTGAAATAAACCCTATGGCTCCCGTATAGACACCACGGTCTTCAGTTTCCAGCTCCCGGATAATTTCCATGGTCCTGATCTTAGGCGCTCCGGTTACGGAACCGCAGGGAAACAGGGCCTTGAACATTTCCTCCACGGAAACGGAATGGTTCACTTGCCCCCTGATGCTTGAAGTCATCTGGTGCAGGGTTTCATAGGTTTCAACATCAAAAAGGGACTGTACACTCACACCTCCCATGCGGCTGAGGCGTCCCAGGTCGTTGCGCAGCAAGTCAACGATCATGACATTCTCGCTGCGATTCTTGATATCATGATGCAGGAATTCGGCAAACTCCCTGTCCTCAGAAATGGTTCTGCCCCGAAGCATCGTGCCCTTCATAGGGCGGACATTAATTTGATTTCCCTTTTTTCTGAAAAAAAGCTCGGGCGAGAAAGTAAGGATTGTCGTCCCCTTGTTTTTTATCAGGCCACTGTAAGAGACACTTTGGTTTCGCCGCAGACTGCAATAAAATTCAGACACCGAGCCTGAAAAATCAAACAGGAGCTTGAGGGTATAATTCACCTGGTAGGTGTCGCCCTCTTCAATGTAGGATTTAATCCTGTGAATTGCCTCAAGGTACTTCTCCCTTTCCAGATTCAAGCGCAGATTATCAATACTAAAGGCTGCTCCTGACCCAGATCCTTGACCTGACGGCCATGAATCTGAACCTTTAAAGGATCCGGTCTGGTGATCATAAATTTTGGGCTTATTGAATACACTTAAATCAGCGAGGGGGAGCGGAGCGCACGAGTGATCCGAAGGCAGGCGCGGCACGAAGGACCTGGCCAGGATGGGCTCAAGCATATAACCGAATTCATAGCTTACATAGCCGGCTAGGTAAAAACCATGGCCCAGCTTCTCCTGGGCCTTGCTGAAAAAAATGGCCGGATCATCTTCCGGAGTGCAGACCAACCTTTGTACAGGCTCACAAAATAGATAGGATAAATGGTTTTCAGACGTCACCCGTGTTGACTCGAGAAACACAAACGACTCTTTCCCGGCAAGTCCGGCGAACAGAGAATGCAGAAATTTATCTGAAAAAGGCTTTGCGGTGTTCATTTACTATTATTCAGAGGGTGCCGGGCCAACAATTTAAATAGTACTTTTCAGGCCTTGAGATGCTACCCACTCAGCCGGTAAAATTCAACAGCTAAAACCTGCAATACCTAATTCTTGCAGAATTTTTGTCATCCCTACAGAATCAAGAAATTACTTTTCCGGAAATAAAAATCTCAAGGGAACGGTTTGATATATGCGTATCTGCTTTTTATATTCACTGTATTTGTTAAAAACAAATCGAATATTTTTAAAAACAGCAGAAATTTATTGGCATTTCATTTTATTTTCGGTTTATACTTTCAGTTTCCTTTTTTTAAAAAAATGTTTTCAGATAATAAAGCACCCAAGAACTGCCAAAAATAATATTAAATAATAAGCAGAATATTTCATCACACAATTAAAACAAGGAGTATAACATGTCTCGAAAAATGGTAACCATTGACGGCAATCAGGCCTGCACCCATGTAGCCTATGCCACCAGCGAAATCATCACAATCTATCCAATAACCCCTTCATCCCCTATGGCTGCTGAGGCTGATGCTAAAGCCACAGCCGGCCAGAAAAACATTTGGGGCTCTGTGCCGGCAGTAACTCAGATGCAGTCAGAGGGTGGTGTTGCAGGGTCTCTGCACGGGTCCCTGACAACAGGGGCTTTGTGCACCACCTTTACCGCATCGCAGGGTCTTTTTTTGATGATGCCCAACATGTACAAGCTGGCCGGCGAGTTAACCCCAACGGTTTTCCACATCACGGCACGCTCCATTGCCTGCCAGGGTCTTTCCATCTTTGGTGACCACGGTGATGTCATGGCAGTCCGCCAGACCGGATGGGGCATGCTCTGTTCACAGAACGTCCAGGAATGCCAGGATATGGCATTGATCGCCACCCAGGCTGCCCTGAAATCCAGGGTTCCTTTCATGCACTTTTTCGACGGTTTCCGGACCTCCCACGAAATCCAGAAAGTTGAGCAGTTGAGCTATGAAGACATGCAGGAAGTGATTGATGAGGACCTTGTCATCGCCCACCGTCAGCGCGGCTTGTCCCCTGACCGTCCGATGATGCGCGGTACGGCCCAGAACCCGGATGTTTACTTCACCGGCCGTGAAACAGTCAATAAGTATTACTCTGTTATTCCCGGCATTATCCAGGAAACCATGGATAAATTTGCTGCGCTGACCGGCCGCCAGTACCACCTTTTTGATTACTACGGAGACCCGGAAGCCGAGGATATTGTTGTAATGATGGGTTCCGGTGCTGAAACCGTTGCTGCAACTGCCGAGCACCTTATCGCCCAGGGCAGGAAAGTTGGTCTTCTCATTGTCCGTCTTTTCCGCCCCTTTGATTTAAAAGCCATGGTAAATGCCATGCCGTCAACGGTTCAGCGCATCACCGTTCTTGACCGCACCAAGGAGCCCGGTAGCGCAGGTGAGCCGCTTTACCTCGATGTAAGAGCCGCAGTGGGTGAGGCTGTAGAGTCCTCAATCGTCAACCTGCAGCCCATGATCCTTTCCGGCCGCTACGGCCTCGGTTCTGCCGAGTTCACCCCGGCCATGGTAAAAGCTGTCTATGACAACATGGCTTCCTGGGCCCCGAAAAACCACTTCTGTGTCGGACCTGATGATGATGTGGCTTTCACCAGCCTCGATTACGACAAATCCTACAACATCGAGGGTGATGATGTTTACCGGGCCATGTTCTTCGGCCTGGGCGCAGACGGTACGGTCGGCGCCAACAAAAACACCATCAAGATAATCGGAACCGAGACCGACAACAGTGCCCAGGGCTACTTTGTCTATGACTCCAAAAAGTCCGGCTCCATCACCACAAGTCATCTGCGCTTTGGCAAGAACCAGGTTGTGGCGCCCTACCTTATCAACAAGGCAAACTTCGTTGCCTGCCATAACTTTACCTTCCTGGACAAATATGACATGCTGTCCAACCTCGAGCAAGGCGGCACCTTCCTGCTGACCACCACCTTTAAGAAAAACCAGGTATGGAAGGAACTACCGGCCGAGGTACAGAAGCAGCTTATCGACAAAAAAGCCAAGTTCTATATTATCGACGCCATCAAGCTTGCCGAGGCCATCGGTCTTGGCGCCCGCATCAACATGATCATGCAGACCGCCTTCTTCCTGATCTCAGGCATTCTTACCCAGAAGCAGGCTATCAAGGCTATCAAGGACGCAATTAAGAAAACGTATGGCAAGAAAGGCGACAAGGTCGTCAATATGAACTATGCAGCGGTGGACACGGCAGTAAAAAATATTGTCGAGGTTAAAATTCCGAAAAGTGTCGGCGGTCATGAAAAACCGGCCACAGTTTCTGCAGATGCTCCAGACTTTGTCAAGAATGTCACTGCCAAGATGATCCAGGGCAAGGGTGAAGAGATCAGGGTTTCCCAGATGCCTGCTGACGGCACCTGGCCCACCGGCACCACCCAGTATGAAAAACGCAACATCGCGGTACATGTACCGGTATGGAAGCCTGAAAACTGCATCCAGTGCGGTCGCTGCTCTCTCGTCTGCCCCCATGCAGCAATCCGCATGAAGATGGTAAAGTCGGCAGACCTGAAAAAAGCCCCCAAGAGCCTCAAAACAGCCAATGCAGTCGGCAAGCAGTTCAAGGGCCGCAAGGCGATTATCCAGGTGTTTACCGAAGACTGCTGCGGTTGTACGCTCTGTGTGTATGAATGTCCGGCCAAGAAAAAAGCCCTGGAAATGACCGATAATAACGACAAGGTCCGCAAGCAGGAATCTGCTAATGTGAAGTACTTCCTGGAGCTTCCCGAAGTTCCAAACAGCGATATCGATCCTTCCACCATCAAGGGAAGCCAGCTCCTGAAGCCGCTGTTCGAGTTCTCGGGTGCCTGTGCCGGTTGCGGCGAGACCCCGTATATCAAGCTTGCCACCCAGATGTTCGGCGACAGAATGATGATCGCCAATGCCACGGGATGTTCCTCCATTTACGGCGGCAATCTGCCCACCACGCCCTACGCCAAAAGAGCCGACGGACGCGGTCCGGTATGGTCCAATTCCCTGTTTGAGGATAATGCTGAATTCGGGCTGGGCATGCGCAACACGGTAAGCAAGATGGCTTCCCAGGCAATTGAACTTTTAGATGCTGCGGCGGCTGAAAAGATCATTACCAAAAAAACTGTCAACGAACTGACCAAGGCATCCCAGTCAACCCAGGGTGAGATCGAAGCACAGAGGGAAAGGGTTGCTGTTCTTAAAGAAACACTGGCCGGCAGCGCTTCTGTTATAGCAAAACGGCTCACCAATGTTGCCGACTACCTGGTGAAAAAATCTGTTTGGATCATCGGTGGTGACGGCTGGGCCTATGATATCGGTTACGGAGGCCTGGATCACGTGCTGGCTTCCGGCGAGAATGTCAATGTCCTGATCCTGGATACCGAGGTTTACTCCAACACCGGTGGCCAGATGTCAAAATCCACACCAAGAGCTGCAACAGCGCAGTTTGCTGCCGGTGGCAAGAAGATGCCCAAGAAGGATATCGGCATGATCTTCTCCACGTACGGCAATGTCTATGTAGCCAAGGTGGCCATCGGAGCCAACCCGACCCAGGCAGTCAAGGCATTTGCCGAGGCCGAGGCATATGACGGACCTTCCCTGATCATTGCCTATGCCCACTGCATCAATCACGGGCTCAACCTGGCCAAGGGTCTTGACCAGCAGAAAAATGCCGTGGCCTGCGGCCATTGGCCCCTGTACCGTTACAATCCTGATCTGGAAGATCAAGGAAAGAACCCTCTGCACATAGACAGCAAGGCGCCTTCCATGCCGTTTGCAGATTATGCCTTAAATGAAAACCGCTACCGGATGCTGAAGATGATGAATCCAACCCATGCGGACGAACTCATGGCTATGGCTCAGAAGGATGTGGAAAAAGCCTGGAATTTCCTTAATGGACGTTTCAAGGCACTTGAGCCTGGAAAGTAATTTATTATTAATTTTTTGTAATTATTAAAAAAGGGCGGCAGGAAAACCTGCCGCCCTTTTTTAATATATGTAGAGTAAAATATCAGTTGGATTGCGCCTCTTTTGCCTTGGCCCATTCTTCCTTGATCCCCTGCAAATCAGCCTCGGCACGCTCCTCCATGGTCTTGCCTGTCTCTTTCTGGTCCTTTTTAATGGCTTCCACCTTTGCCTTCAAAACATCCGGTCTTACTTTGACGTCCTCTGTTCCAAAAAGCATTGAAGCAATGACCTTATAGGAGAACATAAGTAGTTCAATATCATCCTCTTTAATCTTATCAATAGTTTCCTGGTCTACATCGTAAGTTTCCAGAAAGGAACTGTCAAAGACAAATGAGCGGAACTGGTCCAGGTCGGTTGAGGCCATGAAGAACATCCGCTTGGCCTGCTCACTTAAGGTCGCCTGGTACCCGAATGATTTTCTCCTCATGACAATTTCCATCCAGCCTTTATTCATCTTATCGCGCAGGTCAACACCCTGGTCTTGGCGCCACTCTCTGATGGTCCAGGTCTTGTCCTCTTCAAACCCTTTACAATGAGGCTCTTTGACTACAAAATAAAACTCCTCCGCGGCCTGTCCCTCTTGGGCGCCCTCATGAAAATTCGCCATACCTACCGGATAGTAACGGCAGGCAGAGGGACGGTCCGAATAAATCATACACCCTTCGGTTTTTGATTTAATAAATGGGCACCTTCCCTCTTCAGTCAATTTAATTGTAACACCGGGAAAATCGGTTTTTTCCAGGTAGGTGGGCTCAGTATAGACATGCAGAAATTCTGCCGCCTCCATATCCAATCGCTTGCGTATCTGTAAAATATCATACGGGGTCAATACTATTTTTATATTTCCGCAGCATTCTGTGAAACAGGACACACCCGGATGGCAGCGGAAGTGGATCTGGCTTTCAAGGGTATATTTTGCAGGGAGGATGTTGCTTGGATTTTTATCCTTGCCGAACAGGTTTTTTTCTTTATGAAACAATGTCTTCTCTTTGCCGAATAGACTCTTTTCGTTCATGATTCTTTCCTTGCTTTCTAAATAGCTTTTTTGTTGCTCAACAAACTTCAATCCCACTTTTTCAGGTGGGAAGTCTGCTTAATTTCACGGTGCAATACAGAAAATATTGAATACATCTTCAACTCAACATTTCACATTAATCATCAACCACCCAACTTGTCAAATTCATTATCTTCATAATATCTGGTAATACCCTGAAAACCTGCTTCCCCTGGATGTAGTTGAGACACCCAGGCAAAGAAAAACCCAGAAAGCTGCGGCAAACTATGCTGGACGTAGGATGGCTCAGCAGCTGAAATGAAAATGGCGACCCTGCTGGGTGGTTCATTTATATTTCCATGATAAAGTCACTTTCTGTCATCAGTAAGCAAGGAGTTAATGCCTGCAATTTAACAGATGGTTACAAGTGGATTCCATCACGGATTCAGACAAATTTCTTTTTCAGGCAGCTTGCCTTATGGAAAATACTACTTACTATATAATGAGAATGAGTCTCAATGGTATTCCATTCTTATTATGTATTTAGGGATTGCCGGTCCAATCAAGAAAGGAGGATTTCACATTGAACTTTCTGCCAAACACAATTGACATTTCGAAAGTGCAGACCCTGCTCTACCATTTTCTGGACGGTCAAGTACTACAACTCGAAATAAAAAATATTGACCAGCTTGCCGCCCTGGAATTTGAAGTTGGGAGGTTTTGCGATACTACGGAAATAAACGGGATACTGCATTTTTATCCACGCGGAAATTCCTGATTTAATCTGCATTCACAGTTCTTTCACGCCTTATCTTGTTTTCATAAAACCCCAAAAGGTTTTCTTTTGACCGTCAGCATCGCAGCGCATAGAATTAATTTTATGCTTTTGCTGTCTTGTGTTTAATCATTTTTCACTGTTATGTGTATATAATGCAAACTCCCATAATTGACACAAAAGTAGACGGCCATGTCCACACAAACCTGTGCAACCATGCCCGGGGCGAGATGGAAGAGTATGTTCTGTATGCTTTAAAGCTGGGACTGCGCAAACTCATTTTTCTTGAACATCTCGAAATCGGTATTAGTTACTTTGAATCCACCTGGCTCACTGAAGATGATTTTAATTTTTATCATAAAGAGGGGAAACGTCTCCAGAAAAAATACCAGGGTAAAATTGAAATCGGGCTAGGAGTGGAAGTTGGCTACAACCCTCGCTTTCTAGAAAAAATCCAACAGAAACTTGCCCTGTACACCTGGGATCGCGTTGGTATTTCCTACCACTTTCTGGAGACCGATTCCGGCCACCTCAATATGGTCAGCCGCAAACAGGTTAACATAGATGCCCTTGATCAATACGGTGTGGATGAAGTGGTCAGCAGATACTATAACGACCTGCGGGAAGCTGTTGAAAAGCTTCCCGGACAGGTTCTCTGTCACATTGACGCGGTCCTCCGCCATCATCCTGATATCAGATTTACTCCTGACCATTATGTTCTCATAGATAAGCTTCTCGATGCTGTGGCCCGCAAAAAAATGGCTCTAGAAGTCAACACCTCAGGCTACAAGACTAAGGAACAGCCCTATCCCTCGCTGACTATTCTTCAAAAGGCCGTTACCCGGAATATTCCTCTGGTGGCAGGCTCGGATGCACATCGCCCGGAGGATGTTGGCAGGTATTTTGACAGACTGCCGGATTTGATGAAACGATTAGGTTAAAAGATAAAATAAAAAGTCGACAGTCGGCAGTTTTCAGCAAAAAATGCTAAAATCTCTTCTTCTGCAGCCAATTGAATACTTTTTCCTTTTTTAATACGCATTCCCCAGCATGGCATCTTTGAGGTCTGCCTGAGCCGGCTTTGGTCCCAGCCAGATTTTCAGGAGTGCAGCAAAGAAATCCTCACCCGGAACAGTGCCATTTAAGGAGTCATTGATCCACACCTGGGTTCCTTCCTCAGGTATATAGTCAAACCGTATCACATCCCCTTTATGTACTGTTGTAAAGAGTGAGTTGAACAGGTTGATACGGTCTTGCAGCCCTTTTAGTTCTTCTGCGCTATTATTATCACGAAAACCTTTATTCCAGCCTTCGACTTGCCTTTCAACGCCTACCTCTTTATAAAGAAAGTTCATGACAATGCGTTTAGCTTCTTGATCAGCAAGTATTTCACTGGCAGCCGTACGTTTGGCTGAGAGATACAGGGCGCAGACATAGATTTTCATAAAAAGTTTTTTACGGATTCCTGCTCCGTTAAGCACCAGTACCTTGTTTTCTAAGGAGACAGATTCAGGCACGGCAACACCGGCTATTTCCCTGGCTGCAACTGACTGCACGGCAAGCATCACACCAAATAATAAACAGATCAATAAAATCTTCGCTGTAAATGCTACATCAAATTGTCTTTTCATATTTCACCCCCAACCTTTCCGCTGTTACCATTTCATAGTAATCATTACCCTCAAGATCGTTAATGACCACCGCAGGAAAATTAAGCACCTCAAATCGGAATAATGCTTCAGGGCCGGCATCCTCAAATGCCAACAGTTCGCTCTTAATTATTGATTTAGACAGGAGTGCACCGGCACCCCCGACGGTTGCAAGATAAACAGCCCCATGCTTTTTCATGGCCTCCCGCACCGGCATGGAACGTGAGCCCTTTCCCAGGGTACCCTTCAATCCGAGTTCCAAAAGCCTTGGGGTATAGGCATCCATCCTGTAACTAGTAGTGGGCCCTGCTGCACCTATAACCTGGCCCTCTTTTGCAGGGCTTGGCCCAACATAGTAAAGCAGCTGTCCCTGCAGTTCAATCGGCAGTTCCCGGCCTTCGTCCAACAGGGCAACAAGCCTTCTGTGCGTTTGATCCCGGCCAGTGTATAGACTCCCGGACAAGCTCACCAAGTCTCCGGCTTTTAAGGTTTGCAGGACATTTTCCTCAAACGGAATTGAAATGGGGTGTAAATTTTCAAAAAATCCCTTGTCAATTTTAGGTCTTTGCATTTCAGTATCCATAATTTTGAGCCACTAATATTTTAGCTAGTCCAGCAGCACGAATAAGGTTGCTGAATATAGCGATATCAATCGTCCTGCCCCTTCGTTGCAGCACAACAGGTTGTTCCGCTATAATTAAACTTTGAAAAACAAATGACAAAGTAAATTCGGCAAAATCATTCCTGCATTACTATAGTTCTATCTCTTTATGCCTGTGTGCATGACACTGGATGTTAACCGCCACCGGCAGACTGGCTATGTGGGTGGGGTATGTTTCCATATGGACTGCCAGTGCGGTGTTCACTCCGCCCCAACCCATAACGCCCTGCCCTTCCTGGTTTATTCTCTGCATAATGTTCTGTTCAATCTCAGCGACCTTTGCATCGGGGTTGGGATCACCCAATGGCCGCATAAGTGACTTTTTGGCCAACAGCGCCGCCTTTTCAAAGGTTCCACCCAACCCCACGCCAACTACCACCGGCGGGCAGGGATTGGAGCCGGCATCCTTTACTTTCTGCACAACGTACTCCTCAACACCTGGTATACCTGCAGACGGGGGTAACATTACCAGGCCGCTCATATTCTCACTGCCGCAGCCTTTTGGCAGAAACCCGATACGCAGTTTATCGCCGGGCACCATTTCAAGATGAATAACAGCCGGCACATTGGTGCCTGTATTTTTCCGAGTCACCGGATCACAGACCGACTTACGCAAAAAGCCTTCCGCATAACCGGCGCGAATACCTTCCTGGATTGCCTCTTCAAGGTTCCCTTCAACAATCACTTCCTGGCCAATGGTGACAAAAACAACTCCGATCCCGGTGTCCTGGCAGACAGGGATCTGTTCACGACTTGCAATGTTGGCATTTGTCACTAGAATTTCCAAGGCGTTTTTTGCCAAAGGAGATTTCTCACGATCCCGAGCAGCAAGCAGTTTATCCAGGATGTCAGGCTCAAGATCGCATGAAGCGCTCATGGCTAATGCCCTTACTGCTACTGTAATTTCTGAGCTCTGCAGTGTTTTCATAGTTTTATTTCTTGTTCTAAAATAATTTACTTGTGTTCAGATTTTTTCAGTCCTCGAACAAACTCTGGACATCAAGCTGCATGTTGAAACTGTGTTCCTCTGCCGGGAAATTCCCGTTCTTTACTTCTTCGTTATAATCAGCAACCGCTTCCTTGATCTGTGGCGCCAGATTGGCAAACTGTTTCACAAAGGAAGGGATGAATTTCTCGAACATGCCCAGCATGTCATGGGTTACCAGCACTTGGCCGTCGCAGTGTTTTCCGGCGCCAATACCAATGGTTGGGATGGAAATCATCCTGGTAATTGCTTCTGAGAGTTGCGCAGGTATGCATTCCAGGACAATTGCGAAAACACCTGCAGCCTCCAGGTCTCTGGCTGACTGCAACAGTCGCCGGGCAGAATCAGCATCCCTGCCCTGCACCTTGTAGCCACCCAGTTGCGAAGCGGTCTGTGGAGTCAAACCGATATGTCCCATGAGGGGAATTCCGGCCTTGACAATG
Source organism: Deltaproteobacteria bacterium (assembly GCA_024639555.1). Classification (GTDB taxonomy): domain Bacteria; phylum Desulfobacterota; class Desulfobulbia; order Desulfobulbales; family BM004; genus BM004. The sequence continues at coordinate 17,633 of JAHEID010000016.1, forward strand.
GCTTTGACCGTATCACACACCTCTGTACCGCCTTCCAGCTTGACTGCATCACATCCGGCCTCTTTCAGAAAACGTCCAGCATTGGTTATTGCCTCGCTTTTGGTAACCTGATAGGACATAAACGGCATATCTCCGACCAGAACAGCGCGTTTGACTCCTTTACCGGCAGCCTTGCAATGATGCAGCATCTCCTCCATGGTCACCGGTATGGTCGAATTATAACCGAGAAGCACCATACCCAGAGAATCACCGACAAGAACCATGTCAATGCCGGCTGCGTCGATCAACCCTGCAAAACTGGCATCATACGCGGTGAGCATGGAGATTTTCTCACCATTTTTCATCGAGATGATATCCTGAATTGTCAATTTCTTTATCATGACAGTACCATTTTTTGTGCTTTCAGCTAAGCGCACTCACCTTTCAGCAAAAATAAAATCTTCTTTATATTTTTGTAATTTTACCCTGATTTTTCAATTTTCAATCTTCAATATTCAATCAAAAAAGGCTGGGCGGATCTTCCTTCTTACTAAAAGGGCGTCCGAAATGCTCACTGGCTAAAGCAGTGGACATTCTTCCCCTCGGGGTGCGGATCAGGAAACCTGACTGGATCAGAAATGGTTCGTACACATCCTCAAGGGTGCTTTTTTCCTCACTCACTGCTGTGGCCAGCGTTTCAATGCCTATCGGGCCACCGTCAAACTTATCAATGATAGTCAGCAGAATGCGCCGGTCCATATCATCGAGTCCTTTTTTGTCAACGGCAAGCATCTCCAGGGCATTGTCGGCAACTTCGGCTGTAATAACCGAGTGTCCGCCCACCTCAGCAAAATCCCGGACCCGGCGCAGCAGACGGTTTGCTATCCTCGGTGTTCCCCGTGACCTTCTGCCCAACTCCCTGGCCCCTGCATTATCCACCTGCAGCCCCAGAATCTTTGCCGAGCGTTTGACAATCTGCACCAATTCGTCCGTGGAATAAAACTCAAGCCGCAGCATGACGCCGAACCTGTCACGCAAAGGCGGCGTCAGAAGCCCTGTACGGGTGGTGGCTCCCACGAGGGTGAACCGAGGCAGATCCATCTTAACGGACCGGGCTCCCGGTCCCTGACCAATCACCAGGTCCAGCTGAAAATCTTCCATGGCCGGATAAAGAATTTCCTCGACCACATGATTTAAACGATGGATCTCATCAATGAATAGGACATCCCCCGGTTCCAGGCTGGTCAGGATTGCTGCCAGGTCACCCTGCCTTTCAATGACAGGCCCAGATGTCACTTTGATATTTGATCCCATCTCGTGAGCAATAATGTAGGCCATGGTCGTCTTGCCCAATCCCGGCAAACCATGAAAAAGAACATGATCAAGCGCTTCATTTCTCCCCCTGGCAGCCTGGATAAATACCGACAGGTTTTTTTTGACGAGTTCCTGACCGATATACTGCGCAAGTCTCTTGGGCCGCAAATCCTGGTCAACTGTCAGATCTTCCGGTTCGGCCTGGCCGCTGACAATTCTTTCCTCGTGTATCATGCCAGTGACCTCAATGTCTCCCGGATTAATTCTTCCACCCGCATTTCAGCAAGAGACTCCTGGGAAAAACGTCTTTTAACGGCGGCCAGGGCAATATGTGCCCGGCTCTGCGGATAACCGAGATTAACAAGTGCGGAAATGACATCTTTTTCCTTGCTGTCTTCCACCGGGATTCCTGCTTCAAGGTCCGGGAACTCTGCATCCGCCCCTGCAATGAATCCCACCTTGTCCTTCAAGTCAAGACAGAGCCTTTCAGCTGTTTTTTTACCAACCCCTGACAGCCCGGTCAATCTGCCAAGATCTTTTGTGGCTATGGCACGGGCCAAGTCAACGGGCTGGATCCCCGATAAAACGGATAAAGCCAGTTTTGGCCCTACACCAGACACATTAATAAGCAGCAAAAACATTTTCTTTTCATCCTGGTCTACAAAACCAAAGAGCGTCAAGATATCTTCCCTTACGTAGGTATAGGTGTACAGAAATACCTCTTCCCCGAGATGCGGCAGTTTTTCAAGACTGGCCGTTGACAGGAATACCTCGTAACCCACACCGTTCACGAGAATAGTCACCTTTTCCAGTGACTTATGAAAAAGCTCTCCCTTCAGACAGGAAATCATAACATTCGGTTAAAAATCATAAGTTATCAGCATTCAGCAATCAGCTGTCAGCTTTAAAATAAATCTGCTTATTGCCATCTGCAAACTGCAGACTATCTTCAGCCTATTATTACTTCCCCATCAATTATCGTCTGGTTTGCATGGCACATGGCTACAGCCAGGGCGTCAGCCGCATCAGCACTTGGCGAAGCGGACAACTGCAAAAGCACGCGCACCATCTGCTGCACCTGTTTTTTATCGGCATTACCATACCCTACAACAGCCTGTTTCACCATCCTTGGCGTATAGTCGTGCACCTTCAAACCATTATGCAGGGCTGCCAGAACGGCAACTCCTCTGGCATGCCCCAATTTCAGGGCCGTACGAGGGTTTGCAGCGACAAAAACATCCTCAACAGCAGCTACAGTAGGTTTATGGGTATTAATAACCTCGCACAAACCGTCAAATATAATCTTAAGCCTGTCAGAAAAAGAGTATTTATCACCAAGCCTGATTACCCCGCAGATCACATAGTACAGACGGTTCCCATTTTTCGTTATTACTCCGTAACCGGTTGCACGTGAACCGGGATCTATTCCAAGGATGCGCTGACTTTCCTGTTTAGGCATTGATTATTTTATTATTGATTCAAGAAAATAATATTGATGTTACACATACACTCAATATTTTATAATCCTTTTGACATTCAAACATTGGTAATAAAATTCAGACAAAAGAAGCCCCGGCCATAAGGAATGCGACACGAAAAACCCTCGTTACCGAAAATTGTAGCGCAGCGCAACACATTAGTTAACAAGTTTGCAAAACTCATCATGGACTCTTGGCTAAGCCATTATCATAAATTACGCTAACGCTTCCATTATTTCATCCGGAATGTCAAAGTTCGCATAAACATTCTGGACATCCTCATGGTCTTCGAGTTTTTCAAGAAGCCTTAAAATCTGTTTGGCAATTTTTTCCTCTGTAATTTCAACTATGGTACTGGGAACCATCGCAACAGAAGCCTCAATAAATTGAATACCAGCTTCCTCCAAGGCATCCCTTACCGTTTCAAAATCTTCAGGCGCTGTGACAACCTGGTAAGCATTATCCTCTTCAACTACATCCTCAGCGCCTGCCTCCAGGGCCTTGTCCATGAGCTGCTCTTCGTCTATGGTTCCCTTGTCGACAAATATGGTCCCTTTCTTGGCAAACATCCAGGATACACATCCGAACTCGCCGAGATTGCCTCCGCTTTTACTGAAAAAATGCCTGATATCAGCCACGCTCCGGTTTTTATTGTCGGTCATACAGTCGACCAGGACAGCAACGCCGCCCGGACCATACCCCTCGTATGTAATCTCTTCATACACCGCACCTTCCAGCTCACCGGTACCTTTCTTAATTGCCCGATCAATATTATCCTTGGGCATATTTTCAGCCTTGGCTGTCGCAATGGCGGAACGCAGCCTGGGATTGGCATCAGGATCACCGCCTCCCATCCTGGCCGCAACGGTAATTTCCTTGATTAGCCTGGTAAAGATTTGGCCTCGCTTAGCATCGATTGCACCTTTTTTTCTCTTAATGGTGCTCCATTTAGAATGTCCCGACACGTATATTTCCTCCTTGTTCAATTAAAACGTCAAACTGGAATAACCGGTTCGTGTTTAAAGGTAAAAATTACATAGGTTCAAGGGTTCAAGGAAAATCATTTTTTAATAAAAACCTGATAATGATAACTGCCTACAGGTGACTGTTTTTAACAAATTCCATACCCAGGACAAAAACCTCGCGGCTTTCACTTCTTGAACTTTTTGGTTTAACGATCTTAACCGTTTTGAAACTCTTTCGCACTGAATCTACAAATTCCCTAAAATCTTCGCCTTCAAATACTTTGACATAGATATTCCCCCCGCTTTCGAGCAATTCCCCGGCCAGTTCCAGGACGCGTCTAGCCAGGTTGAGAGACTGCTGCTGGTCAACCCACTTATTTCCTGAGGTACGGGGAGCTATATCACTGAGAATTGTTTGGAAATTTTTCCTGGTTTTTTGTATTTTTTCGACAATATTATCTGCCATGATATCATCGCAAAACCAGACAATCTCTGCTGCTTTGGCAATGCTTATCTTCTTCCCTTCTTGCAGGTCAACTCCTACAACAAGCCCTTTAGGGCCCACTATTCTGGCAGCATAAATTGACCAGCTGCCAGGCTGACAGCCGAGATCGAGAACTGCGCTACCGCTTTTCAGAAACCTGTACTTTTTATGTGCCTCCTCCAGTTTATAAACTGAACGGGCAGGATAGTTCTCCTTTTTTGCCTTTTTAAAGTAATAATCCTGAACTTTACGCACTCTTCAGCCCATTTCCCAAGTCCTGGCACATTTTGTTATGTAAGTGTTATACGGTATTAATTTCAGCTGACTGCTTTAATTGTATGGTATGCATAAATACTACAATGCGCCCCTGAATAAAATCAAATTATTTGTGTAATTTCAGATAGTTTTCCACCCAGCGCAGGGCCTGTTCCCTATCCTGCACGTCCCCTTCCACCTGTGCACTTTCAAGGCAGTCAAATATTTTCCTGAATTCTGGCCCCGGATCAAGCCCGAAAACTGCTATCAGATCATTTCCTGTGAGCACCCTTTTTGCCAGAACCGGCCGTATTGTCTTACGGTAAACGGTCTCCACCTCGTAAAACAAGTCGGCAATATCTTCTTCCATCCCCGGGGGCTTGCCGGCTCCACATCCTGCCAGGCTGTCTGCCATGGCCAGCATAAAAAGCCCGGGATATTCTTCTCCCACTGCTTTGATAAGACGCAGATACGCCTTAGGTGTTAATCCTGTTTTCTTGCGGGCATTATTAAGATGAAAGGGCCACATATGGATCGAAATTAAGCGGGATACAAAATCCCTGTCATCTCTGCGCCACTTGAACCGGGCTGCAATAATATCAAAGATCCTTGCGCCCTCTTTATCATGGTTGTAGAAAGTGATGCGCCCGTTTCGATCCTCCCTTATCTCATGTGTTTCAGGTTTTCCCAGGTCATGGTACAGGGCTGCCCATTTCAGCAGAATTCTTCTTCGATCCCTTTGCAGGTATTCGCTGAGCAATTCTCCCTGCCCGGGAAAATATGCTCCAGGGTCTTTTTGCACGGTCTCCATGTGTTTGAGGGCGGCAATCCCATGTCCAAAAACATCCAGGTGATGGCTGGAAGGCTGTGTAACGCCAACCCCCCTGTACAACTCCGGCATGAGTTCTTCAAGAATCGCATTTTCATGCATGGCCTCTATGGTCTTAGTCGAGGCAGGTGCTGCCATTATTGCATCAAGTTCATAGGCAATCCGCTCCTCTGCAGCCAGGTAAAGGAGATGAATGTGTTCCCGTATCTGCTTTTCAGTATAAGGCTCAATCCTGAATCCGAACTTCGCCATAAACCGGTATGCTCTGAGCAGTCGCAGGGGATCACTTACAAAAACAGCAGAGGAGGTACTCCGTATAGTTTTGTCCTGCAGATCCTTTTGCCCGCCAGCCGGATCAAGAATTTCAGGTGGTTCAATACTATCCCAGGAGTCTGGAACCTTTGCGGGAAATTGGACGGCCATGTTATTGATGGTGAAATCCCTTTTTAAAAGATCCTCTTCAATGGCTTTCGCCCCTTCTCGAAACGACGAAAAATCAACGCAAAATTCCTGCCAAACAACCCGTGCCACGTCTTCTTCTACATCCATAGGTACAAATGTACCCCCCAGTTCCCGGGCAAGTTCACCTGCCCAGACAAAACTATCACGGGCAACAGTTATATCCAGATCCTTTGACTCCACCCCCATAAACCAGTCACGGATTGTGCCCCCGACAATATAGCAGGGGGAAGATTTTTCCCGTGTGAGGGCTGCCAGCGCTTCTACAATTGGCACAGGGTACTGGTCCAGCAATTTCCAGGGATTTGTTTTCATAGCAGCGGTTTGTAACTCTTCCTCTTACTCTTTTCGTCTATACTGCTCTGAAGCGAACTTCTCAGACACAATTTCCCATTTTCGCAGCTATTATTGCCGAAAATGATTAAATGGTTATATTGCTTTTATCTAACAACATTAGTCAACGTATTTCATAAATAATCGTTCCTCTTAAGAATTCTCAGGTGAAGGTAATTATCAGCATACGGGACTGCTGATGATT
>JAHEID010000017.1 GCA_024639555.1 Deltaproteobacteria bacterium
TGTTCGCCATAAATATGACGGACATACTCTGTGGGGTGATCGGAAATCCGTTTTCTGGCAATATCCAGCAAGTCCCCCCTTCTGCCGAAAAGGATTGCTTCCTGGGGGCAGGCTTCAGCGCATGCCGGGATCTGGCCTTCGGTGAGACGGTCATAACACATTATACATTTTCTGATTTCCGGGTTCAGGCTGCCATACTCAAACTTTGGCACGTCATAGGGACAGGCGATCATGCAGTAACGGCATCCCATGCACTTGTCCTCGCGCCAGATCACCGGGCCCTCGTCAGTTTTATACATTGCGTTTACCAGGCAGGCTGAAACACATGCAGGCTGGTCACAGTGCATGCACTGTGTTTTAGTGAAAACTATACCTTTGCTTGTGGCATTGGCATTGACCACCGAAAGTGCTTCTGTGCCGGTGCTTCTCTGATTATCGATTTCCGGTTTCGTGTCCGATAATGGAAAGCCGCTTTGCTCAGCACAGGCCTGTTCACACGCCTGGCATCCGATACACCGGGTGGTGTCGTTCAGCATGGCATACTGTTGCAAGTTCTCCTTTTTCGCAATCGAACCAAAAGTGTTATTAGGCCCCAGTAACAGGCTAGCACCGACTGCCGTCCCGGTGAACTGCAGAAATTTTCGTCTGGTTGTTTTCATGCCATTTTCCTTTTATATTATGTTCATCTCGTGTAACTGGTTTTCACGTTGCCATCGCCTAGAGATACTTTCAGGGTGCTCTCCTTTTTGGAGTGACAATCTTCACAGCCGCTGGCGGCGTCCAATTCCTTGTGACACCCCAGGCACTGCAAATGGTAGGCTCGCTTTAGTCCGCTTGTGTCGGTATGGAAAAGGTTGGCAGCCTGTAACCTTTTCATTTTCTCGGCACTTCCGGGACTGGCTGCATGGCAACACGTGCAGGCGACTTCATCTGCCTGGCCGTTTGTTTCATGACAGCGCACACACTTATCGTCCTCAGCCGGAACACCGGTTGTATGGTGGTGGCAGCCTGCACAGGAAGTTATATCCGCGTGCATATCATGATCAAAAGTCACCCCTGTATAAATGTTGGTAAGGGTATCCAGCTCTACGACTCCAGGTTCTTCCATGGCGGAAGGGTGTACCGTTGCACTGCCCAGCAATCCGCCAACAATGAGACTTGTGATAAATATTCTTCCCTTTACGCTCATCATAATGGCCTTCTCCTATTAATATTTGATTGCCGGCAGTTTTCTTGAGCGCCTGTAGCACTCTTTGCTGCTGGCAACCGAAAGCGGGAACCTTATTTTAGTTTCCTTTAGGGGCGATATGGAAACGGTATACTTTAAAAAAGAGCAACAAGTATGCCAGGAGTCACAAGGAAACAGGGGGCAAACTCTCAACAGGCTGAAATTATGAGAAATTTTAAAAGTGATCGTGGTAAACCAAGTTGAATTTATTGGTGGGAGGCTAAAATTTTGCACATTTTATCGGGGCAAGAAAAAAAATATGTTGAAAAATTCTACACTCAGTGTAGAGATATTTTACACATATGATCGTAGCAGTTAAGTTTTTGGAGCAATTTTCTGGAAGCCTGTTGGTTGAAAGTTCCCAGGCTGATAACAAATTATTGGAGCCTGTGTCATGACGAAAGGAAGCTCAAATGAGAATGTGCGGATCCTCATCGTTGATGATGAATTTTCAGTGCGGCATTCTTTGACAGCCTGGTTTGAGGATGAAGGGTATACCGTTGACGTGGCGTCCAGCGGCAAGGAAGCCCTGGCCAAACTTGCTGAAAACAGGTGGGATATATTTTTTCTCGATTTAAAAATGCCCGGCATGACCGGTCTTGAACTGCAGAAAAAAATCAAGGAGATCCAGCCGGACGGCACGATCATAATTATTACAGCCTTCGCATCTGTTGAATCAGCGGTGGAAGCAATGCAAAGCGGCGCCTATGACTATTTATCAAAGCCCTTTGATCCTGACTATCTTGCCCTTATGGTGCGAAACATCATCGAGCGCAAGAAATTAAAGGAAGAAACCGCCAGCCTTAAAAAAACCATTGACGGTGTTTATACCTCGAAGGAAATCATCGGCGAGAGTAAGGGCACCCAGAAGATGATGGAAGATATCAGGGCGGTTGCCGATACCGGCTCTACGGTTCTTATCCGCGGTGAGAGCGGCACCGGTAAAGAGCTTGTCGCCAGGGCTATCCATGCAAACAGCAAGCGGCGTTATGCGCCGATTGTCACCATCAACTGCGGGGCGCTGCCCGAGTCAATCCTGGAAAGCGAACTTTTCGGGCATGAAAAAGGGGCTTTCACCGGGGCCCAGTATGCCCGGAAAGGCAAGTTCGAAATGGCAGACGGGGGTACCATTTTTCTTGATGAGATAGGCAACATCAGCCCCAAGATCCAAATGGAACTTTTACGCGTACTGGAGGATAAAAAGTTTTTTCGCCTTGGGGGCAGCAAGGAGCTTAAGGCGGACTTCAGGACAATCGCTGCAACCAACAAAGACCTGGAAGCAGCCATGGAAAAGGGAGAGTTCAGGAATGACCTCTTCTACAGGCTGAACGTGTTTGTCATTGAGATTCCCCCGCTTCGTGAGCGCAGGAGCGATATTGAGCTTCTGGCCCAGCACTTTCTCAATGTTTTCACCTCGCAGATGAATAAGCCCATTGCCAAGATCAGCCCCGCAGCCATGAAACTCCTTGCAGGCTATGACTGGCCCGGAAATGTCAGGGAACTGGAAAATGCCATTGAGCGCGCAGTGGTCGTTTGCAAGGCAAAGGAAATCAAGCCCTCTGATTTCCCCTTTTTCAATGCGCGTCCAGAAGAAGAAGCGTCACCAGACGACTCGCTGGAATCCCTGCAGAGGAAGCACATCAGGAAGGTACTCAAGCAGACAGGGTGGAATATCAGCAAGGCAGCAGCGGTTCTGCAGATAGACAGGGTGACGCTTTATAATAAAATAAGTAAATACAATCTGAAAAAACCGTAAGTTCCTGCCCGATGCAAAATATCGTTCTCATTCCCATCGGTACAATGAAGCACGATGTTGCAGGTTTTTTGTCCTTGTCCCTGCCGGAGATATTGCATGTCCCGTGCCGGGTTATAGCAGAAGATATTGGACTGAAGCCATTTTACAGCAGTGATCGCAAACAATACCACTCAACTGAAATTTTGCGGGAGCTCTTGCCCTTTGCCGCGGGAAAAGAACAGCACATTCTCGGCATCATGGATGTGGATCTCTACATCCCTATTCTTACCTTTGTTTTTGGCGAGGCGCAGCTTAGCGGCCGGTGTGCTTTGATGTCCGGGCACAGGTTGCACCAGGAGTTTTACGGGCTGCCGGAAGACGATTCACTCTACCTGCACCGCTGCGAAAAAGAAGCAGTCCATGAGCTGGGACATACACTGGGATTGAAACACTGCGATAATTTCGAGTGTGTAATGCGCTATTCAAACTCCATTGCTGACATTGACATCAAGCGCAACGTGTTCTGCCCCAGTTGTTCGCAGGTGCTGGGTATACCTACTCTCTGGTAGCAGAAAAAAATAAAATGCAGGGCTAGGATTTATGCCTGTTCGCTGTGTGCTGCAGGCTCCTGAGGCAGGCAAATGGTAATGGTAGTGCCTTTTCCCAGCTCGGATTCCACTTCAATGGTTCCCTGGTGGGATTTGACAATTTCATAAACAACGGAAACACCCAGGCCGCTGTTGAGGCTGGATTCCTTTTCCGGGGAAACCGTCTTTGTTGTAAAGAACGGTTCAAACATATGGGACCTGGTCTCCTCGTCCATGCCGATGCCGTTGTCACTAATGGCAATTCCCACCCTTTTCTTTTCTTCCAGTATGTGTGTGCTGATGGCAATGAAGCCGGTGTCACTCTGCACCGCATCACAGGCGTTGAGCAGCAGTGCCACGAGCGCCTGCTTTATTTTCTGGTCATCGCAGCTTATTTCCGGTGATTCCGGGGCAAGCTCCAGTTTAATCTCTATATTGAGTAAATCAATTTGGTGCTGAACAAGACGCAGCGTTTCCTCCACCAGGGTATTTATATCATGTTGGCTGATTTTTGGCTTGGTGGGCCGGGCAAACTGCAGCAGCCCCCTGACAATCTCACCGCAACGTGCAGATTCACTCTCAATGGTTTCAATATATTGAATGTACTTTACGGCGTCACCGGGAAAAAGCTCGGCGCCCCGTTTCAGCATCAACTTGGCATAGGTGCGGATGCCTGCAAGGGGGTTGTTGATTTCATGGGCAACAATGGCGGCAAGGCGTCCCATTGAGGCCATTTTTTCCGCCTGGATGGCATTCTCCTGTGCCCGTTTCAGCTGGGCCGTCCTCTCCTCAACAAGATCTTCCAGCGTCAGGGTCCAGTTGGTGATTTCATCCCTTGCCTCTTTTAATTCATGGGTCATGATGTTAAATGATCTGGCAAGATCACCAATCTCATCCGAAGAGCGGGCCTGGATCTCAAAGTCAAGATCTCCTGCTGCGACTTTTTTTACTCCACCTGCCAACCTTTGCACCCGGCGGCTGATAAATTTTTCAATCATGGCATAGCTTATGACGATGATTGCCAGCAGGGCCAGCAGGGTTATAAGAACTGTACGGTTCTTTGCCGCGGATACCGTCATGAGGGCCCGCTCCACATTCGTTTTTACTATCATGCCTCCAATAATCTGTTTTGAAGAGCCATGACAGTGATAACACACTTCTTCATTAAGAATCGGTTCAACGATGATGATATGCCTTTTACCGCCGATGTCAGTCTCAAATGATTCCTGCGGCGCCTCGCCGGATTGCAGCAAGACGCCTAAGGCCGTTAGAAACTCTTCATTATTTATCGTATGAGTTATGTTTTTGTAAATTTTGTCCCGGTGCGTGGACCAGGTGATAAGCTGGTTGGTGTCGCAAATGAATACCTCGATGCCCTCCATTTTTTCACGGATGTCCGTCAGCACCTGTTCCACTGCGGAACTGTCTCCAACAGACATGGGATATTTAATTCCGGAATAGGTTGAAGCGGCAAGATCCAGGCTGAGGGTTTCCATGAGTTCAATGGCGTCCTTTTTGCCGAAATAAAGATCGAGGACAATCTCAAAGCCCATGACCAGGGTTATGGAGACAATAATGGTCGCCATTATCCTGTGGCCAAGTCTTTTCCTGATAAAGTTGGGCAACCGGTTCGTGAAGAAGTTTTTTGTGGTCTTGGTCATAAATGTTAAACCTGACAGTTAAAAATTTGGGAGCTAATGTGCCCCGCCATGGATCAACGGTTTATACTTGAACGCCTTGACACGCTCAGAAATATGGCATACTTCGCAATCTTTTTTACTCATATCCCCAATTATTGCTGTCGGGTCTTCTGTCATGGCATGTTCTGCTCCGGGGCCGTGGCAGACCTCACAACCGGCGTTTTTGAGATGCGGAGTCTCCTCGAGACTGATAAATCCCCCTGGTTGCCCATAGCCTGTGGTGTGACAGGGATAGCATTGCTTGATCTCTTCAGGAGTAAGGTGTCTCATTTGCTTCTCAACACTCTGGAATGATGTGCTTTTTTTTGCAAATGTAATGAAATTGTCATATTCCTCAGGGTGGCAGTCTCTACATGCCAGTGAACCGACGTAGATGTTCTGCCCATTTTGTTCTGTTCCCTGGGATGGAGAAAAAACACCTAAAACTATAAGAATCACTATAGCTGCCAACCGGCACCGCTTTCTGCATAAATTTTGGCTGGATTCTTTAATTATTTTCATCTGATGCACCTCCCAATATTTGGCGCCTAGGTTGCTGGTGGAACAAGACCTTCACTGAATGCAGAAAAATAGCTTTCGAACTTTTCCAGGTCATGCTTGAGGGCGGAATGTATAGACACTGTCAACGTATCCAGGATGGTAATGGCATTCAGGGTGGAGTCATTTTCACAGAATTCACGCAGCCGTTTACATATCTGGGTATTGACGATATGGACATTGCTATAAATGTTTTCAAGCCTGCTGAAATCCGTTGGGATGCAGCCGCTTTTCTTGTGGATGAAATACTGCGCCAGGAGAAACATTGTCGTTGCCCGGTAAATTTTTTCTTCCGTGTCGGCAAAAGGCAGGTGGTACCTGGACATGGGCCTGAAATATCTGGTATGAGGGCAGCCGCTGCCAGGGATGATCAGACCAAGCAATGAACTTAAAGCCCTCTGCGCTGTTATGTCTGCAGAAACTACCCTGTTGTTATATTCAACCTCTGCATGCACTTCATCGTAGGACAGGAGATTATGTATTTTTGAGATAACACTGTCTATGGCACGTGCGAGAGGACAGAATGGGTACTCTTCCGAATTGAGGGGGCAATGGCTGCACTTGTGAAAAGCAAGCCGGGCCCAATCTTTTTCGCCGTCATTGAGATTGAGAAGGGAAAAATCCTTCTTATCAAAAACCAGGTCAACACTGAAATCCATGTCAGGGGATTCCAGGGTGTATTTTATGTTTATGCTTTCTCTCATGAATGTAAACCCTAACAGGAGTATGGTCCATTTGGCTTTTAAAATTCAGAAGCTTGTGCTGGCGGTCGTGTTAACGTGATCGGCAGTTTAATAATAACAGATGTTCCTTTATTTTTTTCATTAACGATTTCTAAGTCACCCCCGTGATCAAAGATTATTTGCTTGCACAACGCGAGCCCCAGGCCCATTTTCCCTGGTCTCGTAGTCATAAAAGGATGCATAGCCTGAGATGTCGACAACTCTTTGAAACCACCTCCCGAGTCAATAAATTCAATATGAAGATTATCCCAGCAGAGTAAAACCTTGATAGTAATATTGCCCCCGGTATCGACCATGGCATCGAGGCTGTTTTCGAAAATGTGCCAGAAAGCCTGGCGCATCAGTGACCAATCGATATACATTGCGGGCAGTTCCTCATCTATTTCAAAATCCGCTGCCACGCCAGAAAGTCGTGTTTCAGTTTTTAATACTTTGCACCAACTTCCAATAAAATCGTTCATATCGATTAGATGGAATTGAGGTTTCAGGGGGCGAACTACGTCGCAGATATCACTTATCAACTCTTCGATATGCTGCACATGATGACTGATATGTTTCAGCTGTTTTCTGGAACCGTGCGGCAGATCAATTCTTGTCATCATCCTACGCACAAGGCCTCCGATGATCATGAGAGGATTGCGTAACTCATGGGTCATGCGGTAAGAAATTTCTCCAATTGCAGCCATTGTATCAAGGTGGGACACTTTTTTTTCCAGGCGAAGTTTTTCATCCTGAATAGCAATAATTTCCCAGAGGAATAAAGCCCCGACATGATCAAGGACCTTGATGCTGGCAAGCTTGTTATTATGGATATCAGCAAGCACCCTGTCGTCTCCGGTCAATTCTATGATAAGGTCAAGCTCTTTGTTTTGCAGAAAGGGTTGGCAGTCAGAAGTGGTTGCTATACCGAGACGCTCTGCCAGGCGTCTGCCAATTGCCTCAGTATTGGGGTCTGCCACGCCAATTATTTGTGGTTTGAAATGATAGGGAGGATAGGACTTGAGATGGTGCAGGATATCATAACATCCTTTCCCGCCACCGACAAAGGCCACGTTAATGACTTGCTTGTTCATGAGGAATGACCAATAGTGGTTAGCATTCAGGTATTCCTGAAAGGCTATTCCCTGCCACAAGGCTCGTTTGGCATTCTTAAATGCTAATCTATATACTGGTAAAAATACCCATGTCAAGCTTCTTTTTCTGTAGACATTTCAAGGAAAAACCACAATGTGGCAGGTGGAAAAGGCTGGGCGGGACATGAAGTTGATAAAAAAAGAGCCGGGTGATTTTTCATCAACCGGCTCCTGCTGTTTCACAGACTTTTTTATAGAAGAGACCTAGTCTTTATTGTTCTTCGTCTTCCGCGGCCTCTTCTAGTTTTTTGATCTTTTTCTCCAGAGCTTTGAGTTTTTTGTTGACGCCGTCAAAATTGTACCATTGCTGGCCGTTAGAAGCGACAACCGGTCGGTTGGCACCCAGGTCGGATGCATAGACTCTCCAGGAATCATCCCAGTTGGCCGGGTTTTCAAAACCCATCAGTCTCATTTGCAGATAGGTGAGGGTGGAACGGGTCCCGGTCTGGCAGTACCCGATGGTGCGTTTACTCTTATCAAGAGAGCCGAATTTTTCCTGCAATCCCTCAGAATCCATAAAACCGGTGGCTTCCATCTTTTCGGTTTTCTTGTCCATTTCCTGGAGCATGGTATCCTTGTGTGAGACATTGATGGTTGTATTGGGAATATGCCCGCCTCTGATGGCCCGGATATCTGCGCCCTGGTACTCCTTTTTGCTGCGGGAATCGATGAGCTGTAAGCCTGTTATCTTGCCTGTTGCAATATCCGTTATCTCAGCAGTGGTAGCCAAACGGCTTGCAACCACATTGGCTTTGAATGTCTTCGGTTCTTTAATAGTGGGATCTTTTTCGAGGCGGAAGCCTGAATTACGCCAGGCCTCAAGGCCGCCGTCCATGAAGTGCACCTTGTCGTGACCCAGATATTCCATGACCCAGAAACCCACCGAAGCATCGGTCAGGGTCTTAATATCGCCGTGATAGAAAACCACATGGGTGTTATTGTCGATCCCGGCTTTGCCCAGCAGGCTTTCATATTTTGATACATCGGAAAACACCCTTGAAGTCGGGTCGCGCAATGCCTTTTTGACCCGTTTGCCCAAACTGATGGCTCCGGGTATATGGCCCTTGGCGTAATCCTTCAAATCCCTGGAATCAATGACCACCCAGTCAGGTTTATCCATGTTTTTCTCTAATGCTTCAGGGGTAATAAGCAGGTCCGGATTGGCCCACTCGGCAGCAACTGCCATTCCTGTAACCAGGAGCAGAAACACTCCCGCCATAATCAATATTCTCATTTTTTTCTGCATAGTGAACCTCCTAGAATTTTTTGTTATTTGCAGTGTCAATACCCGACCAACATCTTTATTCGTCAATTCTTCACACCGCTGTTATCCCGGGTAAATCAATGGATCATTACCTGGCAATTAAAACAGCCATTTTTGCATTATTGGCCACTTCCCTGCTGATGCTCCCCATCCAGAGATTCTGCAGCCTTTTCCCCCGGGAACCCATTATGATCATCTCAACTCCATTCTCCTCGGCTGCTTTCAGGATCTCTTCAGCCGGATGCCCCTGCCGAACCAGCGACTCAACTCCTGAGAACCCACGCTTTTCCAAACGGTCTTTAAAATAGTGCAGCACTTTATCAGCATGCTGGTCCAGTTTTTCCTGGTATTCGGTGCCCTTGAGTGATTCCTTCAGGGTTTCCGTTTCAGAGGTACTGAGCAGGAGTCCGCCCATGACGGAACGTCCCTCCAGCCTTTCGACATAGAGCAGGATAATGTTTGTGGGAATACAGCCGCCGCCTACACAATCGCCCATAAGGCTATTGAGGATCTCAATTACGGCCTCCGACCCTTTTGTGTCATCTACAGCAAGGAGTATTTTATCCATTTGTTATTTCCCGAGTTCCTTGTAATAATCTTGTATTTCATCTGAAAGGCCTTCGATCTTTTCTTCAGCGGCACCGCCATAGCCGGCTGCCTCTACTGCACCGAAGTAGCCGGGTTCCGTACCGGTGTGGGCCGATACTGCATATCCGCCGGCAAAGCCGAGGCTCAGTGTCAGAATCGTCAAAATCAGCCAGTGTGTATTTTTCATAGCTCCACCTTCCTATTCTTCCTCTTCATCTTCGTATAAATGCTCATACTGTTTCAAAATATCGTCGGGCAACGGGGCACCCTCTTCAAGCAGTTCAACATTGTCACCAAAACCAACTTCAAGAAAAGGTGGAACACTGTAGCCCATCATGTAACCGGTAAAGCCGGCAACAATAATGATCACCATCCATAGATTCTTTTTTTCCATTCTTTTTTCCTCTTTACAGTCCTTATTGAAAAGCTTCGCTTGTTTTCAAGCCTAAAAAGGCATCAAGCTTCATCCTGTTAAGCTTTTTGAATAGTGAAGATAAATTTAGATCCATCCCTTTTTTGATCAAGTACCGGGTTGCCCTCGTTTGTGCACATGGCACTAATGGACTCGGCTGAAGAGGGGTTGTCAAAGACCAGTTCAAGTTTGTCGCCGCTGTGCAGTTTTTCCATGACTTTTTTTGTGTAAAGCTGCGGATGGGGGCAGACATAGCCGGTAACATCCAGGGTATATAATCCGTGTTCTACTTGTTTAAATTGCATAGCCATAATATGAATCTCCCGTATTGAATTTATAAGTCAAAATCGATATTGGCCATTTCCTTGGCCATCTTCCTTTCCGTATACCAGTTGAAAAACTTCACTCCGATATAGGCACCGCCTATCATGCCCAGGCCGAAAGACCACCCGGAAACATCCCCGTTGGCGGTTCTGACAAAGAAGGCCCCGACATTACAGCCAAGCGCCAGCCTGGAGCCGATCCCCATAAAGGCACCACCGATCAGGGCCCATATAGCCAGTTCCTTGGTGGGTTTTTTCCACTTAAACTCGTTATTCATCAGGGCCATGACAGCAGCGCCGCCGATAAGGGCAACCGACATCCAGTCAGCCGGGTTGATGGCCGGACTGGGGATGCCGTTTACCCAGCCAAAGTAAATATTATCCATGTTGTTAAAACCAAGTTTCTGCGCCATCCATCCAACCCATTGAGCCTCCTGGGTTGTGACATACCAGTAGCCCGGATCAAAAACTGTTCCTTTAACTGAGATACCGTAATCAAAGCCGATGCGCTGCAGGATGGTGCCGGCATTCTTGACTCCGAATTTCATGCGCAAGCCTTCGATGACAAACATCTGCAACCCGCAGGCAATACCGAGGAACAGGCCGGCAATTGCGGTCCTCTTGGAAGAAATTATCATGGACCAGAAACCCCGCACGTGGTCAGCAAAGTTGGCGCTGCGCCCCTCGTTGGTTTTCAGGTCCATTACGTACCGTTTGCGTGACCAGAAAATGTAACATATGACCAGCAGTAGAAGTGCCGGAAGAAGAACGCCAATGAAGGTGTTGGCATACAGGGCGCCGACCAGGGAATGGTCTTCAAAGCCGAGGAGTTTGGCAAAGGTAATTACCGGTTGCTCCCAGACATAGCCGGCCAGGTACTGGTCGACCCAGCCGTCAGACACATTGATGGAGCTTGGCAGACCCTTGGTGAGTGCGGCTTCGGCCCAGGCTTTTGGTACCAGCTTATTGGCCCAGCCGCCAACATCAACAAACGCTGACTGTGTGACACTGATGGACAGGATGACCAGCATTGAAACACCGTTGCCCTCTCCTGCTTTGTACAGTGAACCGGAAGCACAGCCGCCGGCAAAGACCATGCCGATACCGAAGATAAGTCCGGCTATAACAGCATGAACGCTCCAGGGGGCTGCATGGAAGGTGGACCAGCCGGTTGCGGCGACAAGGGAAGAGGTGATTGAGAAGAGAAAGGTGGCAATCATGATGCCGACCACCATGCGCGGCACCCCAACCGCAAAAAGGTCCCTGAATGCGGAAGCAAAACAGAACCGGCCATACTGCAGGCACATACCATATATAAAACCGAACCAGAGGTAAGCGGAAAGATACAGGTAGTACTCGTGCATGGCATAGGTGCCTATGCTTACCAGGCCAAAAAAGCCTACAATGATATAAACCCACATAATGTTTTTCCGCGGCACAGCCTGAGCAATCGTTTTGCTCTCACTGCAGCAATCTGTTGCCGCGGACTTTGTTACTGTACTTGTGACTATGGCGTCCACCTGCCACCTCCTTTTACTGGATCATGTCTTTTTTTCATAAGCGGGCAAAAGATTGCCACTGGTTTTCATTAAATTGCAATCTCTTCTTGCAATGTGTGTGCCACATTGTGGTACCTGTGTCTGGTTGGCACTCAAGCTGGTTCTTATCACCCTCCAGGAGAGCCGGGCCGCGTGAATTTCAGGATTTTTTTGCCAGTTATTGTTCAGAGGATTGTTTCGAGAAGTGGAGGCAAAGTGTTCCGAGAGGAACATCACTGCATGGAATGTTGTGCCGTTTGGGACAGCTATGCAATCGTAAGCTTAAATGAAAAAAACAATTGCTGAGGAGCCCGGCGTATGTGTAAAAAGGACCGGGGGCCTTCCAGCTGAAGGCCCCCGGTGAGGGTAGGGAGGGGAACTTTGGCGACGTATGCATTGTCACCAAACATGGAATGCTATTTTTTAGGTAAATAAAAGCGAAAGGTGTTGCGAACAGCAAGGTCTGCATCACCGACCTCTTCAACCTCAGTATAATAAACAGCCCCGGCGTCAATGCCGCTTTCTTCTATATAACGGCTCAAAGTCCTTATTGACGGCACCTTCTGCAGCCAGGGAGCCAAAAAGAACATGAACAGAATAATAAGCAATACGCTGCAAACAAAACGCAGCCAGTTCTTGAGCAATTGGGGCCTGCTCGCTTCACCTTCCGACACTTCTGATCTACCATAAAAAATATGTATAGTTTTCATTATGTTCATATTGCTGCCGTAATTTGCGGGAACACCTTGAAGAACATGATGTATGCCATGACAAGAGTCAGAACAAGATTGAACGACTGACCGCATACATAAAGAATCAAAGGTTTGCCGCCCTTGAAATATGAACCCAGTTCCCGGAAGTTTGTGGCCAGGCCTATGCTGACAAAGGCCAGGCAGAAAAACCAGCCCCGAAAATTTTTACTGAATCCACGCAGCACGCCATGGTCAATCATGGCGGCACCAACTGATTCTCCCATGTTAGCGTACATCATGGAGAAAATAATCGATGCCACGATAAAGCCGATAACAAACTTGGGAAATCGAACCCATATTTCAATTGGGCTTACCTTTTGACCCGGGGCACATTCATATTTTGCGCACCAGTAGACGGCGACGCCGAATGCAATGACACCGATAAGCACATTCTGGATCATTTTAATGGTGGCTGCTGTATAGAGAGCGCGTTCACTCAAAAAAGCCCCGGCTGCGGCCACGGCGCCGGTGGCGTCGATAGTGCCGCCCATCCAGGCGCCGCCCAGAACGTGATCCATGCCTGTCCCCTTTATTATTGCCGGCATGACGATCATCATTATGGAGGTGAAAACCAGTGACAGACCTACTGCCAGGGTCAACTCCTCTTTCTTGGCCCTGCAGGCTGCGGCCGTAGCAATTGCAGCCGAAACCCCGCACACGGACATGTCCGCCGAAATAGTCATGTTCAGCGTCGGAGAAGGCATCTTTATGACTTTCTGTCCGAAGATAAAGGTACTTATCAAAACAATGGGCGTAACCACCCAGGCCACAAAAATACCTGGAACCCCGATGGATAGAATTTTTCCAAAGAGAATTTCTGCCCCAAGCAGAACTAAGCCGGTCTTGATATAGTATTCCGTCTGCACAGCTTTCAACATCCACTTGGGGGTGCCGATGGTGTTGCTGATGATAAGGCCGAACAATATGGCCCAGGCGGCATAGCCTATACCATATTCCTTCATGGTCGCCTGGCCTGCAGCCAGATATGCAACCACAGCTACTATAAATACTCCAACAAAGCCGGGAATGAATTTCGCTGCTTCGCCGCCGCCCTTCATAAAAAAGATGCCGATGCTGAAAAATATGGCCATAACAGCGCACAGCCCTATGAGGAAGCCTATCTGGTTGTATCCTTTCGCTGCGGTTTTCTTCTTGGCGGAAGAAGCTTTCCGTTTCGCCCCCCGCCAGTCAAGGATGGCCTCTTTGGCTGTGTTGTTCAGCTCCGCATTACTGAATCCGGCCGCCGCAGCAGCAGCCTGGGCGGCGGTTGCCGCTGCCAGTGCCTCACCCTCTTTTGCCTTGGCTGCTTCGTATTTTGGTACAGCCTTTTCCCCTTTGGCAGCCGCATCCTCCTTGCTCATTATAAAGGCTGTGCCGATACTTGTTTTCCAGCCCTTCGGCTTGCTGACGAATTTCTTGATCTTTTTAGCATACCCCTGGCTGGTGCCTTTGATTTTGCCCTTGGCGTCATTGGCCTTGTGCCATTCAATGGTTTTAAAGGGCGCCCTGGCAGCTTCCGCCTCCATGGCCTGCTCGGCCTTGGCGATATTCTCCTGCATATTTTCCGGAGGCCGGGGGAAAAAGATAGCCATGCCGACCACCAGGATGAGAAAACCAAGCCAGATGGCCCAATAATCCTCCAGTTTCCACAAATCGGATAATTTGGTTTCCGCTTTGTCGATTACAACTTCAGCGGATCCAACCGGTTTTTGTTCTTCTGCCATAGATACCTCCTTGTTAGCCGCAGAGATTATTTATATTAGTAAGGATATAAAATGCGTTATATCTTTACTGCCCCTTTAAGGGTCTCTTATATGCCTCTTTAAGAGATCCCGTAGATCATGATTTGCATGTATTGCGAGTGCCACAATGTGGCATTTGTGTTTTTGGTATGAATGTGTGCAAATACAATGCCAAAGCATCAATGCAAAGAAATTGACGGTAAAATGCAATTGAAACAAGTGTGCTGAGTCTTTGGGGGAGGATAATGTTGACAGAGAGAATGTGGCTGCTTCTAATTGTGTGAAATACTACCGAAAAATATTGTTAGGGGGCGAAAAAGAAGCAAATGTTTTTGCTCTAAGCCCTTCGGCCCGCCTTTTGTCTTTTCAGCGTGGCAGAATGGTTACAAGTGTCTTGTAGCGGAAGACTCCTGTATGCTGATGAAATTTTTTCATCACAACCTGATTTTTTTGAACATCAGCCCCCTTTTGGCTTTTGAAGGGATCCCGGCTTGCGATAATTACGCGCGGTGTTGTCCCATTTGGGGCAACAGGAAGATAAAAATCCGGTTGTTGCAGTTCCCAGGAGAAGCGTAGGGACCGCTGCATAAATTCAGGATGTCCGTCCGGAGGAGTCCAGAGCGTTTCAGAGCGCAGGGTTTTTCTTGTATATATGTCAAGGATTGGCAGGGCGACAAAAGTACTTCCCGATGAATCCTGCTGTGGCAGGCACAGAACGCTGAAGGTTTCCTCTGGAAGGTTATCGAGATAGTGCCCCGCCTCCTGTAGATTATTCATGCTGGTCCTGAGAAGAAAGGGTTTGTAAACCGCAAACAGGATGATTAATGAAGAAAAGACCGCGATATAACAGCTGAACTTTTTCAGTCGTTCATCATGAAGCCCGTTCAGACCGTAGGCTGCCATCAGGGTCAATAACGGCAGAAGAGGTATCATATAGCGCATTCTTTTGATCTGCAGAACGAATACAAAAATGAAGAACCACCCGGCAACCAGGAAGCGGTAGTCTTTTTTCCTGAAGGCGCGGAAGAGACCCCAGAGGGCGGCAAGGGTTACGAGGGGATACACCTGAAAAAAGAGACTTGAGATATACCCCTCCTGCCAGCGCTTCAATCCTTGGGCCTGAAAGGTGCGCAGAATATGGATCTGCTCCAGAAATATTTCATGCTTCAAATAGAAGACAAAGCCGGCAACCAGAGCCGCAGCCAGGCCGATCAGCAGAGCCCTTCTGATGATCCGAGCCGGGTTTTTGTGCAGATAGACAAGGGTAATGACTGGCAGGATACCCAGCATCGGCCAGGTTGAATACTTGGAAAAGAGCGCGAGCATAATACCCATACAGCTCATGCTGTACCAGAAAAGGCCACCTGCAGAGAGTGCTTTTAAATAGGAATACACAGCCAATATCAGAAAAAACATGGTGGCGATATCAACCAGCAGGAGCGGGACCTGGGTGGGCAGATAAGGAATGGCCAGGAGCAGTAAACCGGCATAAAAGCCGGTTGTTTTATCCCAGAGTATAGCGCCGATGCGGCTGATGAGCACTATGGATGAGGCAAAAAGGAGACTATTGAAAATCTGGATAGAGAACCGTGTCTCACCGAACAGTTTAAACAGAAGGCCATAAAGAAAAGGGACAAGCGGCAGATCGGTCCAGGCGGTGATAGCCCTGCCCCATTCCTTCCAGAAGAAACCAGGACCATATTGTGCCAGGGATTTTGCCTGGATAAAGTACCTGGAGGCATCGAGCAGTACTTCCGGTATATTCCAGAGAAAGGCAGAAATTGCAAAGGCAGCAAAAAAAAGAAAGAAGTCCGGGAAACGTTCGGGCAAGGCAAAACGAGAAAACACGTAGGCAAGAAAAATTGCTGGGAGAATAAGCATATAAACAATTCCAAGTCCTCCGTCTGCAAAAACCCATTGCCAGCTTGTAAGCCTGTTGTTATCAACAAACCGCAGTATAAAAAGAAGCGGTATGACTGCAAGGCCTGCAAAGGATACAAGCAGGTATGCCTCAGCACGGTGACCTTTCATGGGAGCCATAAGTGTGACTTTTTCAGGTTTGTCTTATATCTTTATTTGCCTTAAATCCATCTAGGTTCTCAGGCACTCTTTTTCTGGCAGTTTGGCATTTCACTTGCAACCCAAATGTCAGTATGATCAGGTAAATATTAAACTTACTCTCCATCGAGGCCTATTTGTAGTACAATAATTTGTGCTATCTTGGCCACTTTGGTAAACTGAATTGTCCCGTTTGGAACAATTCAAGAGAAATCTGGAAGAAATGGAAGATCTCTACTCAGCTGCAACTGGCCTGTTTACAAAGGAATTCCTGCTTAATTACCATATCATCGAGGAAATTCTCATAAGTATAATATGTCTGCTGATCGCTCTCAGGGCATTCAGAACATGCGGCTTAAAAATAAGCAAGCACCCTGAAAAAAGCAGCAGAATCTTTCTTGTCGGGGCCAGCTTTGTTATTTTAGGTTGCAGCAGCCTGATCCATGCCTTAATCCATGCCACACACTCCGACCTGAATTTACTCTACCAGACACTTCTGGGATACAGCTTCGGACTTTTCACCCTGATCATAGCTATTTCCGTTGAAAATCCGCGCAGTAAAATAGCTCTGCCACTGCTCTACATCCCTCTGCTGGTTCTGCTGCACCCCCTGGCCTATGAAAAGTTCCCCCTTTTTGGGCAGTTCCGGCCACTTGTCTGGATTATGATAGCCTATCTCTCCGGCATTGTCTGCATGCTCTATATCGGTACATTTTACCGCAGGAGAAGCAAGCAGTTCCTGTTTTCGGCAGTAGGCCATCTTATCATCTGTGTCGGCGCGATTTTTCTGTTCTTCCCGGCTCCTATCGGGTCCCCAGTCTGGATGCATGGGCACATTGCGAGACCGGTTGGGTTTATAATCTTATTTTTCAGCATGAGCAGGTCGGAATTACTAAAAATGGAGGGTTCTATACTTTACAGGGCCCTGGCCGCATTTTCTATTCTTACCGCGATCCCGCTTCTCTTCTTTGGGACCTTTGTCTTTTACGACAATATTTCACCGGTAACCATTATAGGGCGCCGCTTTATCGTTTTTCTGCTGCTTCTCATCACCCTTATTTCCGGCCTCCTTTTCGGCCTGGGCATGATCATCAGGCTGATTCGCCCGATTTTGCAGCTAAAGAAATCAGTTGACGGGATGGTAGGAGAAGGAATGGTTACTCAGATACCCATACAGAGCAATGATGAGATCGGGGAATTGTCAAACGCCTTCAATGAAATGTTAAACAGGCTGGACTCAGCCATTGAGGAACAGGAGCGCATGTGTCGACTGGCTGCAACCGGCGAACTTGCTGCCACCCTGGCGCATGAAATAAAAAACCCGCTCAATGCCATAGGCGGTGCAGCAGTTTATATAGGGAAAAATACCAAGGGCAGCCTAGTCAAAGAATTTGTAACCGTTATCACCAGTGAGGTCTCCCGCATCAACAAGCTGACAAGCACCCTGCTGAGCTTTTCCAAAACCGCTGAACCTAATCCCCAGCCAGCAGAGCTCAACAAATGTGCACAAGATGCGCTGAACCTGCTCAGCAAAGAATCACCAGACCTTAAAGTAGCATTGAATGAAGAGCTGGACTCAAACCTGCCCCTGGTCAACTGCGATTATAACCAGATCAAGCAGGTCATTATCAATCTCTTGATCAACGCCCTCGATGCAATTGATGAACAGGGCATAATCACGGTACGAACCTGGCATAAAGAAAACAAAACCTACCTTGCGGTCGAAGATAACGGCAAGGGTATTTCACCGGAAATTATCCACAATATCTTTAATCCGTTTTTTACAACCAAAACCCGTGGCACGGGTCTCGGCCTGGCCATATCGAAAAAAATTGCCCGGGAACACGGAGGTGATCTGACCGTTGAGAGCACGCCGGGTAAAGGCAGTACCTTCACTCTTGTTCTAAATAATTAGGAGAGACGTTCATGGTGCACAATATTCTTATAGTTGATGATGAAGTAAACTCATTGAAGGTGTTGTCTGCTGCTTTGAAAAAAGCCAAAACAGAGGTTGATACGGCACGTTCCGGCGAAGAGGCTCTTAAGCTGATAAAAAAGAAAAAATACTCACTCGTTATTTCCGATTTCAAAATGGGTGGCATGAGTGGTGAGCAGCTCCTTGAAAAAACAAAAACCATCTCTCCGGAAGTTCCCTTTATCCTTCTCACGGCGCACGGCACCATTGAATTGGCAGTGAATGCCATGCGCAAAGGCGCCCACACCTATCTCACAAAACCGGTGAATCTGGACCTGCTTGAATCACAGGTCAATGACATCCTGGTTAACGGCATATCGCTGGCAAAAAAGACAGGCCCCGGCACGTTTCAGTTCCTGAACATCTTAGGCCAGACCCCTGCCATGCATGAGGTATTTTCCCTGATCAGGAGAGTGAGCAAGACAGACGCAAACATTCTCATCCTGGGAGAGTCGGGGACCGGCAAGGAACTCGTTGCCAGGGCAATACATTACACTTCGCTGAGGGCTGACAAGCCGTTTATCCCCATTGATTGTACGACCATCCCGGGAGAGCTCATGGAAAGTGAGCTGTTCGGGTATGAAAAGGGGGCCTTCACATGCGCAGTCGAACGTAAATTGGGCTTGATAGAGATGGCACAGGGAGGCACAACCTTTTTTGATGAAATAGGTGACCTGGATTTTGCCCTGCAGAAAAAACTGCTTCGCTTCCTGCAGGAAAAGGAAATAAGAAGAATTTCCGGCAAAGATAAAATCAAGGTCGATGTCAGGGTGCTTTCTGCCACAAACAGAAATATAGAAGAATCACTGAAGAATGAGGAGTTCCGCTCAGACCTTTACTATCGGCTTAATGTCATTTCGATTCACATCCCTCCCCTGCGGGAAAGAATGGATGATCTCCCCTTGCTGGCAAATCATTACCTGGAACATTTTCGAGAAAAAAACAAGAAGGAAATCCGTGAAATCGATCAGGAGGCCCTCGCTGCCCTGAAGAGCTATGACTGGCCCGGCAATGTGCGCGAACTGGAAAATGTAATGGAACGGGCAGTTATTCTTTGCCCGCATGATACGATAAACGTTGAGTGTCTGCCCAAGAAAATGCAAATCTTTGACGGGGCAGAATATGCGGAGGTCAAGGAATTCAACCTGCCTGAAATTGAAAAAAGAACCATTATCAAGGCGCTTGATAAAACATCCTGGAATCAGTCCAAGGCTGCCGTTCTGCTTGGCATAAGCCGCAAACAGTTACGGACAAAAATGAAAAACCTGGAATTGCTCCATGTTGCTGATGAATAAAAAATTTCCTGCCGCAAAAGAGTATTCTTTTTTATTCAGCCTTAAATAGCGACTGTCTTCTTTAGTCATTACTCCTCCTTACCAAGTAAAAAAATTGTTCTTGACACTGAAGGATATGTATTGTCCTACTTTTATTGGGCGGCATGAGACACTTAACGATAAAGGAGGGAATGGTATGAAAACGGCATATCTCATTATTGCATTGGTCGCAATTCTTGTCTTTTCAGGCAGTTCATTCGCAGCCAAACATGGAACAGTTAATGAAAGGGAGAATCTACGGCCTGACTCAGCTTCTGGTCTTAATATTATTTCTTCAGAGTTAGCCGATATTGAAAAATTAAAAATCTTTCTGCAAAAACTCAATGACCCCGATCCATTTGTCAGGGTGGAGGCTGTTCAGGGCCTTGGAGAAATACAAAGAGAAAAGGCCCTTGTTTCAGTATGCGGCTGTCTCACAGATGAAAACTTATATGTAAGGGCTTATGCTGCAGAGGCATTGGGCAAGATTGGCCAGATAGACATTTCCCTCACTCTAACAAATCTGCTTCCAGCCCTGGATGATCCATCGCCATATGTCAGGGCCATGATAATCCTGGCTCTGGGTCAACTTCAGGATAACAGGGCAACAGATTCAATAAGGAAACTTTTGCATGATGAAGATGACAGTGTCATGGGAATGGCCAAATGGGCCTTAGATAAAATTGAGAGCGCTCAATAAATACTATAATTTTAGGGAATTGCTTTTGGGCAGGTATCGTTGCATGTATCAAAAGGTTTATCCGCATCAAAAATATTAACCCATGGATCTCAAAGAAATCTGCCAGGTTTCTATTCGGTAAGCTTTCCTCAACTGAAAATATCGTGGGCCTCCTTGCGCCTGATTTGCTCAGAGTGTCTTGCCATGGCGCTGAGGATTTCATTTACCTCTGTCGACTCTGTGGTGAACTGAGGTTTAAGCGCCATGTTCAGATTTTTTTCAGCATTATTCAGCTGGTTGATAAAGAGCAGATAATTTGTGAGGTTGTTGTAAGCTGAGCGCACCAGGGAATCAAAATCACTCCCACCCGCCTTCAGCAGGACTTCATAATGCTCAATGAGCACGATAAACAACTCCGCTAATTTTGTTTGTGCTTCTGGAGATATTTCGGACTGTTTTGCCAGACCGTCAGGATCGGCTTTTTTGCCGGACTGGACCACAGTTACCGCTTCATCCAGGGCCCTCTTCTGGGTGACCATGTAATTGGCGGCAAACGCTTTTCTGCCATCTTTGAACTTCTGAAAATCATTCATATAGTAAATGAAGAGAATGGGGAGCAAAAACATCCAGATGTCGAGCTTTGGCTTATCGAGCACCCTGCCCGCCAGAGCAAAAGCAAAATGCTGTTCATGGTCTAATATCAGCCTGCTTTTTTCCGGCATAAGATTCATGTGTTTCTTTGATTAACTTCTTGCAACAGTAAAGTAAGAATGTGATTACCCGTCTTTAATTTAGTGATACGTTGCATGCACCTGGGAAGCAATAGTAATACGTGAGCCACCCTGGCAAGTTATTTCAGTATACATCAATATACAACAGTTATGTGAACCTGCTCAAATAGTGACTTCAAACCATCTCGAGCACTGCCACAACAAGATTTTCAGCCCCTTCCCCGATCTGGTCAACCCGGGCGTCAAGCATATAACATGGAGTCGTTACCACCCTGTGTTCCTTGTCTATGGCAATCTCGCCATGGGTGGTTTTTTCATGAACGGCCCCCATTTTGGCCAGGGCTGTTTCTGTGCCCGCGTCCTGACCAATGGTTACCGTGATATTGCCCAGGACCTTTGCAACGATTGCTGGAGCGATACAGAGCGCGCCGATCGGTTTTTTTCGTGCAGCTGTTTCCTGTAGAGCCCTGGCTACATGTTCATTCACGGTACAGTCCGGCCCGTCAAAGGCAAAGGATGATAGATTTTTTGCCGCCCCAAGCCCGCCCGGCATGATGAGCCCATCGTAGTCTGCCGCCTTGTACTCTTTGAGATTTTTTATATTGCCCCTGGCAATCCTGGCCGATTCGACCAGGACATTGCGGGATTCAGCCATTTCCTGACCGGTGATAAAATTGAGGACATGGTGCTGCGGTATATCCGGGGCAAAACACTGGTACTCAGCCCCATGTTTATGGAGAGCCCACAGGGTCATCACCGATTCATGAATTTCTGCTCCATCCTTGTTGCCACAGCCCGAAAGGATCACTGCGAATCTTTTCTTGTCACTCATTTTTTTAACCTCCAGGTTCTACAAAGTAATTTTTCAGGCACAAAAATACATTAATTACACGTGCCTAAAGTGAGCTAAAGTGCCTAACGTTATGAATCTGAGTTATGTGCTGTAACTTTTGCTCACTCAACACTTTAGTCACTTATAACTTCAATCTTCCAGTAAATGATACACTTCTGTAAGCTGGCGGTATTTCTCACGGCAGTCCAAACCGTAGCCCACCAGAAAGCCACTCTGAACTTCAAAACCCACATAATCAACTGCGACTTCAACTTCCCGCCGCTCCTTTTTGGAAATCAAGGCGCAGAAGCGGACCGACCGTGCCCCGCGCCCCGCAAAAGACTGCCTCAGATGGGCAATGGTACGGCCGGTGTCAATAATATCTTCGACAACAAGGATGTCCTTGTCCTGAATATCCAGCTCAATGTCTTTGGTGATGTGCAGAGAGCCTGAGGTAGTTTCCATTCCGTAACTGGCTACCCTGACAAAGTCGACTTCCATTTCCCGCTTTATTTCCCGGACCAGGTCAGCCATGAATATAAAGGCGCCATTCAGGATGCCTACGATCAGAAGTTGGCCTTTCTCGTAATCCCTTGTGATTGCAGCGCCAAGCTCTTTAACGCGTTTGGCAATATCTGTTTTTGCTATGACAAGCTCTTTTCCAGGCATGTTTTTCTTGCAGTGAAGTGATATGTTTTGGCTGAAAATGTAGTTTTCTTTAATTACCAACTCAAGGATTTTTTGGAATCACGATAAATTCTACCGGTTTTATTCATCAGTTAAATACTATATAGTGCTCTCATGTAATAGTATCAATTCACCAGCTGTTGAGGGCTTAATTGTTTAAAGTCACGCAAAAAGTATGAAAGAAATGGACAATAACACGCTTTTTGTCACAGGAACAGACACATCAGTCGGCAAAACATATGTCTGCGCCAGGCTCCTGGAATTTTTGAAAGCAAAGGGGATACAGGCAGGCTATCAGAAATGGGTGGCCACCGGCGTCGATGCCGGACTGCCCGAAGACCTGGCTCTCTGTTTAAAGGCTGCCTCCATATCACCGACACCTGAGCTTGTAAAACAGCAGGTCCCCTATTGTTTCAGATTTCCTGCTTCGCCGCATCTGGCTGCAGAAATGGAAGACAGGACAGTGGATCCTGAGGTCATAACAGAGAACTACAAATTCCTTGCTGCAAAGTATGAATGGCTCATTGTCGAAGGGGTGGGAGGCATAATGGTTCCTTTGCGGCGGGATCTGCTTCTGGTTGACCTGCTTGCCCTTCTTCAGCCCAGGACTCTGGTAGTGGCCAGAAGCGGCCTTGGTACTTTAAACCATACCCTGCTTACCCTTGAGGCCCTGCGCAACAGAAAAATTTCAGTTTTGGGTGTAATTTTTTCTGACTCGGAGGACAAGGAAGACGAAAGGTTGGTGCGGGATAATATGCAAATCATTGAAGAGGTAGGACTGGTAAGGGTCTTTGGTCGGCTGCAGCGGCAGCAAAATGATGCAAAGGCCAGGAGCGCATTTATACCGGTAGGGCAGGCTATTTTGGCGCAACTGCGCCATGTTAAATCCTGAATCCGTAACGGGAAAAAATGATTCTAATCGGCTGAGCGCCGGCCCGGCATGGAAAACAATAGACGGATCGACTCGTCCTTGACATGGAATATTTCCGGCGGCCTGCGGATTCTGATACATAAAAAAACGCGCTTTAAGAAATTATAGGTAGAACTACTGGTTTTTTTATGATATGTTTTTCGCCTGTTGTATTGACAAAGAGTAGTCTTTTATGTAATTTCGACAGGTCGCATTTCCTAGTTATGGTGAGTGTTTAATACGGGCGCTATGCTCTAACTATTCTATATTATTTAAAAAAGAGGTTTCTTATGTCTGTGACGACCAAGGAAATCACCCCTGCCTTTAATTCTGAAGTAACGAATGCGGAGGGCGGCCAACATCTCAACCGCTGTTTTTCCTGCGGTGCCTGCAGCGGTATATGTCCTGTCA
>JAHEID010000114.1 GCA_024639555.1 Deltaproteobacteria bacterium
AATGGACCTTTGAGATCACGCCAGGCTCTCCCATGCTGCTTGGCGCCACCATTATGCCGGAAGGTATCAACTTTGCCGTTTTTTCCCGGCATGCGGCACACCTGTGGCTCGTGCTTTTCACGCCAGCAGGCAGTCGCATCGGTGAAATTGAACTGGATCCAGTCCGGAATAAAACCGGGGACATCTGGCACATCCTGCTCCGGACCAGGAAACATGACCTGCAATACTGCTTCAGGACAAGCGGGCCCCACGATCCCAAGGGTTCAGGCCTCGTTTTTGACGACAAGGCCCTTCTGCTCGACCCCTACGCAAGGGCGCTTGCAGGCGGTGAAAAATGGAATGGTCCAAGCAGAAAACAGGCCGGCTTCAAGCGGCGCTGCCTTGTCGTGGACAACCATTTTGACTGGGAGGATGACAGGCCCCTGCAAATCCCGCTCCAGGACTCGATCATCTACGAGATGCATGTCCGGGGGTTTACACAGCATCCCAGTTCCAATGTAAAGCATCCCGGCACCTTTGCCGGTATTATAGAAAAAATACCCTACCTGCTGGAATTGGGCATCACGGCTGTGGAACTGATGCCCATAGCCGAATTCAATGAAAATGAAAACACCAATATCAATCCTGTAAGCGGCCAGCAACTCTTGAATTTCTGGGGTTACAGCCCTATCACCTTCTGCGCCCCAAAGGCTTCCTACGCAGCTGACAATAAAAACGGCAACCAGGTGAGGGAATTCAAGGACATGGTCAAGGCACTGCATAACGCCGGTATAGAGGTAATCCTGGATGTGGTGTTCAACCATACGGCTGAAGGCGGCAGCGACGGCCCGCTGCTCAGTTTCAGAGGCTTGGACAATTCAATCTACTATCTCCTCGATCCCGTCACCAGGGAATATCTTAATTTCTCCGGCTGCGGCAACACCCTTAACTGCAACCATCCGATTGTCAGGCAGCATATTATCTCCTGCCTGCATTTCTGGGTCATTGAGATGCATGTGGACGGCTTTCGTTTTGACCTTGCCTCCATTCTGGGAAGGGACCAGAACGGCGAACCCCTGAGTAATCCCCCGATGGTGGAGATGATAGCCGAGGACCCCATACTGTCCCATACAAAAATGATAGCCGAGGCCTGGGATGCCGCCGGCCTTTACCAGGTGGGAAGTTTTTCCACCAGTGGCCGCTGGGCCGAATGGAACGGCAAGTTCCGTGATGATGTCAGGGCTTTTATGTGCGGCCATGAAGGCAAGGTATCATCCCTGGCTACGCGCATAGCCGGCAGTTCGGACCTTTTCCAGAAAAGTTTACGCCGGCCATACAACAGCATCAATTTTGTTACCAGTCATGACGGCTTTACCCTCTTTGACCTGGTAAGTTACAACACCAAGCACAACCTGGAAAACGGCGAGGATAACCGGGACGGATATGACTATGATATAAGCTGGAATAGCGGGCATGAAGGCAGGACGGACGATGCCGCTATAAATGTGCTTCGTGCCAGGAGAATGCGCAGCATGGCGATCATTCTCATGCTGTCACAGGGTGTGCCCATGGTGCTGGCAGGCGATGAGTTCGGCCGGACCCAGAAAGGAAACAACAACGCTTACTGTCATGACAATCCTCTGAGCTGGATTGACTGGAGCCTGAAGGAAAAAAACAAGGATCTTTTTCGTTTTTTCCGCCTTCTCATAGAATTACGTAAAAATCATCCAATTTTCAGGAGGTCTGATTTTTTCCCGGATCTGCCCCATGAACTGCATCACCCTATCAGGTGGCAATCCACCCAGCCCGATACCGGCGACTGGTCGGATTCCGCCAAAAGCCTTGCGTTCCTGCTGGATGGCCAGGGAGCGGAAGGTAGCCCTGACAATGACTTTTTCGTCATGCTGAATGGGCATCACTCAAAGACGGAAAGATTCACTGCCCCGAACCCGAGAAGCAACCGCAGGTGGCGAAAGATTATCGATACAGCAGCACCGCCTCCCCTGGATATTCTGGAAGAATCAGAGGGAATTTTTCTGACCTCAAATATAAATATAAAGGTAGAGCCAATGGGGGCGGTCGTTCTCATTTCAGCTTTAAAGTGACATGGCCAGGCAATTCCTCTTTGTAGGCGATTCATTGATCGAGTTTTTCGATTGGCAGAACCGATTTCCGGACGATCAGGTTTATAATTTCGGCTCTGCGGGTGAAACAGCGGAAGGGCTTCTCTCCAGACTGCCAAACATCATCAGGAGGACACAGGCGCCCGACCTGGCCATGATCATGACCGGCATCAACAACATTGCCATGGAGGACTACGGCTTTCTGGCCACCTATGAAAAAATCATCACTTTGCTGCAGACAAAGTATGCGCAGGCAACCATTGTTATGGCCAGCCTGCTGCCCATTGAACTTTTCTTTCTTGGAGATGCTGTTCCACGGGTCAACAGGAGACTAAAGGATATTGCCGGGGACAGGAATATTGTCTACCTGGATCTGTACCCGTTATTTCTTGGAGGAGATTTGAAGGCCATCCCTACCTATTATGAACCAGACGGAGTCCACTTAAGTAGAGAGGGCTACGAGGTCTGGGCCAGGGCCCTTGAGGATACTGTTTTCCCTGCCCTTGGCTGAATATTTTTCGCACAATCTTCTTTTGCCTGTTGCTTTGACAACTTCGCCTTGCTGAAAAGAGAATAATTATTTATAGTCCCAAACTTGTTATTCACGATACAAGGGCTTATTGTGTTTAAAAATTTGGTGGCGAAATCACACTGCTTGCTTCAACAGTCATTGCACCTGAAGCAATAAACTATTCTAAACAGGCCATGATTGGGCCTTGGATACTTTTTAGCAACCATAAAATATTGGCACAAAAATTTTGAGGAGGATGTTCCATGTACAGATTTATTTCTTTGTTCTGCAGTATTATTTTTATAATCAGCTTGGCTGCCTGCAGCCAGGACAAACCCAAGGAACAGGCCAGCACACCACAGGCGACCCAACAGCAACCTGATCTCGGCACTGCTGCTGCCCCTGGTGCACCTGTCACAGGAAAGGTGCTTGAGACCATGGATTCCGCCGGCTACACGTTTATGAACGTGGAAACTGGTGCAGGCCCAAAATGGATAGCTGTGAACCAGGCACCTGTTTCGGTTGGCGATGAGGTTACCTATATGGACGGCATGGTTATGCAGAATTTCGTCAGCAAAAGCCTGGACCGGACTTTCCCGGAAATTGTATTCTCCGGCGGTCTTGTCGGCAAAGGCGCCACTCCGCCGGCAACTCCACCTCCAGGCACCGCCGCCGAATCCTTTTCCCAGGCCCTTAGAAGTGAAGGGGCCCCGGCAGCGGGAGATGCAGGCATGACAACAGGCAGCCAGAAAGCGGTTGTACCCTCTTCTGCAGATGTCAAGGTAGAAAAGGCCACTGGAGAGAACAGCTATTCAGTTGGTGAGATTTTCAGCAAAGGCGCTGAACTTAACGGCAAAACCGTTGTCGTCAGGGGCAAAGTCATGAAAGTATCCCCGCGCATTATGGGCCGCAACTGGATCCATCTCCAGGACGGAACCGGAAATCCTGCTGACAACACCCACGACCTCGTTGTTACCACCTCATTGGAACCAGATCCTGCCTGGGATATCATCACCATGGAAGGCATTCTCGCTGCCGACAAGGATTTTGGCTCCGGTTACACCTATGCAGTTATTATCGAAGAAGCAAGTCTGAAGCAATAATTCAATGTAAACTGTTCACGGGCTCCATTTCACTGGGGCCCGTGATTTTTTTCACCATTTAACACTCTGTTCTGACCTGTCATTTCTTCTATGAAAGTTGTAATAATCGGGCCCGGCGCCCTGGGCTGCCTCTTGGCTGCCTCACTCACCATCAAGCTGAACCAATCGCACGATATATATCCCGCCCTTGACCTCTGGCTCCTGGATTATAAACCGGATCGGGCCCAATACACCAACGATAACGGCCTGATTCTTGAAGAAGGAAACCGGAAGATAACCTGCCCTATAAAAGCAACAGTTGACCCGCGAGAGATCGGCCAGGCGGATATCATTATACTCTGTGTCAAATCGCCGCAGGTAGCTGCAGGCCTACAGCTGGCAGCAAAACTTGTCCATGATGATACTCTCCTTGTTACTTTGCAGAACGGTATTGGACATCTGGAGCTCCTCAAGGACGGGCAAAAGCTGCCTTCCATCGTTCTCGGTGTAACAGCCCAGGGCGCGAACATGGTGGCCCCGGGTCATGTGTGCCATGCCGGCGACGGTTTAACCAGGATCGGTTTTCTCAAATCCGCAAATTTCACAAAGTCACTCCTTCTTGCCAAGGTATGCAACCTGCTGAACTACGGGGGCATTGAGACGGTAATCGTTGACAATATTCTTGACTATCTCTGGTCCAAACTCCTCATCAATGCGGGCATTAATGCCTTAACTGCCGTCAACCGCTGCCCCAATGGCAGACTGCTGGAATCAGCCGCCACAAAGGAAAAACTTACTGCTGCGGTCAGAGAGGGCGAAGCAGTGGCCCGGGCCCTGGGCATTGAGCTTGCGGGCGACCCGCTTGCCATAACCCTTGATGTTTGCAGAAAAACAGCACAAAACCTTTCATCCATGCTGCAGGATGTGAACAATAAGCGGCCGACGGAAATTGATTCCATCAACGGGGAAATTGCTGCAGCCGGCAGGAGACTAGGCATACCCACTCCGGTTAACGATGCATTGATTGAAAAAGTGAAAGAAATCGAGCACGCTTACTAAGGTTTTAAAATGATTCTTTTATCCTCTGCATATGAATAAAATTAACCCTGCACTTATCGGCTTTGATATTGACGGCGTGGTTGCCGATACCGGCGGCGCTTTCATACGGATCGCCGGCGAGGAATACGGCATAAACTCCATTACCCTGGATGATATCACCAGTTTCGAGGTTATCGACTGTCTCGATGTGGACCAGGGGATTATTGAAGCGATTTTCACCCGCCTGCTTGATGACCCTTTGACTGCCGGGCTGCAGCCCATGGAAGATGCCATATCCGTGCTGCACAGGTTTGCCGACGAAGCACCCTTGACCTTTGTCACGGCCCGCCCCCATAAGAAACCGATCGCCCGTTGGCTCAAAAATTTTCTGCAGCCTGCCACATTCGAAAAAATAAGGCTTGTGGCAATGGGCGTGCACGACAACAAAACCTCCTATATAAAAGACCTGGGCCTGAAATATTTTGTGGATGACCGGCTGCAGACCTGCAGGATGCTGGCGAACGAAGGGATTACACCCCTTGTCTACAATCAGCCCTGGAATAAGAACGGCCATGACCTGCCGACCGTCAACGACTGGCAGGCCATCCGTAACCTCTGTTTTGACTGATCCCTTCCAGCACCAATATCCAATAATAATTATTGTTCTTTAATCTGACTGTTTACACTTTAATAACAATATGTTAGAAAGTTCAGTCTGTTCTGATTTGTCTGGCTGCCAAACTTCAGTCCCAGGAATACTTGCAATGGAATGTCCCAAATGCGGTCACCCCATTAGGAGCTACAAAAATCCACTGCCGACAGTGGATATAATTATTGAAGTAGTGGGCGGCATCATTTTAATTGAAAGAAAAAACGAACCGTTAGGCTGGGCCCTTCCAGGAGGATTCGTTGATTATGAAGAATCCCTTGAGCAGGCAGCAGTGCGCGAAGCCTTTGAAGAGACAGGCCTCAATGTCAGGCTCACCCAACAGTTTAAGACCTATTCTGATCCGGACCGTGATCCGCGGCACCACACGACATCCACGGTCTTTATAGCAACTGCGGAGGGCTTGCCCAATGCAGGGGATGACGCAGCCCGGACAGACGTCTTTACCAGGCATAACCTGCCGCCCTTGGTTTTTGATCATGCCAAAATTCTAGCCGACTATTTCTCGTTCAAAAAAGAAGCCAACCGCCCATGAACGCCCCCCACCCAAAAATCCTCCTTGTTGACGATGATCCGTCAATACTTAAGATCCTGTCAGATCTGATGGCCTCCTTCGGCTATGAATCCGCAACTGCCAGGAGCGGCTTTGATGCGATAGAAAAACTGGAACAGGACTTCTTTAATATTGTGCTGACCGATATGGTGATGCACGGCATGGACGGCATGGAACTCCTGAAATACATCCACAGTAATTATCCCGACATCAAGGTCATCATCACCACCGGCTATGACCGCACCTTTAGCTATACCGATGTGATCAGGGCCGGAGCCAGTGACTTTATTTCCAAGCCCTTCAATAGCGATGAACTCGAGGCCAAAATCAACAGGCTTGTCCGCGAGATAGAGCTCATGCACCAGCTCGAACTCCTTTCCATTTCCGACGTGCTTACCGGTCTTTATAACCGGCGTTATTTTGATACCAAGATATTAGAAGAGGTTCAACGGGCCCACCGCCAAAACCATGATCTCTTCCTGGCCATGCTTGATGTTGACAATCTCAAGGACATAAACGACAAATACGGTCATCCTGCAGGCGACAAGCTCCTTCAGTCTGTGGGCGTGACCATAGAGCATTGTATCAGGGAAAACGTCGACTGGCCCTTTCGATATGGCGGGGATGAGTTCTGCGTCATCCTGACCCAGGTTTCACAGGACCAGGCCCTGATGACCACTGAGCGCTTCATCCAAAGCTTTGATGAAAAGAAAATGCCACTGACCGGATTAAGTATTGGACTGGCCCGATTTATCCGCTCCAAGGAAAAAAAATGGTCTGAAGACATTGCCGACCTGGTCAGGAGGGCTGATATAGCCATGTATAAAGCTAAAGAAACCGGCAGAAACCGTGTTGTAGTTGACCAGAAAAATGACAAGCGCCAAGCAGAGTAATGATACAAACAGGCCGGTGCAGATAAACCGGCTTCTTTATGCTGTTTTTCAAACCAAAAAATGGCGATCAAAGCTCGAACTGCACAGGGTTTTTGAGTTCTGGAATTCCACCGTCGGCCGGGAAATCGCTGCCGTAGCCCAACCTTCCCTCATCCGCGGCCAGGTCCTCTGGGTAAAGGTGACGGGCTCGGTCTGGATGCAGCAGCTGCACCTGCAGAAAATGCTGCTGCTGGAAAAAATAAACGAGCAGCTTCACGGTGAAAAAATCAGCGATATCCGCTTTCAGCTCGACAGCTCTCTGACTCCCCCGCCCGAACCTGAAGTCCAGAAAGCCAAGCCTGTCTTTCCGGACAAAAAAGAAGAGCAGAAGTTTGACAATCTCATCAGCTCCCTGGATAACGAAGAGTTAAAGGCTTCGCTTAAAAGCCTCTGGGTGAAAATGCAAATGAAGGAATAAATAAAGGTTCTGTCAATCGTCGGCAGTTTAGTATGCCGACAAAGAAATGAACTTAACAAATCCTCGGCAGCGGCTCACCGTGGAGCATATCTACAATACGGCTTGAGCCGATAGTGGTCTGCATTACCACCTGCCCCGGATGGTCGGCAACCACCTGTCCGATGACACAGGCATTTTCCC
>JAHEID010000115.1 GCA_024639555.1 Deltaproteobacteria bacterium
TGGACAGTATAAGAAGAAAACTTGTTTGTCAAGAAAAAAATTATACAGTCTAAATTATTTTTTATTCGTGTATTTATACTGTATAAGTAGCACCCCCCCTGTCCGCCATTTACCAAAAAAGTGTTTTCTTTTTTAATTTATTATTTAATACAAATAGTTATCAACAAATGCACCGATATCGTTTAATACGCACTTATAATATGTTGGAAGTGAAATTTTAAGTGTATAAATGTATTTATACAGTATAATTATACACATTTATACAGTATAAATGTGTATTTTCTCTCATTTATACCTGCTGTACTTTGTAAATAGTTTTTTCTTCGATATGAAAGTATGAGGATATATGGTGATCCCCTATTTATATTTCAGAGGATCAAATTGAAGCAAAAAAATGAACCATCAGGAGAAGTGTTTATTCGATATTTTTTAAGGGTGATATAGAAGTGATGGAATTATGAACCAGTACTATTTCACTGGCATTGTATCATAATTCGAAGATGAATGGCAGAATACCGAGCGGCGGAAGAACTCCACAATGGTCTTCCGCCTTGTATGCATCCTTACCTGCTCCGGTATAAGATCAGAAATATCTGCACGCATTACAGCCATCTTGTACTCCACATGCGCTGCAAAGCGATTATCAAGATACCAGGCATATATGAGACCAAAAAGCATCCCTGGAGGTGTAAAACCTTCATTTCCATTAATAAGCCTGGTGTACAGCAAGGCATTTGATTCCGATTTAATCATTCTGGCCAACGCTAAATACTGCGACAGTTCCTGGTCCGAAAGAAATGTATTCCGGTCTTCAGGAGGCCTAACTGTGAGCTTGAACATCTTACCAATAGCTTCTCCCCCCTTTTCAACCCCTTCCATTTCTTTGCTGGCTGCATAATTGCCTAAAAGAGCTTGCCCCAGTGCGACCAGAAAAGCCTGCTCAAAGCGTATTTTTTCAGCAATGACATCATGGCAGATATTTATTGTACCCTCTTCCGGATCATAAAACGAATACACGTTATCCCATTCTTGGCTGCGGGACCATGTTGCCCGGTCTATAATCTGTATAGCCTTGACATTAGACAGATGACCCAAGTCTATATCCTGATGAAGCCAGAGAATTTCCAGCAGTCTCATGGAGATATCTTCCCTGCCGGTATCTAGCCTGATGCTGATTTCTTCTAACCATTTTTCCAGTGCTGCATATCTCTCACAAGGATAAAGGTTGTCCCTTTGCACCAGGGGTTTTTTCATGTAGAAACTGTCCGGCAGCAGGTTCGCAGACACTTCAGAAAGATCATTCAGAGGCAGGATCTTTCGTTGCAGGGAAGTAACTGCGACTAGAGTACGTATAGCCCGGGCAAGCATTGCCGGATCATGCTGAATGACGTTGCGTTCACGCAGCGCGGCCTGAGAAAAGATCCCTGCCTCAAGGGACTTGAACCCCATGGCTGCAACCTTTTCCCTGTCCATGAAAATTGGAATCTTGTCTTCCATGGCATAATTCTGCAGGATGGAACCGGAAATATCCTGCAGTCCCAATGACAGCACATGCCGGAAAAGCCCCCTGACTCCTCCTGGAATATTGCGTTGGTATGCCTTTATTAGGTCAGACACGTAAAAACGCCTTTTGGGGTCTTCGCGTACTACATCGGTTTCCCCTTTCTGGACCCAAAGGTTTGCAACAAGGATCTTCAATGCTTTTTCATTATTGCGCACCGCATCAGCCAAACCAGGCACTTGGAATATTGGAATTGTACTTGTATAAAGACTGCCCGGTGCCAGGATAATAATATCTGCTGTTTTCAAGGATTTTATCAGTTCGTCCGGCACGTTAGGTTCTTCCACGAAACTGACAAACAACCGATCAACCGGATATCCTCGTCGGGCATAGCTTGATTTGTATT
This sequence comes from Deltaproteobacteria bacterium, assembly GCA_024639555.1. Taxonomy (GTDB): domain Bacteria; phylum Desulfobacterota; class Desulfobulbia; order Desulfobulbales; family BM004; genus BM004. Next base: position 1,908 of record JAHEID010000115.1, read on the forward strand.
CACCTGTCACCAGGGTGCCGTTGCTGTATAAAACCTGTAGGGCGGCCGGGGTCATGGAACAGGGCATAACAGCATCTTCAGCAAGCGCCATGATCCGGCACAAATGCTTCAGCCCTTCGTAGTCATTGGAATGGGAGAAATAACAGGCCTCTGTTGTCCATACTTTTTGACGCAGCTCGTCAGCATACTGCCATATTGCTGCTGCCAGCAGAAGATTTCCCAGGCAGTGCGGCCTGAATAACAGTTTTGCCAGTACCGGATCAGTAAAAATTGTCTCCAGAAGTCCAGCCAGGTACTCATACATGGGCCCAGGCAGCACTACAGGGTCAAAACCCGCTGCAGCGCTAAGTTTTTCTAAGGATCCTGGATGCCTGTCAAAGCGATAATTAAACAGTCTATGCAGTATATTCGCTACCTGGAAACATTCGGCCTCATCTAAACCGTACATGTCTTGAAGGCTTTTTTCCCTTATTGATGAGAGCAGGACATGCCGAAGGTCACCCAGGGCAATAAAAGGTACATCCTTTAAAAGTTCCCCGGTGGAACCTCCGTCATCGGTGACACAGACTATGGCCTTAGTTTGCGGGAAAATCTCCTTCAGACCGCTAAAAGGGTCATCAGGCCAATTTTTCTTTCTACTGTCGCCCCCGATAATGTTTGAGAGTCCGGTGCCGCCTCCAAGGACAACTACCCTGGTATTTTGTACATCAAACTGCGACAGGGAGGACGCCAGATCACCCAATGCGGCCGTTACTTTATTGGGCAAGCCTTCCGGCGGCCCCTGCAGTTCAAGGTATATAAGCTTTTCCGCATATTCCTGGTGCGGTAGAATATCAAGGGGTGACTGGATAAGATTATCCAGAAAGGTCAGACTGTCTTCAATTGCCTGTGTGGAACTCATAGGTGGAATTTCTTTTTCTTTCTGAAAAATATTGAACTTTAGAGGCCGGTGGCAGCCATCTGGTTCTGCACCGCAGCCACGGATTCATTTAATGCCGCCTTCTCCTCATCGGTAAGTGTGAATTCAATAATCCTTTCGACTCCCTTGTCGCCAAGGACCACGGGCACCCCTAAAAAACAGCCTGATATGCCGAATTCCCCTTCCAGGTAAGCGGCACAGGGGAGGACTCTTTTGGTGTCCTTGACAATGGCCTCGGCCATTTCAATAGCTGAAAGGCCTGGTGAATAAAAAGCGCTTCCAGTCTTCAGGTGGTTCACAATCTCAATACCTCCCATCTGGGTGCGCTTGACAATTTCTTTAATCTGATCTTCAGAAAGAAGATCAGTAATCGGTACGCCTGCAACATTGGCCAACCTCACCAGCGGCAGCATATTATCGCCGTGTATCCCCATAACCATGGCATTGACATCCATTGGCGCCACGCCAATGGCACCTGCAAGAAAGGTGCGGTAACGGGCTGAATCAAGAACCCCGGCCATGCCGATCACTCTGTTGCGCGGAAACCCTGAAACCTTGAAGGAGGTATACACCATGGCATCAATCGGGTTTGTGACAACTATCAGAACGCAATCAGGTGAATGTTTTACCGCCTCCTCTGTGCATGTTTTCACAATGGCGACGTTCTTGGCCAGTAAATCATCCCTGGACATCCCCGGTTTTCTTGCGAGTCCGGCAGTAATGATAACAATATCCGAGCCTGCAGAGTCAGCATAATCGTTGCTGCCCTTCACGGACCAGGAAAAATTTTCAACCGGACCGGACTGCCAGAGATCAAGAGCTTTCCCCTGCGGCACCCCTTCCACAACATCCAGTAAAACCACATCACCAAGACCGCGGACAACAGCCCAATGGGCTGCGGTCGCCCCAACATTACCCGCACCAATGACCGTAATTTTTTTTCGCATCGTTCAAACCTTTTTCTTTTTATTAATTCTCAATAGTATCTATTCTACTCATCCTGTTGATGACGGCGCAGAATTTCCTCAACTCGTTTCAAATCATTTGGGGTGTCAACTTCCACTGAATCGTATTCAGTGAGTACAACCTTGATCCTGTAACCAAATTCAAGGGCCCGCAGCTGCTCCAGTTTTTCAAAACGCTCCCATTCCCCTTCCGGCAGACTCACAAATGTAAGGAGAAACCCCTTGCGGTATCCATAAAAGCCAAGATGCTTGTAATAGGTGGGTTCAACAACCTCGTTAGGTTCTCTCTGGAATGGGATGGGCGAACGTGAAAAATAAAGGGCATAGCCGTTCCGGTCAAAAACGGTTTTCACATGATTGGGGTCCCCGATTTCCTCCTTGCGCATTATTTTATAGATCAGGGTGGACATAGGCAGGGCCGGATCGCTGAGAAGCGGACGGGCAACCTGCTCAATCACTTCTGCCGGGAAAAGGGGTTGGTCTCCCTGGATATTGACTACAACGTCCTGCTCCGGAATGTTCAGTTTGGTGGCAGCTTCTGCCAGCCTGTCTGTCCCCGAGGCATGATCCGGCCTTGTCATGACTACCTCGCCGTCAAAGGACCTTACACATTCTGCTATACGTTCATCATCGGTGGCAACGACCACCCTGGAAAGCAATGGCACGGAAAGGGCCCTTTCGTATACGTGCTGTATCATTGGTTTTCCCAGTATGGGGGCAACCGGTTTACCCTCGAACCGGTTTGAGTGATAACGGGCCGGGATAATTGCCACAACACCGGGTTCTTCTATATCGTGATGATCCATGCTTTCCTTATAGCCTGGTTACGGGTATTATAGTTCCGATTCAATCTGTTTATATGGAGCCTTTTTAACAAATATTTAGATCACTTGATACTTTTTTATACAAAATCATCGTGATTGATAGCAACAAATCATTTCCCATAGCTGTCTGTCTCTCTGCCGCTGAGCAAAATGACAAGGCCCTGGGGCTATCCAGGAAGCTGTCCATCCCACTGGTGCCCCATGAAACCGACGAGTATGATTTTCTGCTGCAATACTCGGTCAACGGCCTGGCCCTGAAGCATACAGGAAAAAACGGATTTGAACCGATCATGGTGAGCTTTACAAGCCCCACAATGACATACCGAATCAAACATGGTGGTGGACGCAGCCAGGCCCTGGCTAGGGCGGTCGGCTTAAAAAAAGGTTGGCAGCCTACTGTAATTGATGCGACAGCAGGATTTGGACGAGACGGTTTTATTCTTGCCTGCCTGGGTTGTCATGTGCATATGCTTGAACGATCGCCTATCCTGGCTGCCCTGCTTGAAGATGCTTTGCAGCGGGCGACAGAGTCAGGGCAAGTATCTGAAATTATCAAAAAACGGCTGCGCTTCACCGAGACAGACAGTATAGATTTCCTGCAGAAACTCCAGCAGGAAGATTATCCTGATGTTATCTACCTGGACCCCATGTATCCTGTACGTACAAAGAGCAGCCTGGTCAAAAAGGAAATGCGAATACTTCGTGGACTGGCCGGCAATGACAGGGATGCAGAAGAGCTCTTGACAATTGCCCTCGCATGTGCCCGAAAGCGGGTTGTGGTCAAAAGACCCCGCCTGGCGCCGACCTTAAGCGGCTGGGCGCCATCCCATCAAATAACAGGGAAAACAAGCCGTTTTGATGTCTATCTGATCTGAATAAATTCAGCAACGCCAGCCAGGCCCATGGTAAAGAACCATAGGATTATAATATTGACTATTAAAATTTAAGATAATATTCAATATTGTTAAGCGGCAGAGGTGTTAAAACAACCACAAACAACGGCAAGTAGTATTTAACAATTTTCTATGTATAAAAAATGTAGAAGAGATGGATAGTATGATAAATCTGAGTTCTAGGATTAAATCATTGAAATTTATACCATTATTAATTGCTCTCTTGTTCTTTTTTATTGGTTGTGCCGGCTCTGATAAACAATTAATGAAAAATGAACTCCAGACAATAGATACCTTGACATTTGCAAAACTCGAATCTCCCCCATTATTAAATGAGTCCGTCGGTGCAACGGCGGTAGCTTTAACTGGTGTAATGTTTGGAGCAATTGGCGGTGGTATTGGCGGTACAATGCATTACAAAATGTTGGAAGATAATGGTAAACAAGTTCAACAACAATGTGGTCTACCAGATTTCAACGAACTTGTGATGAATATATTTAAAGAAAAAACTCAAGAAGTTGATGGTTGGCCGAAAATGAACATAAAAGACAATCCTGTAGATAAAGAATTTGTAGAACATTCAGAGAATATCCTTTTATTGGGAACAAATATGCTGAAATTAAAGAATGGTGATGGTTTGATAGTTGTTACTACCGCCCAGATTAGAGGATTACAAGATCAAATATTATGGCAAAAAAGGTTTAGTTATAAGTCTAAAGAATTTGAACGACCTAATAAACTGGAAGAACTTGAAGCAGACAATGGAAGTTTGTTGAAAGAAGAATACAAGTTTGCTGCGGAAAAAGCAGTGCAAACTTTTATTGATCATTTAAATGGGAAATCCTCGGAATCATAATTTATGAAATCTAATTTACAAAGGAGTTACACATGCTAAAAAGAAAATTGATTATCCACGCGGCCATATTTCTATTGATTTTCGCCGGTTCAAGTTTTTCTGCAAATGCAAATTCCATTGAGAATGTGTTCGGGGTTGGAATTGGTCTACCCTACGGTGGCCTGGGTTTTAACTATGAAATCGGCTTAACTGATTATCTGGCTCCAACAGTTGGCATAGGTTATCTGCCGGATAATTTAGGGTGGAATGCTGGTATACGGTTATACTACCCTGGAAGAGACCATAACTTTCGTGGACGTATTACTGCACTGTATGGCACAAATACCTTGATTGAGGATAGATTTTTTGGTTTTGATGATGAATACGATACAGAGACTGGGTTTTCAGGGGGCATTGGCTTTAATTGGCGTTTTGGCAATCAGTGGGCCTTTGATGGTGATCTGTTTGTAAGTGATTCGGACGTCCCTTTTGGCTACGAGGAAAAAGGTAGCGAAGTATTAGCTTCATTGGGTTTTAATTATCGCTGGTAAAAACTTCTTCTTAAAGAATTATAACAAATCGTTGCACTAGGATTGCCAGTACTGACGCGCTGGCAACCTGTGAGCTCAAACGTTAAATATAACTGCAACGAGTGCTTAATTCCCCACCCCTCCCAAAAACTACATAATACATACAGTATGTTTAAATAAGGCATTCACTCTTTAACCAAATTGAGATCTGGGTTGAAAGAAACAGGCTATACCGGTCTTCTCACAAGCTGAGACAGCCGTAGATACGAGAAACAAAAAACCCGGCTATATATTAATATGCCGGGTTTCTTGTGACGAAGTAGATGTGGTTGTATCAGCTTGTGAGATCAGCTTGTGATCTCAGCAGCAGCCTTATCCATGGCTTCATTTATCTGTTGCAGCCGCTCATCAGATATCCTGACCGGCACCTGATAGACAAGGAGCCTGTTCATGATCTCAGCAGAATTGGGCAGAGTCTCTGGATCATAGACAACCTTTCTTCTGCCATCCAGGTATTTAAACGGCCAACCGCTTTTGCAGAGTGTAGACCCGTTAAGCAGGTGCTCCCACTTGGGATAGTAATGCCAGGTATTATCG
>JAHEID010000018.1 GCA_024639555.1 Deltaproteobacteria bacterium
AGGTGAAATCAACAGACGGGACAAGCAGGGTTCAGAAGCCAGAAACTACCGGGAATAACCGCTAAAAATTTCCAAGGTTATTCAAAAGAAAATAACAGCTCAGATGATGAACTATTTACGGGAGGCAAACATTGTTGTTGTTTCCCGGATTCTGGCTTCTGAACCCTGCCTGCCCATATACCCTGCCAACAATATTTATTTCTGCAGCTTCCTGGCCAGTAGCTCTACCTGCCCACGGACGCTGCCGTTGCGTGACATTGCCTCGGTAATTACCCTGACGGAATGCAAAACCGTTGAATGATCCCGGTTGAATGCCCTGCCAATTTCCATCAATCCCTGCTCGGTATATTTTCTTGCCAGATACATTGAGACCTGGCGCGGGAACGCTATATTTTTCTTGCGAGATTTAGACTGCAAATCTAAAACAGTGAGCTTGTACTGCCGGGCAATGAAATCCCGGATCAGCTCTGCGGAAAGTTCCTGGCTGTTGCCGATTATCTCAGATACAACCTCCTTGGCCATGGCAAGGTCCGGTTCTTTTTTCAGCAGAGAAGATTTGGCTTTGAGCCCGACAATAGCGCTTTCAAGCTTGCGGATATCCCCTTTGATGCACTGGGCCAGGTATTCCACCAGGTCTTCTTCAAGCTGCAGTTTGCAGTTTGCTGCCTTGCGCTCAATAATGAGCCTGCTTGTCTGCAGGTCAGGAGGATTAATTGTTGAAATCAGACCGGCAGACATGCGGGAACGAAAACCATCATCAATATTCGTTAGCGCCCTGGGCGCATTGGATCCGGTTAAGATAATGCGTTTGCCTGATTTCACCAGAACATCAAGCAGCTCGTTGAGTTCTTCCTGGGTCTTGACCTTGCCGGTTAAACTCTGGACATCTTCGACGAGCAAAACATCACAGTTGTTGTGATATTTCGACTTGAACTCATCCATGGAGTTTGACTTTATGCGGGAAACCATCTCAGAGGAGAACTGCTGAGCTGTCAGGTAGTACAGCCTGGTCCCCGGGAAATTATTAACGATGGTGTGGGCTACAGCATGGGTAAGATGACTTTTACCCAAACCGGTGCCTGCATTGATATACAGTGATGAGCCAAATAACGTTTCACCATTGGCAATGGCCTTGCAGGCTGTATGGGCTAGAAGATTGGACTCGCCGACCATGAATTCTTCAAAGGTATACCTGGGATGAAGATTTTTTATATTGGAATAAACTTCGGGAATCGCCGGAAGCCGAAGTTGTTCCCGGGTGTCCCCCTCCAGCAGGGGCAGCGTCTGCTCATTTACGCTTGCCGGGTGAACTGAAAAATGGATCTTCGCTGAGGTTTTACCCAACTGGCTTAAAGTTTCCTGGATAATTTTCAGATAGTTCTCTTTCACCCAGCTGCAAAAGAATTTATCCGGGCATGCCAGTTCTATATGATTCTCATCGGCCCGGATACAGGTCAAGGGTTCAATCCACAAGTGCTGAACCGCTTCCGGCAGTTTATGTTTTAAGTGGTCTTTGACTTCATTCCAAAGCATTAAGGCAGTTCCCCCCAGGAAATAAACGACAAAATACAGACTGTGCCCCAAAATTAGTTTGTTCCTACCTGCAGTGTTCCTTTCTCCAAGAAACGGGATGGTACTGGTAGTTGCTACAGAGAAAATAAGAGGATAATTGATGAAACAGTTGTTTTAAAAAACCGAACACAACAATTACTTCTTAGGGCAATTTTGTAATAGAAACATGAATACTCGTCAAAGACGATTTGCGCTGATTTTGCTTTTGAGACTGCTCCACTTTTCAACAATTTCGGATTCCACTCTATTGTTGAATCTGTAAAAAAAACCGACGTTAATTGCTCAAAAAATCATACTTTTCACGGAATATAAGATTTGTATTAAGATTATATGGAGTTACAAGACAGGCTGACCGGTTTAATAAAAGTTATTAACAAAAATTAGATCTTCATATCTCCTTTTTCCTCCCTTTTTCTCCCAAAAACTTATTTTTTTGTTTTTTTTAAAAAAAAGTCAAAAAAATAAGTTTTTGACTTTTTTTAGAATGCAGAAATGCCACAATGTGGCATTTCTTATTATACATATGAAAGCATGTGTATTTTGGCATATGCTTCATTTTTCTGCTAGGAAAACTTGCCCGAATTCTCAACACTTGGAACTTTGGCTATGCAATAAGTTACCTTTCAGACGGGTAAAAAATATAGAAAACATCCTAATCAATGGCCCGGGCAAACGTGAAGACAGCCACCTCGGCTGCCTGGCTTTTGACAAGAATCCTGGCGCATTCGTTCACGGTCGCGCCGGTTGTAAAAACATCATCGACAAGGAGTATCTTCTTATTTTCTATTTTTTCAGGCCTGCGCACTCTGAAGGCATTTCTCACATTTTTGCGCCGTTCTGCCCCAGTTAATCCGGTCTGGGGTTGGGTCCAAAAATTTCTTTCCAAAATATGGGGGTCTATTTTATCCCTCCAGGCGGGAAATGTTTTGCGGCAGAGAATAAGTGCCTGGTTAAAGCCCCTCTGCCGCAATCGCTTTGCATGAAGGGGCACGGGAACAATTAAGTCCGGCTCCTCCTGGGGCTGGTGCTGAAAGTATTGTTGCGATAAGGCAGCAAAGGTTGCAAGGGCATGCATTCTGCCATTGTACTTGAACATCTTGACAGCCTCTGTCACAGGGGGCTGGTAACGCACTACCGCCCGCGCCTGTTTAAAGTACCAGCCATTCTTGAGACAATAGCCGCAGAGGTGACTTTCTCCGTTTGCCTGCTCAAATGGTTTACCGCACTTGCTACAGAACGGTTCCTGAAGCAGCCCTACATCCTGCAGACATGTTGCACAATAGGCAATTCGCTGGCGGCCTCTCAGGCCTGTGGAGCAGGCCAGGCAGCGCTCCGGGAAGAGAATATCAATGAGGGGAGCCCAGAGTTCTGTTCTGAAAATATTGTTCATTCTAACCAAGGTATTGATTTGCACACAGACAAATACCTGCCGTTGCAGCGCGAAGTTTCTTTCATTTAACAACCACCCCTACAAGGGGTGGATTATAGGATGACCCTAAAAGGGTCTTTGTGTCCACAGTAATAAAATGTTTTTTATAAGCCATTTCACGCAGCCGAGCAGCGGAAAAATAACCGGAATAGCGCGAGGACTGTCTGAGCGAAGCGAGTTTCGCAGCGCCCGGTTATTTTGAGCAGCGCAGGGCAGTCTGCTATCAGCAGACCAAGTGAACGGCTGCCTTTTTGGTTCGTTTTGGGCAAGCAAAATGAACGTAATAAAAACTTGAATAAAGTATTATTAAAATCGCTTAGGAAAAACCCATTAAGTTAGTTTTGCTTCCTAAGCCCCTTAATAAAAGCCCTCAATATGTTAATTGCAATCTCGTATTGTATGTGCTAATTCTTGCTGCTCTTCCGGCACAGATGGTAGCTTTTATGTAACGATTGTAATAAAGATAACAGTACAGCCTCTTGTGATCCAGCATACGCATTATTAGTTTTTTACTAGTTATTCCTGATCCAGCTATGTCACAGATTAATTAATAAGGAAAGGACATGACAGCACAAACCATAATATATACAGAAATCGATGAAGCCCCCGCCCTGGCGACCCATTCCCTGCTTCCCATCCTCCAGGCCTATACAAGGGGCTCCGGAATAGTCTTTGAAAAAAAAGATATCTCCCTGGCCGGCAGAATCATTGCAAACTTTCCGGAATCCCTGACCGAAAGCCAACAAATCCCGGATTTTCTGGCTGAACTCGGTGCTCTCGTCAAGCTGCCGCAGGCCAATATCATCAAGCTGCCAAACATCAGTGCTTCCATTCCGCAATTGAAAGCGGCAATCAAAGAGTTGCAGGAAAAAGGGTACTCCATTCCTGACTATCCTGAGGAGCCCAAGACTGATGCCGAAAAAAAACTGCAGGCACGCTATGCCAAGGTGCTCGGAAGTGCCGTAAACCCGGTATTAAGAGAAGGGAACTCTGACCGACGGTCAGCTCCAGCTGTTAAAATGTTCGGCCGCAAGAACCCGCATCGTTTGATGAAGGAGTGGCCTGCGGGATCGAAATCACGTGTCGCACATATGACAGGTGGAGATTTCTATGGCAGTGAAAAATCCATTACGGTGAATGATGCCTGCCAGGCGCAGATTGAATTTATCAGCGATGATGGCCGGAGAACCGTGCTCAAAAAAAAGATCGCTTTACTGGCTGGAGAGGTTCTTGATGCCTCGGTCATGAATGTCCGTGCCCTGCGCAAATTTTTTGGGGAACAGATTGACAAAGCCCTAAATGAAGGAATCCTGCTGTCGCTGCACCTCAAGGCGACAATGATGAAAATCTCTGACCCGATCATGTTCGGTCACTGTGTTGCTGTTTTCTATAAAGAAGTTTTCGAAAAACATGCTGCTCTCATTAAAGAGTTGGGGGTTAATGTCAACAATGGCCTGAGTGACCTCTACACTAAACTTAAGAATCTGCCTGAATCACAACGGACAGAGATAGAAGCAGAAATTGAAGCTCTCTACCAAACGCACCCGAAACTGGCCATGGTTGACTCCAGCAAAGGCATCACCAACCTGCACGTCCCCAACAACATCATCATCGATGCATCCATGCCCGTCTTCATCCGTGACGGCGGCAGAATGTGGGGGCCTGACGACCAGCTGCACGACTGCATCGCCATGGTACCCGACAGGTGTTATGCGACAATCTACCAGGCGGTCATTGAGGATTGTAAACAGCATGGGGCTTTTGATCCAGCCACCATGGGAAGTGTTTCCAATGTCGGCCTAATGGCACAAAAGGCGGAGGAATACGGGTCCCACGACAAGACATTTCTGGCCCCGGCCTCCGGCATGATCCGCATTGTCGACAGCTCAGGCGTGACCCTGCTGGAACAGCGTGTGGAAGAGGGTGATATCTTCAGGTCGTGCCAGACAAAGGATGCACCGATTCGGGACTGGGTCAAGCTGGCGGTGACTAGAGCCAGGGTGACCGGTGCACCGGCGATCTTCTGGCTCGATGAGAACAGAGGCCATGATGCCGAGGTTATTGCAAAAGTTAAGGCTTATCTGCCCAAACACGATACCTCCGGCCTGGATATCCGTATCATGCACCCGGTGGAAGCGATGCGCATTTCACTGGCAAGGATCAGAAACGGTGAAGATACCATTTCGGTGACCGGCAATGTCCTGCGTGATTACCTCACCGACCTGTTCCCGATCCTTGAGTTGGGCACCAGTGCCAAAATGCTGTCAATCGTACCGCTTATGAACGGCGGCGGACTGTTTGAGACAGGGGCAGGCGGCTCTGCCCCCAAGCATGTCCAGCAGTTTCTTCAGGAAGGACATCTGCGCTGGGACTCTCTTGGTGAATTTTGCGCCCTTGTCCCTTCTTTCGAGCATATTTACAGTACATTCTACAATGAAAAGGCCCTGATTTTTGCGCAGACCCTTGACCGTGCAATAGGCAGGTTTCTGGAAAACGAGAAGTCGCCTTCCCGCAAGGTGCATGAGCTCGATACCCGCGGCAGCCATTTCTACCTGACGCTATACTGGGCCCAGACCCTGGCCGAGCAGGACAGGGACCGCGACCTGCAGGCACGCTTTGCTGAAGTGGCACAGAAGCTTGGTGAAAATGAAGAAAAAATTATTGCCGAGCTCAATGGCGCCCAGGGCCAACCTGCTGATATTGGTGGTTATTACCGGCCGGATCACGTTAAGACAGTCCAGGCGATGCGGGCCAGCGCCACATTTAATGCTATAGTGGACGCCCTTTAACCTGGAAAATTAACGGCTGTGCGTCAGTCTACCCTTCAATCAATGCCAGAAGCTCCGCTGTCTTCCGCTCCATGAGTTTTCGGTCACCGCGGCTTTCAACATTTAAGCGCAGCACCGGTTCTGTATTTGATTTGCGCACATTAACACGAAAGGTCTCACAGGAAATGCTCAGACCATCGGTGTGGTCTTTCTCGCATGGAACCCCTTGAAAGTAATTCTCAATGCGTGCCAGTACCGCATCAGGATCAGCAACCTTGCGGTTGATCTCACCGCTCACAGGATAAAGCGCCATGCGTTCAGCCACCAATTTCGACAGTTCCATATTCTTCCGGCTCATAAGCTGCCAGACCAGGAGCCATGGAATCATGCCGGAGTCACAGTAGTTGAAATCGCGGAAATAGTGGTGGCCTGACATTTCACCACCATAAAGGGCATCTTCAGCGCGCATCCTATCCTTTATAAAGGCATGCCCGGTCCTGGCCATAATTGGCACGCCCCCCTCCCTGATAACAATCTCCCTCGTGTTCCAGACCAGCCTGGGATCATGAATTATTTTCCGGGTTACATCTCCTGCGCGCAACAGTTCCCCGGCAAGCAAACCAACAAGGTAGTATCCTTCTATAAAATTTCCCTTTTCATCAAACAGGAAACAGCGGTCAAAATCACCGTCCCAGGCAATACCGATATCTGCTTTCTCTTCCATGACTGTCCGGGCTGTTTTGTTCCGGTTTTCAGGCAGCAGCGGATTCGGAACCCCGTGCGGAAATGTGCCATCCGGCTCATGCTGCAGCTTGACAAGTGTTATGGGCAAACGCTTTTCAAGAAGATCGATGACCGGGCCGGCGCAGCCGTTGCCTGTATTAACAACTGCCTTCAGAGGTTTTAACGAGTCCGGTTCAATATAACTTAGGATATGATCAATATACTGGTCACGGATATGGGTCTGGTGCACAGCTCCTGCTGCCTTTGCCTTTATGAAGGTATTATTCTGCACCATTTTTTTTATTTCCAGCAATCCCGTATCACTGCTTATGGGTCGGGACTGGCTGCGGACAAACTTCATGCCGTTATATTCTGCAGGATTATGACTGGCTGTCACCATTATGCCGCCATCGGCATTGAGCGCTCCTGTTGCAAAGTACACCTCCTCAGTGCCGCACAGCCCGATGTCGAGCACCTCTGCCCCGCAGTTATTAAGCCCCCGGGATAAAGCCGCCTTCAAAGCCGGGCTGGAAAGACGAATATCATTGCCAACAACGACTTGCCGGGTCTTGAGAAAGGTAACAAAGGCCTGCCCGATCTTAAAGGCAATATCCTCATTGAGTTCATCGGAAACGCGGCCCCGGACATCATATGCCTTAAAGCAGCTCAGCCTTTTCTTTTCATCATCATGCATAATTCGTTCTTTTAATAAAAAATAGTATTCAGGAAAATTGTACCCGTACCGTTTGATTTTTGAAACTCCCCGCGGCCGCTTGCGCACTCGCAGAGTAACCTGCGGGGAATCTTCTTGCGTAAAAGGAACTTTACATTGTCAAATACACTCGTTTATGCCCTGTTGTTCAGGGTGCTTACACTCGTTTATCGTATTCATACCGCAATAGTGTAGGCATGGCAAGAATTACTCTAACGGTGCGCAAGCTTCAGCTTGACTTCAAATAATAGAGAGGGTAAGAACTGTGAACGTGCATTCAGGGAAACTGCCTGATACAGTGATATATCTCTGTTGCACATTACATATATACAATAATTATCGGCATCGTAGATAGGGAACGAAGTGAGACTTCGAAAAGCACGATGCGGACACTATTACACCCGTTATATAATGATATACCAGGCCCCGTTTACGACCACGAGATTTTTTACGATTGCATGAAATTTCATTAGCAAATTTTTATCCTAGATAAGTATTTTGAACATTATGAATAATTCAGGCCCATCACCTAAAATTAGTGGTTTGATTATAGGGGGCTCCGGCCTCATCGGCGGCTTTCTGCTGCATTATTTCAAAACCAAGACTCCTGAAATTGATGTCAGGGCCCCGAACAGCAAAAAGCTGAGCCTGAGGGAACTTAACGACATCATTGGTTATTTTAAAAGGCACAAGCCCGATTTTGTTATTAATTCGGCTATTACGGCCATCAGAAGCGATGCCCTGCTGTCATACGAAGTCAATTATCTGGGGAGCATCAATCTGGCCCGGGCAGCACTTGCCTTGAATATTCCATATATTCACATCAGTTCAGCGGCCACACTGCCTCCAGGCGAAAATTTGACCGAAGAAGACCGCCTGCCCTTAAACGCTTCCCTGCCGAACTATGCCAAGTCCAAACTGATGACCGAGATGACCTTAAGGCAGATGCATGAAAAGCATGGTTTGCAATACACCCTCATCCGGATGGCCATTGTCTACGGGGCCCATGACCATAAAATACAGGGCATCAACAGGTTATTGTACAATATGGTGGATCGGGCCATGCCCTTTATGCTGACCAAGAAAAAAGGAGTGCTCCACTCATATTCCAATGCCAGCAAGGTGCCCTATTTTATTCACTACATCCTGAAAAACAGGGAGAAGTTCTCAGGGCAGCACTACCATTTTGTAGACCCGGAACCGGTTGACCTCGCCAGGCTCATTCTGACCATTAAGGATTATATGAACCTCAAGACCCCGCGTGAGCTTTATATTCCTTACCCGGTCGCCAAAGCGGGGAATAATTTTATGAACTGGGTTATTAAGGCCTTCAACCGCATAGGTTACAAGGCCCATATGCCGGCAGAGATGATCTTTCTGGAAAACTTTTACAAGACGCAAACTTTGTCCTGTGAAAAGCTGAAAAAATCCGGTTTTGTTGATCCCAATCCCCAGGCGACAATTTTTACGGAGCTCCCTTCCCTTATTGAATACTACATTGCACGCTGGGAGCACCTGAACCTGTTTTCTTCCTTCAGCCGCAAGGATTTCAATGTATCACATGCGATGAAGCAAAAGGCCGGCCCGGCTGAGGAAGTTGCGGAAATATTCATGCATTCTCCGACAAAACTGCTTGACACCATGTACAATGACGGTATCGCACCTTTAAAAGATATTATGTAAGCTCTCTGCACCAATGAAGTTATTTCACTTTCTACGGGCATTATTCCTAATTCCCTATGCCTTGTTTCTGACCCTGCTGATCAGTCTGCTTACGCTCTTTATGACCCTGGTCCTGCGCAGGGAGGCAGCTTCTGTTCAAGGCCTTGCCGCCTGGTGGGCCGCCTCTATCTGCAGGGCCGGCGGTGTGGAGGTGGCTGTTGCCGGCAGCGAACAGCTTGATCCTGAAAAGCCATATATATTTGCAGCAAATCACCAGAGCCAGTTTGATATTCTTGTTCTGCAGGGATTTCTGGGCGTCGATTTCCGCTGGCTTGCCAAAAAAGAACTTTTCAGAGTGCCTATCTGGGGTCCTGCCATGCGCAGGGCGGGATATATTCCCATTGACCGCAGCCATGGCAGGCAGGCCATAAAAAGCCTGAATGAAGCTGCACAAAAAATTGCTGCAGGTACTTCGGTTATTATTTTTCCTGAAGGCACCCGAAGCAAGGATGGCAAATTGCATGACTTCAAAGCAGGCGCCATGGTACTGGCAATAAAATCCGGTGTACCCATTGTGCCGGTCGCCATTCTTGGCACGTATCAAATCCTGCCCAAAGGAAAGCTCATGATGACCCCCGGAAAGGTTCAGATCCGGGTGGGCCTCCCCATTGAAACAATAAATTGCAACTCCAAGGACAAGCATAAACTGGCGCGGGTTTCGCAGGAGGCCGTGGCAGAACTTCTAAAAACACATGACTTCCGGTGAGAAAACTAATGACAGTTGACTATTGAGGCTGTATGCGATAATGCTAACTGGCCCGACAATACGCAAACCTTTGCAAATAGTTACAGAATAAAATAATGTGTCAAATTTATATTGAAATGATGCAGTCAGGGATAAACTTCTGCTAATGGAGTAACAGGATTAAAAGGCTGACGAAAATGAAATTATTGCTTTTCAAGCGACACTTGAACCCGAAACACGTGGAACCTTGCCTGCCGGTGGGCAACCATTTCGCTCCGCACTCTGCTTTTGTCTTTCTTGTTCTTCTGGCAACCCTGCTGATTGCTGAGCCTCTTTCCTCCCTGGCAGCTGAAAAGCCCAACACCCTCGTCCTGCCTTTCAAGATAAATACCCCGACTGACAAGGTTCGGCTGACGCAAACCATTGACGCTGCTTTGACAAAGGCCCTTGAGGCCGGTCCTGCCCGCATGCGGACCTTCAGTATGCTTGCCAGGACCGAAGCGGAAAATATTTTTGATTATACCACTGCCTGGCCCCCTTCCTATGATGCCCTCCAGAAATTCGGCACCGAGACTGCTGCTGATGTAAGCTATGTGGCCGTCGGCTCTCTCACCAAGCTTGGAGACAGTATCAGTATTGATATAAAGGTGTACGACCTGCTCGATCCTTCTTCCCAGACTTTTTATTACCTGGATGACCAGGAACTGGAAAATGTCGAGCGCTCCATGGACAAAATCTTCAATGATGTACTCGCCTACACCGGCCGTTCCTTTCTGGTAGCCAGCATTGCCCCGGAAGGAAATTCCAGAATCGACAGCGGTGCAATTTTACGAAATATTTCCAGTCGAGCCGGCGATATCTATGAAACTGAGCAGCTGCGCAATGACATGAAGAACATTTTTAAAATGGGTTATTTCGATGATGTCAGGCTCAGGGTGGAAGATACAGCAAAGGGCAAAGCAGTAATCTTTGAAGTCAAGGAAAAACCGGTCATCGGTCAGGTTACCTTTCGTGGTTACGATGAGTTAAAAGAGGATGACATCCGTGAAGTCATCTCTGTCATACCCAACACCATCCTCAACCCGCAAAAAATACGCGAGGCTGTTGATAATATCAAATCGCTCTATAAGTCTAAAGGGTTTTATAATACCGAAGTTACCTCGGAAATCACCCACCCCAAAGCCGACCAGGTGAAGGTTGAGTTTGCCATCCAGGAGGGAGAAAAAGTCTTTATCAAGGATATACGCTTTGCCGGTAACGAATCCTTCGAGGAAAGCGAACTTCGAAAGGTTATGGGAACCAAGGAAAAAGGGTTGCTGTCATGGTTTACCGACTCAGGGGTTCTGAAACGCGATATCCTTGAACAGGATGCTGCCAGGATTACCTCTTATTACCATCATCACGGCTATATCGAGGCAACTGTAGGCATGCCTGAGATCACCCAGGATGGTGAATGGCTCTATGTGACCATTGAAATTTCCGAGGGTAATCGTTACAGGGTTGGAAAAATCGAGTTGGCCGGTGATATTATCGGCGACAAGGAAGAGCTGCTTTACCTGCTCAAAATCCGCGATGAGGAATACTTAAGCCGTAATATCCTGCGCGAGGACATCCTGCGTCTGAACGACTTTTATGCTGAAAATGGGTACGCGTTTGCCGAAGCCACCCCGACAGTCAATACGAACAAAGAAGAAAAGGTGGTTGATATAGCCATAGATATCAACAAGGGGGACCTTGTCTATATCAACAGGATAACCATCAAAGGCAATACCCGGACCCGGGACAAGGTTATCCGCAGGGAGCTTCTGATCCAGGAAAAAGGAGTTTTTGATTCTAAGGCCCTGCGCTTGAGCCACCAACGTTTGATAAGGCTGGATTTCTTCGAAGATGTCTCCATAACCCCTGAGCCGACCCCGGATAAAACCAAGATGGACCTGGTGGTTGAGGTTAAGGAAAAACCCACGGGGGCCTTCAGTATCGGGGCCGGGTACAGTTCAGTTGATTCCCTCATGTTCATGGCTGAAGTCAGCCAGAACAATTTTCTGGGGCGGGGCCAGCGCCTGGCCTTGTCCGGCAGTATCAGCGGCACATCCGCCCGGTACAACCTGGGTTTTACCGAGCCCCACTTTTACGACTCCCAGCTCATGTTGGGATTTGATCTTTATAATTGGGAACGTGATTATGACACGTACACCAGGGATTCAAAGGGATTTGCCATTCGTTTCGGCTACCCGGTATGGGAATTATGGAACGCATCCTTCTCCTATGGTTATGATAATACAGATTTGACTGACGTGGATCTGGACAACGTTGCGCCCTCCATCATCGAGTCCATAGATATCAATATCACGAGCTATGTAACATTCAACCTGTCGCGAGACACCCGTAACAATTTATATGCCACCACCAGCGGCACATACAATATTCTTCATACCAAATATGCCGGCGGCTTTCTCGGTGGTGACAGCCAGTTTACCAAGGTCGACGGTTCCTCAAGCCTGTACTTGCCCGGCTTGTTTATTGATGAGACCGCCTTCCACTTTAAAATTTCAGCAGGACAGGTCTGGGATAATGAGTCTGGCAAGCTCCCTGACTATGAAAAATTCTATCTCGGCGGCATTAATACCATCCGCGGTTTTGAGACGCGATCAATAGCTGTTAGTGTCACTGACCCTGACACAGGGACAGAATATGACGTCGGCGGCAAGATCATGTGGTTCGCCAACGCGGAATATCATTTCCCCCTTGTTAAAGCCGGAGGTTTGCGGGGTTTGGTGTTTTATGATGTCGGGAACGTATATGAAAATGAATGGGACTTTAATGATATCAAGCAAAGTGTCGGCGCAGGTCTCCGCTGGATGTCGCCCATGGGACCGATGCGGCTTGAATGGGGCTATGTTATTAATCCTGAGCTGGATGAAGACACAAGCAACTGGGAATTTAGCATGGGTGGAAGTTTTTAATTAAAGCTATCCGCCTTCAGCGCTCGACAAATAAAAATTCTGCATTCTTTCTTAGGCTGCATCCTTTTTTGCTGCAGTGACATGCTGCATAAGCACCCTTTTTATTCAGATGGACGAACTCCTCAGTTTATTGGCCACTGACCATAAGCGTATCAATCTTGCCGGATTGCAGGGGAGCAGCTATGCTTTTGTCGCTGCCCGGATAGCCGCCAAGACCAACAGGCCTCTTCTTTTCATAGCGTCATCGGAACGCCAGGCGGAACTTGCTGTTCAAGATATCAGCCTGTTTTCATCTATACCGGTAATCCTCTATCCGGGTTTCGATATCCCCCCATACACCCCGCTGTCCCCTGATCAAACCACGGTTGCAGAACGGCTCAATGCACTCTACCGGCTTCTCACAACTGATGAACCTGTAATCTTTGTTGCCTCCTGTGAATCATTACTGCGCAGAGTCATACCTAAAAGCATCCTCGGGTCTTTGGCAGAATTGGTTATCCATGGTGAAGATGTTGAGATGGACGGGTTGATCCGGCGCCTGGTTGATTTGGGTTATGAAAATGTCGCACTGGTCCAGGCCATAGGAGACTTCTCTGCCAGGGGTGGAATTGTTGACATTTTCCCTCCAGGATACGAGGCGCCGTTAAGGCTTGATTTTTTCGGCGATACAGTAGAATCTCTGAGAACATTTGACCCCATTTCTCAGCGCTCCATCATGGAAATAGATGAGGCTGTAATTCTTCCTGCCAGCAACATCCTTTTTCCTCCGGTTGCCTCAGCACATTATGCCAGGATTCAATCCCGCTTTAATAAAACGGCAGGAGCCCTTAACTGGCCCCTTGATGCACTTGACCCCTTATTGGAAAAAATCAGCTCTGGCCGGCGATTTCCAGGTATTGAATTTTTCCTGCCGCTTTTTTACAGCGATGCAGATGGCTGCCCCTGCCCCCTGCAATACCTTGCAGAAAACACTGTTGTCTTCATGGCTGAACCAATTGAAATACAGCACTCAGTTGAGCTGGCCTGGGAACGGATCCAGGCAAATTATCATGAGGCTTTATCCTCTAAAACCCCGGCGCTTGCTCCGGAAACTGTTTTTGTTTCGCCTGATAATTTATCCGAGGAGTTAAGCGCATATACACTGGTCCGGGGTTTCAACTTTTTGGAAAATGATGAAAATGGATCCAAAACCTTCCATTTTACCTCGAAAAACCACCTGCTGCTCAAGCAGGAGGTAGATCTGCAGCGAAAACAACAGGGACTTCTTCTACCCCTGGCTGCTGTGCTTAAAGAGTGGAGCGCAAGGGATGAGCTCGTTGCCATGGCCTGCCGTTCCCCGCGTCACGGGATGCATCTTGCTGAACTGTTAAGCCATTATGATATTACAACGCATATTCATGACGGACCGCTGGAGCTTTCATACTTTAAGAAGATAAGTCGACCGTCAACAGTGCTTCTTTTAAACCAGCCTATATCAGAGGGTTTTGATCTGCAATTGACCCCGACCATGCAATTGCATGTCCTGTCCGATAACGAACTGTTTGGAGAACGGCGCCTCGGGCCGAGAAAAAAAAGAAAGCCTGCGAGAGAAGACCTGCTCCGCTTTGATGAATTGGACCGGGACGACATCGTTGTCCACCGGGAACACGGTTTAGGGATTTATCAAGGGCTGGTGACTTTGACCTTGAAGGATATCAGCAATGATTTCCTGGAAATTCATTACCAGGGCGAGGATAAACTGTATGTGCCGGTGGACCGCTTAAACTCCATCAGCAAATACAAGGGCATCTCCGACAAAAAGCCTAAGCTGGACAAACTGGGCAGCAAAACCTGGCTGCATACGAAAAAAAAGATCAAAGAATCCGTCTGGCAGGTTGCCCAGGATCTCTTAAAACTTTACGCCAAAAGGGAACTGCAGAAAGGATTGGCCTTTTCCCAGCCCGGCGAGCTCTTTCATGAACTGGAAGAGTCGTTTTCGTTTGATGAAACTTCCGGGCAGCACAAGGCTATTTCCGAGGTGCTTGATGATCTCACCTCTGAACAGATAATGGACCGCCTTATCTGCGGCGATGTGGGGTATGGCAAGACGGAGGTGGCTGTCCGGGCTGCTTTCAAGGCCATTGAAGATGGTTTCCAGGTTGCCATGCTGGTGCCGACCACTGTTTTGGCTGAACAGCATGCAAAGACCTTCCAGGACCGCTTTGCAGGTTTCCCGGTACTGGTCGAAAGTATCAACCGGTTCCGCTCGCAGGCTGAACAGAAGACCATTCTCCGCAACCTTAAGGCCGGCAAACTCGACATGATCATCGGCACCCACCGGCTACTTTCAAAGGATGTCCATTTTAAAAGACTCGGCCTGCTCATTGTCGATGAAGAACACCGCTTCGGCGTAAGCCACAAGGAAAAGGTCAAGCGTTTCAAGGCTGAGGTCAATGTGCTTACCCTCAGTGCCACCCCGATACCCAGGACATTGCAACTTTCTCTTCTCGGCATCAGGGACCTCTCGGTGATCAACACACCACCGGAACAGAGGCGTCCCATCAAGACATTTGTTGCCCGTTATGACGAGCTGGTCATCAAGGAGGCCATAACCAGGGAATTGCTTCGGGGCGGCCAGACTTTTCTTGTGCACAACAGGGTCCAATCAATTGAGGAAATGGCGCGCAGGGTTGAAAAATTAACGCCCCGGGCCAGGATAGCTGTAGCCCATGGCCAAATGGCTGCAAAACAGCTGGAAGAGATAATGGTGCGCTTTGTCAGCAAGGAAATAGACGTCCTGATCTGCACCACGATTATCGAATCGGGCCTTGACATCGCCAGCGCCAACACCATTATCATCACCAGGGCCGACAGACTGGGCCTGGCTGAAATCCACCAGTTGCGGGGCCGGGTCGGCAGAAGCAGTGAACAGTCCTATGCCTATCTTCTTGTCCCCAGCCTTGATGGCCTCGCCAAAGAAGCCAAAGAGCGGCTTCGCGCCCTTCTTGACCATTCCGAATTGGGTGGGGGATTCAAGCTGGCCATGAGCGATCTGCAGATACGCGGCGGCGGCAACATCCTTGGTGTTTCACAGAGCGGCCATATTGCAGCGGTTGGTTATGACCTGTACCTGGAACTTCTGCAAAACACTGTTTCAGACCTGAAGCGCAAGGCTGCAGATGAAGAAGTCGTTGAAACAATTGAACCGGAGATAAACCTGCAGATTTCAGCATACCTTCCTGAAACATACATTGCGGATACACCGCAGCGCTATATTGCCTACCGCAAAATCGCCTCCATAATTGATGCTGTACAGCTGGCTGATTTAAAAGAAGAATTGCAGGACAGGTATGGCCTGCTGCCCGGTGAAACGCAAAACCTTTTTGACATAATGGCCTTAAAGATAAAGATGAAAAAGAGCATGATGACCAGGCTTGAGCAGGGTAAGGATATGCTTGTTTTTTCCTTTCATGAAAAAACGCACATCGGCCCCCGGAAAATTCTTGATCTCGTTACAATGTCGAAAAACAGAATCCGTTTTTCACCCGATGCAAGGCTTTTGGTCCCATTGGCAAGCCAGTTAAGCCATTCACCACAGGCCATTCTCCATGCTGCCAATGAAATTGTAGACTCCCTGCAACCTGATGCTCTTAATACTTAATATAATTAACAGTTTGATCCTTTTACAGAAGCAGCCCTGTTTGCGTTTTCTACTGTACAGCCTTTAAAATAACTCAAAAAATCAATGGGTTGAAGCAAATTGCAATTGACATTTTGCTCAGATATTAGTTAGTACCTAAAAGGCCTTTGCACTTTTTCTGATTGCCTGAAGGCTTTATCAGTTTTTTTAAAAAAATTTACTCGGAGGAAGGTGAGGATGAGAAAAGGTATCATATGCATTGGGGGAGTGGCTCTTTCGTGTGCCATAGCATCAACAGTATTTGCCGGAGCTATTGAAAACAAGACTAACTGGAGCGCTGAGTATATCAGGACCCTGAACCGGAATGCGGCCACTGACTATGCCGACATTGCCGCCTATAACCCGGCAGGAACGGTAAAGCTTAATGAAGGTTTTACCGTCAACGGTTCAATACAGTTTTTGTCCAAGAAATATGAAAATGTCATCAGCGGCACAAGCCTCGAGTCTGATGAACCTTCATACATTCCCGGTATTTTCGGGGTTTACAACCAGGGGAAATGGTCATTATTCGGGGCCTTTTCGAATTACGGCGGCGGCGGCAAAGTGGAATTCGGCCAGGGCAATTTTACTACTTACGGTGCCCAGCTTGCTCTTATAGGTATGAGCGGTGGTGCTCTTGTAGCTCCAGGACCGCAGCAACTCACTGGGGAAAGCCGTTATTTAGGCTATACCATTGGTGGCGCCTACAGCGTAAATGACATGTTTTCTTTTTCCCTGGGGCTGAGATATATTGATGCCTACAGAGAGGCCCAGGGCTCTGCAACAGTATTAGATGCCATACCTCCTGTTACTCCGCTGCCCGTGGCACTCAATTTTGAAGAGGATGGTAAGGGCTGGGGAGGCATTTTCGGCGCCAACATTGCACCCAATGAGAAAGTTAATATCGGTATACGCTACGAAACCGTTACTAAAATAGACCTTGAAGCAACTGTTACTCAAGATACCGCTGGTCTTTTGCCACTCCTTTTGGGTATAAATAATGGCCAGGAAAGACCGCGAGATCTTCCTGCCCTCCTGGGGCTTGGGGTTTCTTACTGGATAACACCGAAGTTACGGACCGAAGTTAACCTGACCTATTACTTTAATGAAGACGCCGACTGGGGCGGAGATGAGGACGGTGTTGATAACGGCTACGACGTAGGTATCGCCTTTGAATATATCTTTACAGATAAAATAACCGCCAGTATTGGCTACATACACACTGAACTGGGCGTGGAGCCACAAGACATGCTGCCGGAAAACCCGGAACTGGATGCCGATACCATAGGTGCGGGAATAGCCTATGCGTTTAACGAAAATTTCCATACCAATATCTCGATCGGCAATAGCTTTTATAGGGATGATTCTTTTGTTCCGGCGCCTCCCATTACTGTCGAGTACAAAAAGAATGTCTTCTTCCTGGCCCTGGGGGTGGAGTATCGTTTTATGTAAAGCACAATATATCTAGCTGAAAAAGAAAAAGCCCCGGTGGTTGCACCGGGGCTTTTTTATTGTCAGAGACTTTTGGGGGGTTAGCAAACCATGTGGTCGGGGCGGCAGGATTTGAACCTGCGACCTCCTGCTCCCAAGGCAGGCGCGCTAACCAGGCTGCGCTACGCCCCGATCCTCCTGGATGCCAAAGACCCTATTCCCTACCATTTGAGACAGTTTGGAGTCAAGGAAAAAGGTTGAACTTCCCGGGAAAAAGATTTAAATTTCTTTGCTGCTAAGGTATTGACGAAGTTTGCTATATATACTATACAACCCGCTTCTGATACTGTTCCTCGGTAGCTCAGTTGGTAGAGCAGGTGGCTGTTAACCACCTTGTCGCAAGTTCGAGTCTTGCCCGAGGAGCCAGGAAATCCAAAGCCCGGCCATACATTGACCGGGCTTTTTTATTGCTCTTTCTGGCCCGTATTTCTCACAAGCCGAGACTGTTACTGATACGCGGAGCAGGGTGTTTAGCTATATTTGAATATGCCAAATTTCCTGCTGCAAATGCGATGCAGCTGTCCCGGCTTGCCTTGTGCGGATATTTCAGTTGATGATTGCTGAAATGTTCTTGAAAAAACGGTCTAGCAAGTGGTCTTTCTCACATATTCACTGTAGTTGTTGCGGTATATATCTGCCAGGGAAAGAAATGCTGTGACGATCAAGGGGCCGTAAATGATGCCCAAAACACCGTAGACACTGAGCCCCCCCAGAATGGAGAGAAAAACAAGGAGTGTATGCATCTTCACCCGTTCGCCAACCATCCAGGGCTTCAAGAGATACTCCACGGAAAAAGAAAGTGTGACATAGAAAATAAGCATAAAAATCCCCACCCCCACACTTCCTTTCAAGAACAGTATTATGGCGGCCGGCACCAGAACAAGCCCTATGCCGAAAATTGGCAGAAAGGCAAGTATGGCCATGACACCTCCCCATAAAATGGGAGAGCTGATGCCGAAAAACATAAATGCCGCTCCACCCAGAAAGCCCTGCAGCAGTCCGCACAATCCGTTGCCGACAAGAACGGCCTTGGCAATTTCTTCGAATTTTCTAAACAGCTGTCGTTCCTGTTGGTCCGGCAGAGGTGAAAGATCAAGGATATAGGAGATAAAACGTTCCTGGTCGATCAATAGAAAAAAGATGACAATGACCATCATTAAGAAACTGATAACAAAATTCATGATGTTTGCAGCCCAGGCACTTGCCTGGTTATAAAGAAACAGCCCGGCCACTTTCCCAAACTCAGAGAGAACCGCACTGATCCGTTCCGGGTGCAATTCAATGCCAAATCCTGCAAAAATATCCTTTATCCTGACAACGCTTTGATTTTCTTCCAGAAGCTGCTGCATCATGAGGGCCAGGTTTTTTCCCTTTATCAGCGGATATATTCCCAAAACCTCCTTGGACAGGGCAATTACAAATATCATGAGCGGCACAAAGACAACTATGATAATGAGGATGCATGTAACTAAAGAGGAAAACTGGCCTGAAAATTTGAGTCGCTCATGAAAGACTCTGAAAACCGGCTGAAAGAGTCCTGCCAGGAGAAAGGAAAGGATAAGGATGGAAAAGAAGGGCCAGAGAAGACGGCCGAGCAACAGGAAAGAGACCAGGAAAAGCAGGAGAAAATACCTGAAAGCAAGGGGACTGAATGGTTTTTGGGGCTTTGTTTCAGGTTGTGTTTCCATCTATTGTATACCTGCAGTATAATGACTACCCTGTTTATCAGGCAGGCTCATCATGAGATTTATTCCGGCCAGCAGGCCTGATTTGTACTTACTTTGTCAATGCAGCCATTATACTGCCCAGCGAAATACTTTCAGTATATAAAGTTGCAATTTCATGATGTTAGAGGTATAGGCTATATTTTCATTTTTTATATAGCGCCCCCCCCTGTTGATTTCTAATATACTGTATTGAAAAGGAAAAGCAAAAAGAAGCTTATTGGAAGGAGTAGTACTGCATGGATATCCGGGTGGTAAAATCGGCTCCCGACCTCCTCAAGGAGAAGCCGGACGAAAATTCTTTAGGGTTTGGACAGCATATGGCTGATCACATGTTCGTCATGTTGTATGACGAAAGCATGGGCTGGCATGACGCTGTAATAAAACCGTATGAAAATTTTTCACTTGCTCCTGCAGCCATGGCCCTGCATTACGGCCAGGCCATTTTTGAAGGCCTTAAGGCCTACCGCGGCACCGATGACAAGATCTACCTCTTCCGGCCGACAGACAACCTGAAAAGAATGAATGACTCAGCCGCAAGGATGTGCATGCCTGAAATTCCTGTGGATGTTGTCTACAGCGCCATGAAAAAACTTGTTGCCCTCGATAAGTCCTGGGTTCCCAGGGCTGAAGGGGCAACGCTCTATATACGGCCGACCATGATTGCCTCCGAAGCAGGACTCGGGGTCAGGCCTGCCAAACAGTATATTTTCTTCATTATTAATTGCCCGGTCGGGGCCTATTACCCGGAAGGTTTCAACCCTGTAAAAATCTTTGTGACCGACAAGTATGTCCGTGCTGTTGCCGGCGGCGTCGGCAATGTCAAGACGGCCGGCAATTATGCTGCCAGTATCATGGCGGCCGTAGAAGCGCAAAACCAAGGGTACACACAGGTGCTCTGGCTTGATGCCATTGAGCGTAAGTACATTGAAGAAGTCGGCACCATGAACATTTTCTTCCTGATCGATGATGAACTTATAACGCCACCTTTGACCGGCAGCATTCTTCCTGGCATCACTCGAGATTCTGTGCTGCGCCTGACGAAAGACTGGGGCTTGAAGGTCTCGGAAAGAAAGATCACCATTGACGATGTTTTGGCCGCCAACGAAAAAGGGAGCCTGCAGGAAATCTTCGGGACCGGTACTGCTGCCGTCATTTCCCCGGTCGGTGAACTCAACTATAAAGGCCAGGTCTGTACCATTAACAAAGGAAACACAGGGGCCCTCGCCCGGAAATTATTCACTGAGCTGCAGGCCATCCAGAACGGCCACAAAAAAGACCCCTACGGCTGGGTGGTTGAAGTATAATTTTTTTTTTAAAATCTTCTCTTGATTTTTAAAATATAGTACCTATAGTTTCGCCCAACCTGGCATGTATGCCAAAATAACCTTGTTTTTCAAGGTTTTAGTTAAATTTTTGCTGTCTTGTTCCCTGAGATTGAGCAGACACCTGCTTAATCGGGAAAAAATTAAAACATATAAACTAACATGTATATGGAGGAAAAAAATGAAAGTTCGTCCACTGAATGACCGGATCCTGGTCAAACGTTTGGAAGAGGAAGAAATGACCAAAGGCGGTATCATTATTCCGGACTCTGCTAAAGAAAAACCAGCTGAGGGTGAAATTATCGCAGTCGGTAAAGGTAAGGTTAGCGATAAAGGCGACCGGATCAAACTTGATGTAAAAGTAGGAGACCGTGTTTTATTCAGCAAATATGGCGGCACAGATGTCAAACTAGACGGCGAGGATCACCTCATCATGCGTGAGGATGATATTCTTGCCGTTGTTGAATAAAAACAGCACCCATTAAATATAGCTTTCAAACCATTCAAGATAGTCAGCAATCGATAAAATAGGCTAAGAGGAGATAGATAATTATGGCTGGAAAAGATCTTAAATACGGAGTAAAAGCCCGCGAGGCGATTCTCAAGGGCATCAATACACTGTCAGACGCTGTCAAGGTTACCCTGGGCCCCAAAGGCCGCAACGTTCTGCTGGAAAAATCCTTTGGCTCCCCCACAATCACCAAGGACGGCGTCAGTGTTGCCAAAGAAATTGAGCTAAAGGATAAATTTGAAAACATGGGCGCCCAGATGGTTAAAGAGGTTGCCTCCAAAACCAGCGACGTTGCCGGTGACGGCACCACAACTGCAACCATCCTGGCCCAGGGCATCTATGCTGAAGGTTCCAAGCTGGTTGCTGCCGGCTCCAACCCCATGGATATCAAGCGAGGTATCGACAAGAGCGTCGAGGCCATTGTTGCCGAGCTCAAAAAGATTTCCAAGCCCACCAAGGAACAAAAAGAAATTGCCCAGGTAGGCACCATTTCCGCCAATAACGATCCGACCATAGGCAACATCATTGCCGAGGCCATGGACAAGGTCGGCAAGGAAGGCGTCATCACCGTGGAAGAGGCAAAGGGCATGGAAACCTCCCTGGACGTTGTTGAGGGTATGCAGTTTGACCGGGGCTACCTGTCCCCCTATTTTGTCACCGACCCGGAAAAAATGGAAGTCAACCTTGAAGATGCTGTCATCCTGATCAATGAAAAAAAGATCAGTTCCATGAAAGACCTGCTGCCCATTCTTGAGCAGGTTGCCAAGATGGGCAAACCGTTGCTCATTCTTTCAGAGGACGTTGACGGCGAGGCCCTTGCCACTCTGGTGGTCAACAAGCTGCGCGGCACCTTGAATGTTGCTGCTGTTAAAGCCCCCGGCTTCGGCGACCGCAGGAAAGCCATGCTGGAAGATATCGCCATCCTTACCGGCGGCCAGGTGATTACAGAAGATCTCGGCATCAAGCTCGAGAATGTAACCGTCAACGACCTTGGTACTGCCAAGCGCATTGTTATTGATAAAGACAACACTACCCTTGTAGACGGCGGTGGTGACAAGGCTAAACTGGAAGCTCGTGTCAAACAGATCCGGGCCCAGATTGATGAGTCATCATCTGATTACGACCGTGAAAAACTGCAGGAACGCCTGGCTAAACTGATCGGCGGCGTTGCAGTTATCAATGTCGGTGCAGCCACTGAAACAGAAATGAAAGACCGCAAGGCCCGTGTTGAAGATGCCTTGAATGCAACCCGCGCTGCTGTTGAAGAGGGCATTGTTCCCGGTGGCGGTGTTGCCTATCTGCGCTGCCTCAAGGTGCTTGACAAGCTTGAGATCAAAGGCGACCAGGCCCTGGGCAAGAAGCTTATTGCCCGCGCCCTGGAAGAGCCGGTACGCCAGATCGCAAACAACGCCGGCCGTGAAGGTTCCGTCATTGTTGAGCATGTGAAGGAAATGAAAAACGCCATGGGTTTTAATGCTGAAACCGAAGAATATGAAGACCTTATCAAGGCAGGTGTCATTGACCCGGCCAAGGTCACCCGCTTTGCCCTGCAGAATGCAGCAAGTGTCGCAGGACTTCTCCTGACCACTGAATGTATGGTGGCTGAGCATCCTGAAGAGGACACGGGCGGTGGTGGTGGCGGCATGCCTCCAGGCGGCATGGGCGGCATGGGTGGCATGGGCGGTATGGGCGGCATGATGTAAAGCCCTTCCCCGGCTAATAATTTAGCCTGGTTTATATAGAAAACAAAAAGAGCCTCGATTACCTCTGGGGCTCTTTTTGTTTTTCTCGTTATGAGATACCCTTCATACATGCATGCACTAAGTCTTTAAGGCGAATAATGAGTTATTTTCCTGTTGACATGTAAAGGGAAATTTAACATAGTTGTCCCCTCTTACGCGTGGCGATGTAGCTCAGCTGGTTAGAGCGCACGGCTCATATCCGTGGTGTCCGGGGTTCAAGTCCCTGCATCGCCACCACTTGAACATATTGGCTGTAATCCTAAATGGTTACGGCCTTTTCTCATACACGGCAATCTTGTTGCCGAATATTTAAACTCATCCCCGGCCTCATGCCCCTTCTCTATGATGTCATGGAATATGATACAACCACAATAAAAAAGGCGCTCCGCCCGGAACGCCTTTTTTATATATTATGTAACCAGTTTGAGCGGTCAGATCTCTTCATCATCAATTAAATCAGAATCATAGTCGTCATCATCCTCATCTTCGCCCTCATCTTCGCCCTCATCTTCGCTCTCATCTTCGCCATTACTTTCAGAATCTTCATCCTCATCTTCGTCTTCAGAGGTCACTTCTTCGTCTTCTT
>JAHEID010000116.1 GCA_024639555.1 Deltaproteobacteria bacterium
GGGATTGAAAAAACGCTCGCCTCTGGCGGTGCATGTCAGTTGTGGCGCTGTCTGTTGTCAGTCTGTCTGTCTGTCTGTCAATCATCAGCAGTTTTGTAGGCTGATAATCATCAGCAGTTTTGTAGGCTGATAATCGTCGGCAGTTTTTAAGCCGACACCTCGCACCACAACTGAATTATTTAAACATTCGTTTATGTACCCTTCATGGTGGGGCAAAAAAAATCTATAGGGGATGCAACCAATGCTAAAAACAAACATCAAGAAACATGTGCCTTTGCCAAAGGAGACCCCGGCATTTTTCTGCGGCAACTGCGGAGTGGTCTCACTCTACGCAGGCAATATCTGCAACCCGCAGGGTAAGCTGAAAAAGGTCGACTGGTGCGGTTCCAAGGATTTGCCGCAGGCCAAGCCCTGCAAGAACAGTGTAAACAACGACCGCTACAGCTGCTCCAACTGCGGCAAGGCAGCGATCAACTCCGCCCTGCTCTGTGAACCGGAAAAAATGCCAATGCCGGATAAAATGAAGAGTGCGGAGTAAGGAATGAGAAGTAAGGAGTGAGGAGTAAAAAATAACAAACTCAAAATTCCCAATATTTTACCCTTGACACCTTGAATCCTTGAACCGTTCTCGTCATCGAACCTGATGACGATTATCAGTATACATTAATTACTGATGATTGACAGGCAGAACCTTATATTTTCACCTTTTACCTTTACCCTATTGGGGAGGTTTACCATGTGTATTGATCTGCGAGGAAAAGTCGCCCTGGTGACCGGTGCAAGCAGGGGAATAGGGGCGGCGATAGCCCGGGACCTGGCCGACCACGATGCAGCCGTTGTCATCAATTATCTGCAGTCAAAAGACAAGGCTGAAGCGCTCAAGAACAGCATCATTGAGGCAGGCGGCAGGGCCATAGCGGCACAGGCAGATGTACGGGACCGCGGTGCTGTCGATAAAATGGTGGACGCGGCCCAAAAAGAGCTGGGGCCCATTGATATCCTGGTGAACAACGCCAATATCAATTTCCCGATGCAGCCCTTTGTCGAGCTTTCCTGGCCCGATATCGAGGCCAAGCTCACCGGCGAGATCGGTGCCATGGTGCACTGCTGCCAGGCGGTTATTCCCGGCATGATGGAAAAAAAATACGGCAAGATCATCCTGGTATCCAGTTCGCTCTCCCGGGAGCCGGGTTACGGTTTTGCTGCCCACTGTGCGGCCAAGGCGGCAATGGACTCCCTGGCCAGAACCATGGCCCAGGAACTGGGGCCGTCCGGCATCTATGTCAATGTCGTAGGACCGGGCCTGACCAAAACCGATGCCACGGCCGCTCTTCCGCCCGAGGTATTCACGCATACCGCAGAACACGTTCCCCTTCTCCGGGTGGCTGATCCGGAGGATATCGCCAGTGTCATCATGTTCCTTGCCTCGGAAATGTCTGATTACATCACCGGGCAGTACATCCCGGTTAACGGCGGCGGGTTTATGTTATAAAAGAGTGAGGAGTCAGGAGTGAGAAGCAAAAGCCCCAATATCCATCAAATCCAAGTACTACTAATGGGTCCAAGGAATGGTCACCTGGGAAACCTTTAACCGCCTTTTCCTCCTTCAACCTTAATCTTCAGCACCTTGTCCTCTATCTTGAATTCGTCATTCAAAATTCATCATTTAAAAAGGAGATCTTATGAAGGTACTGGTCCTATACTTTTCAAAAGGCGGCAACACAGCAAAACTTGCCAAGGATATTGCCAAAGGCGTTGAAGCCGGCGGCGGCGAAGCTGTGATAAAAACAACTGCCGATGTTACAAAGGATGATTTCCTGGATGCCGGCGGCGTCATTGCAGGCTCCCCGGTTTATTTCGGCGTCATGGCCGCAGAACTTAAAAGAATATTCGATGAATTTGTCTCGACCCGGCGCAAGATGGAAAACAAGGTGGGTGCGGCTTTTGCCACCGGTGGCCATCCCACCGGCGGCAAGGAGACGACCATGATGTCCATTATCCAGTGCATGCTGATCTACGGCATGATCATTGTCGGCGATCCCATGGATGCCTCAGGCCATTATGGCGTGGGTTGCGTTGGGGCCCCTGACGAGACCGCAGCCGACGACGGCTTCAAGCTGGGTAAACGCGTCGCTCAACTCTGCACCAGAATCCAGAACTGATTTTTTTCATAAAAAACAGGTGCTGCCCGACATGGGAAGCGCCTGTTTCTATTCGTCGTTATACCCCACGAGGGGGCCATAACAGGAATGTGGGTAAATATGTGCTTAACTCAAACAATCTTTTAGCATTGAACCCTCGAATCCTGTCTTTTCCTAATCCTCATAATGAATAAACGTCAGCATGCCACCCGGGTAGATATTTTCATTGGTGACATGGTTCAGCCGGTGGCAGTGGAATGGCCAGGTGCCGGGGTTATCTGCATCAAAAACCACATCCAAGCGCTGGCCAGGCCCCACGCCGATGGTATCGACCTGCTGCGGCTCATCCACATAACTGCCGTCCCGCGCCACCACTGTAAACCTGTGCGAATGCGTATGCATAAAATGCTGCTGATAGCCGACATTGATAAAACGGATGCGAACCTTCTCCCCCTTTTTCACCACAACCGGCTCGGTGAATGGAAATGAACGGCCGTTGATGGTAAATCCGTCATACACTTCCTGACGGGACGGATAGGTCTCAGGATACCAGTCCCGTTTTTTCTTTTTACCGGCCCCCGAGTCATGCATGGGCGGCGATTCGCCCTGCATGGTCACAACCCCGTGCTCCTCATGGCCCTCTTCCGGTGCCGCTTCCTGGTGCCCGTGCACGTGGGTAGTCGGCCATTCATCCAGGATCATAATGTACTCCCGGTCATAGGCCGGCTTCTCCTTTTTCGGCTCCACGACAAAGGCGCCGTACATGCCCATGTCAACATGATGGGCACTGTCAACATGGCAGTGGTACCATGAGGTGCCGATATTTTTTACGGTAAACTCATAGGTATAGGATTCACCCTTCTTGATCGGCTTCTGCCCCAGGAAAGGCACCCCGTCCATGCTCACCGGCTTGGACTGGCCGTGCATATGCAGGGTATGCTCACCGTCCGCGGTCTCATTTGTTACAATAATGCGGATACGCTCGCCTTCGGTGGCCCTGATGGTGGGCCCGGGGATCTGGCCGTTAAAGCCCCAGCCCATCATGGGCTTATCCGGAAAGATCTCAAAGCCGATATCCCTGATAGTAAGCTTAAAAACCTTGACCGGGCCATCTTTTGTGTCAACCATATCGTATTCCAGCTCTTTCAGGGAATTTTTGGTGCCGATCACCGCATCGTAGCCTGCCGGAGTCTTTGTCCTGATATATTCATACAGCTCCCCTGAGCGGATAAAAGGAAAATCAAAAACAACCCTGTCTTCCATTTTGCCCTTCTTTATATCCACCCGCAGTTCCCAGTGGCCACCCATAACCATGACGATGTTTGAAATGGTGTACAGGCCTCCACCTTTTTCCTGCACTTCGGGAGCGGAAAAGGCACCGTGCCCCATCTCCGGCATCCACGGGGTAACCCTTACCGTAGCACCTTCAATATCAAGGTGCTCAATATCATGGACAATAAGGTCAATCTCGTTTACACCGGTGGTCAGCCGTTTATTAGGAATCACCATTTCCACACCAAACATTTTCTTTTCGGTGAATTGCAGTGTGGAGCCCTCAAAATGCTTGGCAAAATCAGTTTGATGATGATCTGCAGCTGCATTTTCATGCTGCTGCATCTGGTTGTTAACCGTACACCCTGCCAGAAAGAGCACAAGAAACATTATTACTATCCTAAGCATACGTACCTCCTCGATATACTTGCCCATTAAACGGGCCTGTAAAAAATACCGCTCCAACCGGCCCCTTATAAACGCTGAATCGGGATTAAAAATCATTCATAATAAGACAAATTAAGTACTCCATTGCCATGTGTAAACCCCCACATTTACATAAAAAAATCAAACTATATTATTTTGATAGAATTAATAAGAATATAAAGCGGCAATACCCGGTTGCGCCAGTATGATTTTGCTGAGCACTCCTGTTATCCGGCAATCTATTTTCTCTCTAAATAATTGAGTTTTCCCTGCCTACGGGTCGCAGTTAACATTCTTGGTTTTTTTATGCGAATGCGAAAAATGCGTGACTTTTCAGCTTGAAAGTTTTCAAATATTATTACACTCAAGAATAATAAGGAGGTCCACCATGCTGAAAAGAACACGCAAGCTTTTCACGTCACGTACTCTCACGTTAACAGGCATCATAATCCTGGCCTCGTATTTTGTATTTGGTGCTGCGACGGCACACAGCAGCTGGTGGCAGAAAGGAGTTGACCTCCTGAAAAGCCCGGCAGGCTCTACAGCACAGAAGGCTCTCACCTCCGAGGAGGTCGGTGCCGGGTTAAAAGAGGCTCTGCTGGTCGGCTCACAGAACGTGGTATCCCAGCTCGGCCGCCCGGACGGTTTCAACCTGGACCCGGCCATTCACATTCCGCTGCCGAAAAAGTTGGAATCCGTCAAATCCATGCTGGGCAAAGTCGGCATGTCATCCATGCTCGACGACCTGGAATTGAAACTGAACCGCGCTGCCGAGGTTGCAACTCCAAAGGCAAAGGAACTTTTCGCCCAGGCCATTTCAGAGATGACTTTTGAAGATGTCATGAATATTTATAATGGCCCGGACGATTCCGCCACCAGATACTTTCAGGAGAAAATGACCCCGCCCCTGGCCCAGGAAATGCAGCCTGTAGTTGACCAGAGCCTGGCCGAGGTCGGTGCTGTTCAGGCCTATGACAATGTCATGGGAGAATACAAGGCCATACCATTTGTGCCGGATGTGAAAGCAGACCTGACAACCTACGTTGTTGAAAAAGGCATGGACGGCATTTTTCACTATATAGCTGTGGAGGAAGCGGCTATCCGCCAGAATCCCGCCAAGAGGACAACGGAACTGCTGCAGCGTGTTTTCGGGGCAAAATAGAAACCTTTCCCCTGGCTTAAATTGCTGCAGTTCCAGGTAATTTTGCAAAACCTCAGCCTTGCAATCATGAATATGGATAGAACCTATGCATGCAGTCCATCGTAGGCTGCAAATATTCTTAGGCCTTTTTCTGCTTGTCGCCACAACGGGCACAATCGGCTTCATGCACCTTGAAAACCTGTCGTTTGCCGAGGCCTTTTATTACAACATCGTCACCATGTCGACCGTGGGTTATGGAGACATACACCCTACCAGGCCTGCCAGCCGCATGTTCGCCATCCTTTTGATAATCATGGGCGGTGCCATTTTTCTCGGCGTTATCGCCAGTGCCACGGAATTGCTTCTGGCAAAAAGAGAACAGAAAAGCAGGATGCGCAAGGTCAACATGGTGCTCGGTGTATTTTTCAGCGAGGTCGGGGACAGGCTCTTAGCCCAGTTATCGGGCTGCGACGACTCCATCGATGGAATCAGAGAGAACCTTATAGTCAAAGCCGGCTGGAAGCATGGCGATTTTACAGCCGCGCTGAAAAAACTGAAAAAATATGCCTTCAAGGTCAACATCGAGCATGCTGACCTGCAATCCATGCATGATTTTCTTACCGGTAAAAGAAGCTTTCTGGTGGGGCTCCTGGAAAACCCGGTGCTCATTGAACAGGAAAGCTTCAGTGATACGCTGCTGGCCGTCTTCCACCTTGCCGATGAACTTGGCAGCCGGCAGAGCTTTGCCGAACTGCCGGAAACCGACCTGAAACATCTTGCCGGAGACATGAACCGCGCCTATGGGAAATTAGTAGAGCAGTGGCTCGTCTACCTGCAGCACTTGAAAGGCCAGTATCCTTACCTCTTTTCGCTGGCCATCCGTAAAAACCCATTTGACCGGGACGCCAGCCCGGTAGTGGTTCAATAATATGACCTCACCCCCCGGCAGCTTTGATGCCACCGCGTTATTTTTGACTATGTCCATCTGCACCTGATCCTTTTCTCCCTTTATTTCCGCAGCCAGCGCCCCTCCTCACTCCTCACTTTTCACTCCAATCAGCTCAACACTCTCTAATTTACGGAATCGGCCGATTCAATATTGGCCAGAAACAGTTCCACCAGGTTCGGGTCGAAATGCGTCCCGGCACGCGAACCGATATATTCCTCGACCTTTTCACGGGGCCACGCCTTGTGGTACCTTCTTGCGGAAATGAGCGCATCCCAGGTATCGGACAAGGCAAAAATCCTGGCAGCGATAGGGATCTGTTCACCCTTGAGGCCCCTGGGATAGCCTGTTCCATCCCATTTCTCATGGTGGCAGTATGGAATGTCAAGGGCAGGCCGGAGATACGCTATGGGCATGAGTATTTCAAAGGCGTACAGCGGATGCTTATGCATAATACTCTCTTCCTCGGGGGTCAATGGCCCTTCTTTCATGAGAATTGAGTCCGGGACGCCCATCTTGCCGATATCATGCAGGAGCGCGCCCCGCCGCATATGCACGATCTCTCTTTCACTCATGCCATATATCCGGGCAATGTGCACCGTCATTTCAGTAACCCGCTGCGTATGGTTCTCTGTCTCCATGTCCCGTAGATTAAGGGCTTTGCCCCAGCCCTCGATGGTCGAATCATAGGCAATCACCAGTTCGGTATTGGAAGTCTGCAGCTCATTGAACAGAGTGGCATTATCTATGGCAATCGCCGCCTGCGCAGCAAGTGCATCGAGGAATTCAAACCTCTCCTGATCCGGCATGGCCCTGTCACGCTGGAAAATTTCCAGTACACCCTTGACCTGGCCCTTGGCAATAAGCGGTATTGCGCAGTAGCTTCTGAATTTCTCTCTTGTCAGCAAAGGCGTGCGCACAAAATCAACTTCCGGGTTCTCCATATCATCAATCTGGATCTTACTGCGCTTCAGGGCTGCAACCCCGGCAGGCCCAACGCCCAGCCTTATTTCCGATTCCCGGATGAGGCTGCTCTTAAAGCCTATACCGGCTCCGAATGCCAGGGTCTGGGTATATGGATTGAGCAGCAGGACAGCGGCAGCATCAACCTGCAGCTGCGGCACTACCTGCTCCAGAAAGATTGTCATTGTCATCTTCAGATCCAGGTTCGATGTGATCATCAGATCAATCGTATGCAGGGAGGCAAGTTGCTGCAGTCTCGCCTGCGCCCTGTTCTCTGCCTTTTGGCGGGCGACAATCTCTCTTTCAAGTTCAGCATTCTTTGCAGTGAGCACTTCATTTACTTCACTTATGCGCACCCGGCTTTCCAGAAACTTTCTGATGGTAATGCTGGTGAGACGCATGACCAGGAATACAAATATAGCCCCGGCCAGAAATACGGTACTTGTCAGCAACTCCAGAGGAAAAGTGAGATTCAAAAGCTGGATGACCAAAAAAACGAGGTAGCCTGCCGTGAAGA
>JAHEID010000117.1 GCA_024639555.1 Deltaproteobacteria bacterium
GGTAAGTGTGTCAGTTCCCATTCACCTGTTAAAGCGCTCTCGGTCCTTCAGTCCTCATGTTGCCAAGATCCTCACCTGGGCCGGTCTGCGTGGCGGCATCTCCATAGCCCTGGCTCTGTCAATCCCTGTCAGCGTGGAACGCGATGTCCTTCTGGCTATAACCTATGGAATAGTTGTTTTTTCCATCCTTGTCCAGGGCTTGACAATCAGCCCCTTTTTGAGAAGGCTCAGGGACAAGTGATATGTTATGCAGAACGTATTGAAAAAATCTATTTGGATTTATGGTGCACATAAACAATATTTATCTATAATACAGCGCCTGCATTTTAGTAATCATACCCCATTATAAGAGTGTAACAAAAGAGAGACAGTGTTGAAGGGGAAAAAACCAAAAAGAAAAATTATATTCATGCTGCTTGTTTGTATGGGCGTGCTGGGCAGTGGGATTATCTTTTCAGGAGTTCCGGGTCGGGCCGGAGAAGCCCGTGAAGAGCTGTTGCTGGCTACAACGACAAGTACCGACAACACCGGGCTCATTGAGTATCTCATGCCTCCTTTTACCGAAAGTACAGGTATAGGTATCCGCTGGATATCAACCGGCACAGGTAAAGCACTGAAACTGGGGGAGAATTGCGACGTGGATGTCCTGCTGGTTCATGCGCCGCTAGCTGAGATCGATTTCGTCGCCAGGGGGTTCGGCATTGATCGCCGGCAAATAATGTACAACGACTTTGTGCTCATAGGGCCGCCTGAAGACCCTGCAGGAATCAGGGGTGGGACTGTTTCCGCGGCACTGCAGGCCATAAGGTCCTCAGGTAATCTTTTCATCAGCCGGGGGGATAATTCCGGTACCAATAAAAAAGAACAAACCCTCTGGAATTCTGCCGATGTGCCGATTCCTGAGCAGGAACCATGGTACAGGCAGAGCGGCCAGGGCATGCTGGCAAGCATTAACATGGCTGCAGAGCTCCAGGGGTATACCCTGGCCGACCGCGCCACCTATATCAAGTACGAGTCTGTTGTCGAGAGCAATCCCGCACTCGTCATACTGGTCGAGGGCGACCCTGATCTGTTGAACCAGTACAGTATCATTCCGGTAAATCCTGAGCATTGCCCTAATGTGAAATACGAAAAGACGCAGACTTTTTCCGCCTGGATGGCCGGTAACGAGACACAGCAGCTGATCGGGGAGTTCAAGCTGCTTGACAAACAACTTTTTACACCTAATGCAGCCCGGTAAGAGGAATGGATTTCATACAAGAGGGTTTTACACAGGCCGTAACACTTCTAATCAACCGTGACCCGGCAACCTATTCGGCCATTAACGCTACCCTGCGCGCTTCCGGTATGGCAATGGCTGCAAGCCTGGTATTGGGTGTCCCTCTTGGCTATCTGCTGGGGTATTTTGATTTCAGGCTGAAGAAACAGCTCCGCATCATTGTTGACACCCTCCTGTCATTGCCCACCGTATTTATCGGCCTTGTCATTTACGCATTGCTCACCCGGAACGGGCCCTTCGGTGATATGGGGCTTATTTTCAGCATACCCGGCATTGCCATCGGCCAGACGATTTTAGCCTTGCCCATTGTTATTGCCCTGACGGCAACAGCTGTGGAAGCAGCAGACAGTAATTTACGGATAACCCTCATGTCCCTGGGGTCAAACCGGCGCCAGATTGCTGCATGCACCTTGTGGGAAGTGCGGCTGGGCATCCTTGCCGCGGCGGTGACTGCCACGGGACGGGTGCTGACCGAGGTTGGAATTTCGCTGATGGTGGGTGGAAATATCAAGTGGCATACCAGGACCATCACTACGGCAATCGCATTGGAAACAAGCAAGGGGGAATTCGGCATGGGGATTGCCCTGGGCCTGGTATTGCTTCTGATCGCCCTGACCGTCAATATTTCCCTGGCAGGGTTGCGGAGGAGGAGCTGAAATGTATTTGTATCAGATCAGGGACGTAGACCATTTTTACGGAGATAAACAGGTACTCTCCATTGAGGATCTAGCCATCCCGTCTGCCTCAATAACCGGCCTTATAGGCCCGAACGGCAGTGGCAAGTCGACCTTGCTCAAACTCCTCGGTTTTCTGGAAGAACCAACATATGGCTCTATCCTGTTTCAGGGGCGAAAGGCCGCCCCTTTTTCCAAAGTGGTCCGTTCCAGGGTAACCCTGCTGATCCAGGAGCCCTACCTCATGCGCCGCTCTGTTTTTGACAATGTTGCTTATGGCTTAAAAATCAGGGGCGATAACCGCGAGATCCGAAGCCGCGTCAGCAAAGTATTAGAACAGGTAGGCCTGGAACCAGAAAATTTTGCCAGGAGAAAGTGGACAGCGTTATCCGGAGGCGAGGCACAGCGGGTGGCCCTGGCCGCACGTCTGATCCTTAAACCAAATGTGCTGCTGCTGGATGAGCCAACCGCCAGTGTTGACGCACACAGTGCCCGTCTTATAAGGAAAGCTTCACTTAAGGCCAGGGAAGAGTGGGGTACCACCCTGGTAGTGGCTACCCATGACTGGCAGTGGTTGTATGAAACCTGTGATTCCATTCTGCACCTGCTGCAAGGCAGGCTCTTTAAAAGAGGCCTGGGCTGTGCAGTTTACGGACCCTGGCGCATTGGACAGAATGGTCTGCTGCAGAAAGAACTGGAGGACGGTCAGGTCCTGATTGCCCCGAAACCTGAGGAAGGAAAACTTATGGCAGTTCTGGACCCATCCCGGGTGGATATTACATTGCCCGGCATGGGTTTACAGCAGGGGAATTGCAAGACGCTGAACGGGTTTGTTACCCGGCTCTTTCTTGAAAGAAATAGTGCTACGGTTCAAACAGCCATAAAAGTTGCAGAACTTGTCATTACCATACGCATGGCGCGGAACAAGGTCGAAGCACTGAGGCTTTGTCCGGGCAAAGAGGTTAGTGTCTCGTATGACCCGCAGGAAATGGAATGGTTCTGAAAAAGTTTCTGCAATTCATAAAATGTTAAGCAGGTGAAACCCGTCCCGAAATAGAATCCCGGCCAATATGATTAATACACCCCCTAACAATCGCATGGTGAAAACATAGGTATTCCCCTGCAGGAAAGAACGGGACTTGCCAACCAGTACGGCCAGAAAAATTTTGGACCCTACAAGAAGCATATAAAAGCTGCCAATAAAAAAAAGTGCAGCAGACAGGCTCACAGACATCGCTTTTATGGTTGTCGGGCCGCCTACAGAGAACCAGAACAGATAGGGATGTGGGCTTAAAGCATTAACGAGAATGCCTTTCTGCAGGGATTTTGGTGCACTTGTGCTGATGTTAATCTGAACCCCCTTTGTTTGTATATTTTTTATTCCCAGATACAGGAGAAAACAGGCTCCGATTATTGAAATGATACCAAGGATGTGATGAAAGCGTGAAAGTTTTGCCAGAATGAATAGCGTGAAAACTATGATGGGCAGATCTGTCAGGATGGGCGCAAGGGCGACCTTTACCCCTGCCTTCATGTCATGCTGCAGGGTTTCGGAAACAACGAGTGCCAGCAGGGGCCCGGGAGCAAAGCCGGCCGAGAGCCCCAGAATGGTTCCTGTTGTCAGAAAGGATAACATTGAAGTAGGAAGCCTTATTGCTGGGAAATTAATTTACTGCTCAAACATGACCCTACCGCAGTCTCGCAGATCGTAGCCGCCGAGGCTTTCAACCGTCCGGTGGAATTCGTCATTTTCCTTGATGGTTTGCAGCAGGGCATGCACCCTTGGATCATGGAGAAAGGATTTGGGCAGGATGAGGTCGTAGCGTTCCTGGGCCACAGGGACAAAGTCAAGGTCGAGCGCCACGGCAGCAGCCCGGATGGCCAGGCCTGTGTCAGCACTGTGGCTGGCAATGGCCGAAGCCACGTTCATGTGGGTATATTCCTCGCGGTCATAGCCGTTTACGTGAGATGGATCTATGCCCAGACTGTTCAGATGCATATCAGTAAGCAGTCTTGTTCCTGCCCCGCGCTGCCGGTTGATGAATCTGACTTCTTTGCGTGTCAGATCCTCAAAGCCCTTGATGTCGAGTGGATTATTTCTTGGTACCAGGAGGCCCTGTTCTCTATATGTCAGATTAATGAGTTGCAGGGGAATGCCGGGGAGGAATTTTTTGATAAAGGATACATTGTATTCCCCGGTTTCTTCGTCCAGCAGATGGGTGCCGGCCAGATGTGCTTCACCGCGCTTGATCGCCATGATGCCTCCCATGGAGCCGACATGGGCCGAAGAAAGCCTGCAGATAGGACGCAGCCGATGCAGGAGGTTGGCCAGCACATCGAGGATGTTGTCATGGCTGCCAATAAAGACCAGGGTGTTTTGAATTTCATGTTCGTTGCGCAACAATTCAATTTTTACCTTTTCACCTGCGCCTATCCCTTCGCTGTGTGCCGGCACCCTGAGAAAGCCGTCCGCCTGAACCAGGGACATGACAGCCCCGGCACCGCGTGCTGCAGGGGTGGCTATCATAACATCGTCCACCTGCCCCAGCTTGATCCTGATAAATTCCTCTACACCCAGCTTGGATGACAGCGGCCGGGCCAAGGTGGCTTCGAGCAGCCGGGGCGGTGAAGATTGCGCCCCAAGAAGAAAATCAGCCAGGGTTCTGACAAAAAGGTTCAGGGTAATGACAGCGGATATCGTGTATCCCGGCAAACCGATAACGGGTTTACCCTCAACAATACCCAGGATCACAGGTTTGCCCGGCCTGATATTGACGCCGTGGAGCACGATATCGCCAAGCCCGGCAATAACCCCGGCTGTATGGTCCCTGGACCCGGCTGAAGCTCCGGCATTGACAATGACGAGGTCATACTGGGCAACAGCGTCTTTAATGGCCTTTTCAAGAGCAGCAGGCTTATCGGTCACGACGGGACTCCGTTCCGCCTTTACCCCCCATTCGGTCAGATAGCCGGCCAGGACACGACTGTTGAATTCGATGATGCTGCCCGGTGCTAAAGGATCGCCGGGCTGCACAAGTTCGCTGCCTGTAGGAATAACAATTGCACTTGGTATTTTTCGTACCGTAATCTCGGTGAGACCTGTTGCCAGCATGGCGCCTAAATCGATGGGCCTGATCCTGTGTCCCTCCGGAAGGATTAGCTCGGTGGTAACGATGTCCTCGCCAATGGTGCGCACATGTTTCCAGGGCGTGACCGGCGCAATGATCTCGATGGTGTTGTCGTCAATGGGCTGGACATCTTCCACCATGATGACGGCATCAAATTTATCCGGCAGAACATTACCGGTGTTCACCCATTCAAACTGCTGGTGCAGGGAAAGCCTGACAGGAGTTGCTTCGCTGGCGCCGATGGTATCCTGGAAGCAGACCCCAATGCCGTCCATGGCTGCAGCGTTGTAGAAAGGGGAGGAAAGACGGGCAAAGACAGGTTCTGCCGTGATGCGTCCCAAGGCCAGGTCAACGGCAATAATTTCAGGTTCCATGGGGTAGAGGCAGCCTGCTTCGGAAAGCCGGTGTTCCCAGAGCTCCAGGGCCTCA
Organism: Deltaproteobacteria bacterium; assembly: GCA_024639555.1. GTDB lineage: Bacteria > Desulfobacterota > Desulfobulbia > Desulfobulbales > BM004 > BM004. Next base: position 5,511 of record JAHEID010000117.1, read on the forward strand.
TCGAGATTCATGTTGTCGATGTATATGTTTCGTTTGTCCATAAGTTTTTTTAAGGTTTCAAGGGGGCAAGGTTTCCAGGTTTCAAGGGTAATAACTTAATAAAGGCACAAGGCACAAGGCGTAAGGCACAGGGCAAATATATTTCAAATTAATATTTTTTTGTCTGTAATCTGAGGGGCTAGGTTTTCTGGTTTTCCTTGTACCTCATAGCGCGCACCTGATACCCTTTATTTATTTTTTCCTTGCTCCCTCGAAACCTTCTCCTTATACATATTACCCTTATTTTATCTTTTGCTGTCGACTGCCAACTGCCATCTGCAAGCTGTTATTAATCTTGATCCCTCGACCCCTTGAAACCTAGGAACCTTGACCCCTATTCCTTCAGTCAAAAAGCTTGACCTCCACCATCTCTCCCTCTTTCAACCCCTGCAGTTTTTCGGCAATTTCAATAAATCCGTGGGCCTTAACCATGGTAGACAGAGCGCCGGATTTGCCCAGGATTGGATGCGCCTCAGGTTCCTGGCCTTGAATCATTTTTACCTGCACCCTGACAAAGTCAGTGCGGCCGGAAGCAGAGCTTAGATTGCGCATGAGCCTGGCTTTGATCATGCTATACACCGGCAGACTGTCATCCCTAGTGCCGGCGAGATGGATAATTGCAGGACGGACAAAGAGGTCAAAGGCTACGGCGGCTGAGACAGGATGGCCCGGCAGACCGTATATCATGGAATCGGCAGCCCTGGCAATTATTACAGGCTTGCCCGGTTTGATTGCCACCCCATGGACAATGATGCCGGGCAGGCCCATCTTTTCTATAACCTGTTCTCCCAGGTCACGTGTACCGACAGAGCTGGAGCCGGACAATAGGACAATTTCGTTGTCTGCCATTGCCTCACGCACCATACCTGTCAGGCTTTCTTCATTGTCAGACGCAATGCCGTAGAAGGTAGGCGTGGCATTCAATTTTCTCACCTGGGCTGCAAGGCTCAGGCTGTTGGTGTCACGGATTTTTCCAGGGGGTGGTAGCTGGTCATGCTCCACTATCTCATCACCCGTGGAAATAATACCAACCCGGACCCTGCAAAATACAGCTATGCTAGCCAGGCCCACCCCGGCCAGCAGGCCGACATCCTGCGGCCGGAGACGATGTCCTGCAGAAAGCAGGAGTTCGTCTCTGGATACATCCTCGCCGACCCCAATAACATTGCCTCCTGCAGCTACCGGCTGCACAACTTCAATCATGCTGGCATCAATTGCAACTGTATGCTCCAGCATGACAACCGCATCGGTTCCGGGCGGAAGGATACCGCCGGTGGCTATACTATAGCAGGCCCCTGGTTTCGGTCCTTGTTCGGGAAATTCACCCATAAAAATCTCGCCGCTTACTTCCAGGTAGGCAGGCATTTTTTCACTGGCTCCGAAAGTATCCATGGACCTTACTGCAAAGCCGTCCATAGTGGAACGGGAGTAGGGCGGCAGGTTTTCGGGGGAGATGATATCTGCAGCACAGACTCTGCCTAATGCTTCATCGAGAGGTAATGTTACTTTTTGTGCAGGGCTGGGAGGCAGGTGCTGACGCAGGAGGAGCAGGGCCTCATTAAGGCTCACAATATCCGGGCGACCCAGCATGTCGCGGGTTTGTTTATTTCCTATGCTCATTATAGTAGGGATTAGCTGTCAGCTGTCAGCGATCAATTCTCAGTTTTAAGTTCTTAGTTTTTGCGTTTTCAGTTTTAAGAAATCTTCAATTTATTCACCAAAAACGACCCTCTGCGGATGGGTGTAGATATTCATCCTGTTGCCGCGGGCAAAGCCTATCAGGGTAATGCCGTGATCCTCGGCATAGGTTATAGACATGC
>JAHEID010000118.1 GCA_024639555.1 Deltaproteobacteria bacterium
GAGTGAAATGGGGCCCCTGACCTACGGCAAAAAAGAAGAGCAGATATTCCTCGGCCGGGAGATCGCCCAGCACCGCGATTACAGTGAAGACACCGCCATCCGCATTGACAAGGAAGTAAAAGGGTTGGTGGAGTCAGCCAATGCGACGGCACAAAAGCTTCTGGCCGACAACCTCCAGGTTCTCAATGAAATGGCAAATGCCCTGCTGGAAAGGGAGACCATTGTGCTGGAGGATATCCAGAACATCATTGAGGATGTCAAGTCGGGCTCCAAGACTGAAGAGAAGAGCCAGCCTGCTGAAGAGCTGCAGGTTGAGGATGGTCCTGCAGAAACCGGAAACGCTGAACCCGGATCAGGTCAATAGGATTCAGGGCTAAAGTTATCTTCCAAGACAATACGTTATAACCATGCACCTTGATTTCGGTTCCAAAGTTTTGGTCATGGGGATTCTCAATGTAACTCCGGATTCCTTTTCAGACGGCGGCCGTTTTCTTGACGCGGACAGCATTGCCGACCAGGTTGCAGCAATGGTGCAGGCCGGTGCTGACATCATTGATGTGGGTGGCGAATCAACCCGTCCTTTTGCCGAACCGGTGTCCATAGCAGAAGAACTCAACAGGGTCCTGCCTGCAATTCGTCTGATCCGACAAGGTTCCGCAATCCCGATATCCATTGACACGACAAAGGCGGAAGTGGCCCGTAAGGCCCTGGCAGTAGGAGCAGATATCATAAACGATATCAGTGCCCTGCGATTTGACCCGGAGATGCTCTCCCTGGTCAGGGAAACAGAGGTGCCGTTCATCATCATGCATATGCAGGGCATCCCTTCTGACATGCAGGTAGATCCCCACTATGATGATGTCGTATCTGAGATCAAGGATTTTTTTGAAGAGAGACTGGCATGGGCTGAGGGAAAAGGAGTTTTCAGGAATCGGTTCATTGTTGATCCTGGAATCGGATTTGGCAAGACTGTCGGTCATAATCTTTCCATTCTGAAACGGGTGGCCGAATTTGCCGAACTCGGCTGCCCCGTTCTGATAGGTCATTCACGTAAATCATTTATAGGTAAGCTGTTAGGTGCAGAATTGGATGCAAGGGATGTGGCAACTGCTGCGATCTCTGCACTTTGTGCCTTACAAGGTGTGTCAATCCTGCGGGTCCATGATGTGGAAAAGACGGTCCAGGCCGTGCGGCTGGCAGAGGCGATTAATCAGGCTTCTTAATCCGTGACGGAAAAAGGCTTAAAACTTGTTGACTCACGGATTCAGGCATTTGACTGATTTTCTTACATATGGTGCTTTTTTTCTGCACTTTTCAAGGGCACTTCAATATCCAGTTCCTTATCACCAAAGAGAAAAGCCCGGCGCTTGATGCGCACCAGGACCGAAGCGCTTTTTTCCTTGTAAAGCATCTCAATTTTTACATCCTCCACGTCATTGACCGTTTGGGAATCAATGGCCAGGATAATGTCTTTTTCCTTAATGCCTGCTTCCATGGCCTTACCCTGGGGATTGAGCGCCGTAACCAGAACTCCTTCTTCATTTTCAGTGTCATCAAGCATGACGCCCAGAACAGGGAAGGGGGAAAGGGCGGCCGGTGGAGAGAAAAAGACAAAATCAGCAGTTTCTGAATCTGATGGCGAACCGATGCTGTTTACAGCAACAACCTGAGAGACCGGCAGGCGGCGGGCTACCCGTGGTGGAATTGCATTTATCCTGTCTACATGGCCTCTGCCGGCAATGACTACCATACGCTCATCGGGGTGGGTTTCCAGATATTCGACAATAGTTTCGGCCATGGTTTCGTCCCACAAGGCCTGCGCCTGCAGAAAACCGCTGAAATTTCCATTCTGCCCCTGGCCTGCATGCATCAGAAAGGCAGTCTCAATTCTCTGCCGGTATCCGGGCTCATCAAGCTTTCTATCAGCTGGCAAAAGGCTTGCCTGCTCATCGTCCAAGCTGTTTGGGCCACCAGCTTTGAAAACCCGGTTGACAATATCTTTTTCCAAATTCAAGGCGATGATCGGCAGGTGATTATGTTTGGCAAAATTTATGATATCCCTGTACAGACGATAATCAAAGCGCCAGGCCTTGAAATAATGTGATTCCTTGAGAAAGGATTTTTCATCCAGCTCACCGGCCAGGTATCGGTCGAGAACTGATTGACTTGTCCTGGTGAACATTTCCATGCCGATTGCCAGACGTGAGTCATGTTCATAGAGGGCCCGGGCAATTTCCAGTTGCAGCTGGTGGTCTTCATAGTTTGTATGGTTTTCCCCAATATATACCACCTGGTAATGCAATAACTTGTTAATGATATCGTCAAAGTCTTGAGACTTGCTCGTTTCGATGCCGGTAGGCATGCTGAGCAGCTCGATCGTGAGGCCGAAATCAGTCTCGGCGATATTTTTATCCTGGAGCCGGCCGTTCTTAAAAGAGAGGAAGCTGTATTTCCCATAATGGCGAAGCTTTCTGGCCGTCATTTCCACCTGCTCGGTGTTTGCAGCAGAAACAAGCACAGCTACCTGGGCCGGGTTCAAGGGGTTGGGCCTGGCATCCAAAGTAAAACCCTCTTCAGGATGATTCGGTTGTGCAAAAAGGGAACGGCTCAAGCTGCCATCAGTTCCAAGAAAAAGCAGGGAGTTTTCAGCCAGATCATTGTCTGTGACTTCATCCTGCAACAAGACTCGCACCTCAGATTCCTCAAGGTGATCCAATAGGGATTTGTACAGAACACGATATTTCTCATCCTGCAAAACAGCCACCTTGTTTGCTGCACCTAAAAATTGCGACCATGTGGGCGGCAGCTCAGAGGGGGCCAGTTGACGCATGAGGTCGTATCCCTGATCAATAACAAGCTTGTGGGGTAAAGATGCGAGAGGGATTTCAAAAGGAGTCCGGAGCTCGGAGACAGAAAGCGTTTTGTGGATTTCTTCTGTCGCGGTTGTAATAACGACCGGCACCTCCAAGACATAAGGAGTATCATTTTCTTGGACTATGCTGAAATGAATAACCGGATAGCCTTCCTTGTTGAATATTTCAGGCTGCTGAACTGCAAGAACCGGAACATCATTTCTGTCAAGCCATTGTGTAAAAAAAGGTTCGAGAGCCATACCTGAAACACTTTCAAAGCTGGTTTGCAGATCAGACCAGCCGGATGTCTTGAACCTTGAGCGTTTGTAGAAGTCCTGAAGAGAGGACATGAATACATCCGAGCCGAGTTTATTGCGCAGCATATGAAAGAACATGGAGGACTTATTATAGCCGACGGCACGGGTAGGCTGACCCTTCATATCTCCATGGCCAACATTGCTGAAATGGCGCAGAACAAGATCCATATCAGGCCTGACAAAGCTTTGGTACTTAACAAGCTGTTCTTTTCTGTAAGCAGTATCCCTGCCGTCGTCAGCTGCAAAAGTCTGATCAGCCAAATAGGTTGTCAACCCCTCTACCCAGTTGCCTTCCTGGGGAGACATGTGCACGCCGTTGCCAAACCAGGCATGCAGGACTTCATGACCCAGGGAGGTATCAACTATAAAGGGCAGCCTGACCACAGACTGGCCGAGCAGCGTAAAGGTGGGCATGGCAAAGCCGGTGGGCAGCCTATTCTCCACAATAGAAAAGCGATCATAAGGATAGGGCCCCAGCAATTCTTCATACCGTTCCAAATATTGTTTTGCCTTTGCAAGGTAGCCGGCTGCCAGTTCCTCGTCTTCAGGGAAAAAATAGGCAGCCAGGATTTTTTCTTCACCAAAATGTTCCTGGCTGACAGTATAAGGGCCAGCAATGAAATTTATGCTGAACAGAGGGTGCGGAAAACGAAATGTCACCTGTTTTTTGTCGTTGATCTGAAAGGCAATGATCTCATCGGCTTCTGAGACGGCCTCAAATGCGACAGGTATGTGGGCAGTCAACTTGAAGAACATTTCATGGTCAGCAACAGGATGCCAGCTGTCAATAAGTGTTATGCCTGACGGGCTGATAATGTTGCCGGGCGATGAATCAGGAGGTATTTCTTTGCTATAGGAGAGCAAAATTTCCTGCTCTCTTGAAGATGAGGGAATATCGAGATCATCATTACCCTGGTCCGCTTCCGCCGGTTGACCGTTGATAATGATCTGGTATACATTCAGGTGGGACATGCTGAGGTGAAGGTTCAGGCCGGCAGGCAGTTCGATGCGGGAATTTGCCGTTAGACTATTGGACTGCAGGTCAAATTCCATGGAGATATAATGCACCGGGGCCGTACTGTGGCCGGCTTCTGCCGGCAGGGGGTTGCTCAATCCTATGATTAGGAAATGTGCCATTAAAATAACATAACAAAATAGTTGCATATGTTTTACATTCATGTTCGTTCCTGTTGCAGAATTAAGAAAAAGGATTTTCAATTCATTAATATACTAAACATGCTCAGGCGAAAAGCAAAGCCATTCACTGAATTGGTAAGAAAAATAATTAAAGTCTCCAAAGTTGCAAGTGTTGGTCAATCGTCGTCAGTGTGTTGGTTAACAAAGGGAACCAACGATTTACACGTATGACGGTAAAAGAGCCCTATAGCTAGCAGCAGCTTAAAATTCATCTATATTTCATTTTTTACTGACCGCTGAGAGCTGACAGCTCATAATCTTTACCTTGAAACCTTGAAACCTTGAAACCTTGAAACCTTGAAACCTTGAAACCGTAGCCCCGTGATCCCTTGACCACTCGAACCCTATGCTCTACAAACTGATTGCCTTCAATGCACGTTTTACCCACTCCTGTCTGGCGCTCTTTTATGTCAGGACCGCACTGGAGGACAATCTGCCGGATTGTCAGCCTGAAATCATACAATATACCATCAATGATCCGTATTACCCCACATTGCGGGATATTGGGTCCGGTGAGCCGGCGGCGCTCTTTTTTTCTGTATATATCTGGAACAGTATATATATTCAACGCTTGGTCGTAGACCTGGTAAGGTTCCTTCCAGACACGCCGATAATTTTAGGTGGTCCCCAGGCAGGGGCCCTGACCCGTGACCTGAATCCGGAGGTCTCCCGACATTGTACGCTTGTGGAGGGGGAAATAGAGGGTATTGAGAAATCATTTTATCAGGAGTTGTCCGACAAGCATCTGCAGAAAAAATATAACTGCTCAAAGGTGGCAACTTTCAAAAGTCCATACAGACCGGACGATTTTACCGGCCCTCTTAAGAACAGGCATATCTATTATGAATCATCGCGGGGCTGTCCCTTTGGCTGCACTTACTGTTTATCTTCATCTGAAAAAGGAGTTCGGCATCTCCCCACTTCTCAGGTGCTTAAGGAATTAAAAAATATACTGGCCTGCAGCCCAAAGGTCCTCAGGTTTGTGGACCGGACCTTTAATGACCTGCCTGAAAGGGCCTTGGATATCTGGCGTTTCCTGGTAGGACGGGCCGGGAAAACGCTGTTTCATTTCGAGATGGCGCCGGACCGTTTTACAGAGGAAATGTTCGAATTTCTGGAACATGTCGGTCCGGGACGTTTTCAATTTGAACTCGGTATCCAGTCGACAAATCCACAAACCCTGGAAACCATCAACAGGAAATGCAACCTGGCAAAGCTTGGACCAAATGTGGGCAAGCTCCTTTCCCTGGATAGCATCCATATACACCTGGATCTTATTTTGGGCCTGCCTCAGGATGAAAGAGAGACTTTTGCTCGGTCTTTCAGGGATGTATTCAGACTCGGACCGCATTACATTCAGATGGGACTCCTGAAGGTGCTGCCCGATACACCCATCAGTAAGAGAGTTGAAGCCTATGGTTTTGTGGTGTGCAAAAGCCCGCCTTACGAGATATTGGCAAACAGATGGCTTGATAGAAATGAACTGGAGGAATTGTTCTGGTTCGGTGAGTGTGTGGAAGCATTTTACAACAACCGTTTTTTCCGAAGTTTCTGGGATTATCTGCGCAGAACCGATGAGGACATCTTTTCATTTTTTGAAGCGCTTTTATCCCTCTGCCGGAAGAAGAATTTTTTTGACCTGGCCTCCACCCAGGAGTTGATGAGTTCTCTTGTGTTGGAATTGACCGAGGGCCGACCTGATAAGGAATTGCTCAGGGAACTGCTCATTTTTGACTGGCTGCGTTGCGGCCATCATTTTCTGCCGCCTCACCTTGAGCAGGAGCCGCTCCCGAAACATAAGAAAAATCTCTGGAAGCAGATGCCCCAGAACTGGGCAGGTGTCTACGATTATAAAGGCAGGGATGAGTTTTTCAAACAGAACGTTTTTATCCCTTTTTCTGAAGAATTGCTGCAGGAAATAGGGTTGTCGAATGAGACCGGCACCGCTTATGTGTGCTTTCAGGCGAAGAGGGAAAGCTCGGTGTTCAGGTTAAATAGCTACCTGCATATCCCCGGAGCCATCCTTGGCTCCTGATTGGGTTTTTCTATTAACGTTGAAGGGTAACCAGCCTGGCACCAGAATGGTGCGGGATTGTTGACTATAAAACGTCCTACGGCAGGACTTTAACAGGTGCGGTGGCACGATATCGAATTCGTCGTCCGTATCAATAATTTGCCAGCCAGCCTTGCGGGTTGCATTACGTATCAGCGCTGCACGGCCTGGAGCTTCAAGATCAAGTGGGGCATGAACAGCCGACAGTGCTTCAGGGCCGCGATCGATTAACCGGGGCCCGGCCCGTTTTGCATCAGCGCCGGGTTATACGTTCTTTGTTTCTCTCGCATGCACGTATGCCTTTCGTGCCCAAAACGAGAGGTCTACTTCCGGCCAATCATCTCGGAACAAGGTAAAGCTGATCCATTCGTCACCTAGTTCGGGAATCAGTATACCACCGGTCGCCATGGCTCGATGATTAAAGGGGGCGTTCAGCCGAAAGACTACGGTGTCCATACCGATGGCAAAGCCAAATATAATGGTTCCTGTAGAGACAACCATGTAACGGTATTGGGATGGATCAGGACAATAACACTGAACGTCGCCGAGGGGCTTCACAGAGTGCATCATCGCTTCCGCCACGTCAGAATGGGCTGAAGAGTTTCGGATGTAGTCAAGAACTGGCTTGTTCCAACTGTTTGACATGATATCGGAAACCTTTTGCTCCATTATCGCCTCTCAATTTTGCTTTTTCCTGTACTTCTTAAACGTTTGAGCTAAATTGGCGGGCCGGAAGAGTTTCCGTCAGTCACCCTATTTCTTCCCGTCAAGTTCTGTGACTTTGTTTGGCATTCCTATATGTTAAACTGATCTAAATTAAATACTAGTTGTAGTTATATTGAGTCTAGATTGGTTTATTCATCAGAAAATTTTTCAATTTTTAAAACAGTATCACCTCTTCGTTCAAGAAATCCTTTCAAATTGCCTGATATTTTTACTG
>JAHEID010000119.1 GCA_024639555.1 Deltaproteobacteria bacterium
AATTCTCTTTGCATAGTCAATATTCCATTCCCTGACCTCCAGCTTTTTGCCGGTTTTCTGTTTGTAATAGTCGGCATAATCCAGGCTGCCCTGCATTGATCCGAGCATCAGGGCGAGTTGTGTTGCCTTGGCAAAGTTCGGAGCCTCATGTTCATCCGCATAGGTAATATCAAAGTAATTCATGGCATGCTGCAAGCCGGTAAAGCCAATGCCAATGGGTCTGAACTTCATGGTGTTCTTCGCGATACGTTCAATAGGCGGAAAACCACCCATATCAAGAATTTCATTGCCGGCAATTGCTGCCAGCCTGGCTTTCTCATAAACTTTGGCAAGAAAATCAGCAAATTTCCCATTAAGGCACTTCTGCAGGTTGACCGTCAGAAGATTGCATGCCGTGTCCTTGGTGGAAAGATATTCACCACATGGGTTGGAGAAGACCGGGTTGAATTTTTTAGGAACCGGGGTATTATCAAGGCTTTTCTGTGTGAAAAGAAGTCCCGGGTCGCCTGATTTCCAGATATATTCAGCTATCAGCTGGATCAATTCTTCATCATCCCAGAATTTATCGCTGGTAACATTGACTGAAACATTACAGCCGGTGTATATGCCTGGATTATTACCTTTAAAGGTGATGAGATCCTTGATATCCTTTATGTCCCAGTCGGCCTGGATCATGAGGGCGCCGCGCCTTTTGCCACCCTGACTGATACGGGCAGAAAGGTGGGAATAGCCCTTGGCAAATGACACAGGTCCTGATGCTGTTCCCTGGCCATTGTCAACAGGAGACCCCTTGGGGCGAATGCCTGAGACATCTATGCCGCCACCACCGGAATGCTGGAAAATGGTAACCAGGTCACGTTCCATATTAAATATGGCCTCGGTAGAGTCTTCAACATTGCCAAGTGGATAGCAGGAGTAATACCCCTTGCGCCCGGTATGGGGATTGCCGCCATTCATCAAAAAGGGTGTGGCGGTAATGAACTCGATGTTTGACAGGGCCTTGGCGATACCCGGGTATGAGAATTCCTTGCTGATCCGTTTTAAAACATCCGCAAGATTTTTTTCCGACGACTTCCCGGTTTTGGGATCCCTTACTGCGTATCGTTCACGCACAAGATATTTTTCAAATCTATTCCATTCCTTGATAGCATCTTCACGGGTGATCGGCAGTTTCATTCTCCAGACTCCTTACTTGAGAAACATTGGGTGTAGTATTGAGTGACCGCAGGGTTCCTTACTCAATAAAAACATACCCAATAATAAAATTAACTATTTAAAATATTATAAAAAACAACAAAGTGAATATTGCCTGTCAGAGCGTTGAGTGAATTCTTGATTTGGTTCAGAAAATTTAAAATATAGAACAATCGAACTTGTGTGTCAAAGAAAAAGACACCACAATATGTTGTGTGTTGGGATCAAATTGAACAAACCCAGACAGGGTGGGATTTTGAGGTCCTAAAAAAAAATTGATACGGGTGTGAGGGCTTTAACTGTGAGGAAAAAAGGCGGGACTTTTTCTAAAGGGTGAGTGTCGCTTATCCGAACAATGTTAACAAAAGCATACCGGTAAACATCAACAGAGTGCCAAACCCACGGTAGCGGATATCTGCTTCTTTTAAGATGAGCCAGCTTAAAAGGACGCTGAAGAGGATGCTGCTTCTTTTCACTGCGACCATATAGACTGCGGTGGAAATGGCAATTGCCAGGCCATGAAAACTTATGTGGATCATGAGTAAACTGCCGAGCCACATGCCTCTCGGTGTATTGTGAAGAATTTTTCGCCAGTCATTTTTGCGGACCAGGAGCAGACCGGACAGCACCGTAATATTGAAAACGAGAAAAAAAGAGTAAGAAAAAAAGAGCGGCGATGAATGGAGTATGGCTTGTTTTCCTATTACTGCCGCAAAAGAAAACAGTATGGCTACTATAAACATGTACCAGGAGCCTTTCTCGTGTAAAAAAGCTGCAAATGGGGCAAAAAAGTTTGCCTGGTTTTTTTTGAAATGCAAAATATAGCCTCCCAGGACAATAAGACCTATTCCCAGGCCGCCCCAGATATTTATGGTCTCTGCCAGGATAAAAAAACCGGTCAGTATCATAAATGCCGGAGTGAATGCAAGAAAGGGCACCGATAAGGATATGGGGGATAATTTTATTGCATAAAGATAGAGCACATAGGCCAGAATATTAATGGGGATGGAGAGCATGAAAGTCCACCAGAACGTCTGGTCCAGAGGCGGCGTTTCGACAAGAAAACAGCCGAGAACGAAATACGGCAAAGCCCAGAAAAGCTCAAGTATGGCAATTTCCGGAGGAGCAAGATCTTTATAGGTCTTGATGGAGACGTCCCTGACAGCGATGGAAAATGCTGCTGTAAGCGCTAGAAAAAACCAGACCATAAATGTGGCAATACTCTCTGTTTAAAAAGGTTGAGACTGTAATAAAAGAAAAGGGGCGGTTAAATGCTTAACCGCCCCTTTTTCCTGTAAATCGATTTTTATATTATTTCATAGTAATGGTAACAATGTTTGCGAGAACCCTGCGGTTCTTTTCTCTGCCCGCATCTGTCTCATTGCTGGCAACGGGTTTTGATTCCCCGTGACCTATAGTTGAAAGCCTGGATGCATCGATGTTGAATTTTTCGACAATGTATGTTTTGACGCTTTCGGCCCTTCTTTGGGAAAGATTCATGTTGTATTCTTCAGAGCCGATGCTGTCAGTATGTCCTTCCAGAACACCCGTGGTTTTGGGATAAGCCTGCAGGAAGTTTGCCACCTTTTCAATGTCGCTGTGATATTGGGGTTTAACAGCTGCATTATCAAAATCAAATTCTACCAGCAGCGTGATTGAGACTTTTTTCGGAATCGCCACAGGACACCCTACACGGTCAACCTTGATACCCGGAGGAGTGTTGGGGCATTGATCAAGACTGTCCGGAACGCCGTCTCCATCGCTGTCAAGGTCAACTATTTTCTTGGGAGGGGCTTTCTTCACAGCCTTTTCCAGAAAAACACCAGTGACAAAATCACCCATTCCATCAATAAGCTCAGTTGTGGAGCAGGCATCAGCAAGGGTTCTTGTATGCAGATTGTTTGCGCTGATGGCAAAACCGCATTTTCCTGCTTCGGCGATCTGTTCCATGGTCATTTTACCTTTCGGGTCATCGCCGACAAGAACTGTATAAATGCAGACGTTATTGCCGTACATTTCTTTCATCGCGGCAGCAGCGGCAACCGGGCTTGCCGCATCAGTATTGATGCCGTCGCTGAATAGAATGACAGCCGTTTTCCCCGGTGTGTCTTTGAGTCCCGGCGTATCGAGAAGATCGTTTGCACCATAAATAATGGCATTTGCAAGCGGTGTAACGCCTCCGGTACCTGAAACTGCAAGGACTGCATCGTCAAGACCCGCTTTAGAGTACTGACTCATGCCGTATACAAGGCCCTTTTCAGAATAAACCGGACCGAAAACCCGCATTCCAGCATTTACATCAAAATCATCTGGAAGTGAATTGTTAAGGCATCTAATAAGTTCTTTTGAGAGATCCATTTTTGTAGGCTCGGAGCAAAATGCCCCACCTACTTTGTCACCCATTGAGGAAGATGCGTCTCGTATGATCAGGAAATTATCAACTTTTTTCTGGTAATCACCGCTTTTAAGCATTGCCCCGAGATCCTTGGTTGTACAGGTTATATCCGATGTACTCCTTGTTGACATGCCGGCACAACCTGTGAGAACCAAACCAAGGAACAGCACCAACAGAATTGTTGCAAAATGTTTTACTCGCATAACCCTCTCCTTATACTTTGAAGTTTGAAAAATGTTTCCTGCAACGGATGAATTTTTTTAAAAAACATACAAAAAAAACAAACAGATATGAATAAACAACAGGACGCTATAAAATTGCCGGTTGATACAGGGTGAGTATCAAGTGGTGAACGGCAGTCAAGAAGTATTTTAATAATTTATAATCATTTAACTCAAACTTTCCAAAATGTCACGAAAAAATATAGCAGGGAACTCATTGTTTTGACTGTTTATTATTTTGCCGTATTTCCTGTTTCGGCCTGAAAAGATTAATCAGCATTGAAAGTATCTTCATAACGCCTTTCCATATCCTTGGAAGCAGCCATGCCAGCAGGAGAATGAAGGCAACGAGAAATCCTACAAAGAGCAGCGGATAATGGAGTGCGGTCCAGAGTCCTACAACAACAGCTGCATCTTCTCCAAGGGATGTGATCCAGTTGGTAATAGGTTCAGGAGAGGTATTGATGAGGATTCTGGCTCCAGACTTGGCGGCATGGGTCGAGGCAGTCATACCTCCTCCGACAAGGGCTGCTGCAATGGCAACAGAAGGGCTCATTTCGCCCACTGCTGCTGCAGCCAGGAGGGCCCCTAAAGGAATCCTGATAAACGTATGTATGGCATCCCAGCCGTTGTCAACCCCGGGGATCTTGTCGGCAAAGAACTCGACTGCATACATGACACCGGCGGCAGTTACGATCAGCGGATCGGTGAGTATCATCAATTCCTGGGGCAGGATTATATTGCCGGTTGAACCAAGAATACCCAGGACGAGGATTGCGGCATAAAGGTTTATACCACTGGCCCACGCAACACCCATGGTCAGAGCTATGGTTTTTATAATGGGTTCAAGATGTTCCACACTGTGACTCTTCTGTTTTTGATGATGTGTGGGTGGTGACTTCCTGGCAGTTCAAATTGTAACGATCCAGTGAGCTGCGGGCAGCTTCAAGGGCCTGGCCGGCCAGATCACATCCCTTCACATCGGGAAGATCTTTGCCGAGAATGATATCCATTATTTCTGAAGGTCTGAGCTCAATCAAGGGACCCGAAGGAACATATCCTTCCAGTTTGCCTTCCACGCGGCGAAGCAATCCTCCCTTGACCAGGTCATTGATAATATAAAGCACCGTTTTTTCTGTTTGCTTGAGGAGTTGAGCCAGAGATTTCCTGTCAGACACTTTTCTGGCTTTATAATCTTCCAGGGCAGCTTCCATAATATCAAAGGCCATTGCCAACCGTGCCGCCGGAGTCAGGGCATAAGCTCTCCACTCGTAATGACGCCTGGCTTGAATTGCAAAGGCCACCTCCGCCCCGAGGAGAAACACGACCCAGGCCACGTATATCCAGAGAAAAAAAAGGGGCAGGGTGGCAAATGAGCCGTAAATGGCGTTGTACTTGGCAACACCGATCTGCATTTTAACATAAAGGATCTGCACCCAGAACCAGGTAAGCCCGCCAAAGAGACCTCCTGCCAAGGCAGGTAAAAATTCAACTCTGATATTAGGAAGAAACTGGTAGAGCAATGAAAAGGTGATAACAAGTATGCCAATGGGCAGTGCCTTGAAAAAGAACCTTTCGAGCCAGAGCGCAGGAAGAATATTCTGTATCTGGTTGTGCAGGGCAGGACTCTGCAGGGCCGCGGTAGCGGCCAGAGTGAGGTTGACACTGAGGGGCAAAAGGATCATCAGGGCCATATAATCTATGATCTTACGTCCCAGGGCACGGCCGGTCGTTGTCTGCCAGATGGCATTCATGGATTGTTCAATAGAGCCCAGAACTCCAAGGGCGGCAAGCACCATACCAATAATACCAAAGGTGCCCAGGGTGGTGAAATCCGTCCGATCCACGTAATCGAAGATCTGGTCCACAGCCCGTCGCAAATGGGACGTAAGTTCAACAGGAGACTGCTTCACTGTTGGGTCTGGGCTCTCTATATCTGTTTCCGGTGATGGGGTGAGTAGGTCTTTTTTTTCAGCCCCGGTTTGAGGCACACCAGGTACCGGAGCGCTATCAATTTCCGTAGGGTCGAACTGTTCAATAAATGTGTATGCTGCCAGACGCATCTGGTCACCTGCTCCCAAGCCTTTGAGAACAGCTGTTCCAAGAGCGAGCATAGGAACAAGTGAGAGCACAACAGTAAAGGTCAGGGCACTGGCCCGCAGGGTGATACGGTCATCCTGGGACTCGCGCACCACAATAAAGATGATACGCAGAACACCCCTCAGCAAACATAAACCATACCCCTCTGCAGGCTTTTGTGACTGCCAGATCCAATTGCAGAATTCTTGCCACATTTGGCTGATTTTTTTGCCCAAAGCTAGATCCTGCTCAAGGTGATCCTGGCTATTATCAGTCTGGGATTCGTTCATAACCACCTACGGGAAATAAATTATCTGCCAAACAAACCCTTGATTATATTTTCAGGAGATGATTTCTCTTCGGATTGCTGGCCGGAACTGTCCAACTTTTTGAAGATCTCTTTTTGTAAAGATTTCTGCAGCTGCTCCTGAACACCTTTCATGTCAAGGGTCGGCTTCGGGCTTTTTACGTTGCCGGCCAATTTAAGATGCAGGGTCGCTCCTCCCTCTTCGTCTGTAAGATATTTAGCAAAGGATGCTCGGGCTCGTAACTTGTCAGCAAGAGGCGGCGACAGATGAAAGGTCAAGGGCAGGTCCAGGCTGCCGTCAAGTCCTATAATGCCTTCTGTTTCAGCATCAAGATCAGCACCCTTTAGATTTGTTTTTATCTTGACCTTGCCGCCTTCAATTATAGTAAATGTGCCTGATATATTTTTATAGCTGATGTTATTCAGCTCCTGAAGGCCCAGGAGGTTGGCTATTGACAGGGATACCGGAGTGCCTTTGATGTTTCCGTCGCTGAGGGTGAAGGAGCCGTCTGCGGCGAGGGCCTTGCTTATCTGTTCCCAGGCGGTTCCAGCACCTGAGAAAGTCATCTCGGACTGCAGTGACCCGCTAAGCATTCCAGCAAGTTTCGCAGCCAGTGCAGAACTTAAATCAGCAGCCTGCAGCGACTGCAATCCCAGTTTGCCATCATAGGCAAGATCAGGCTTGTTCAGATCAACGGTCATGTTGGAAGCAATTTTGCCGCCATATGTCTTGGCAGAAAGTTCATTGACGGTGAGTACCCCTTCAGCCAGATCAAAAGTCATGGAAAAATTATTGGCAGTCAGCCCTTTGTATATTGCCTGGTCTACTTTGACGCTGCCCTGCGCAACAAGGCCCGGGGGCAGAGAATCGGCTATGACATCGCCGGATTTGCTTTTTGCGGGACGGGTTTTTTGTGGTTTGTCTCCTTGTGTTTTCGGCAACCCGGCAACTATCGCGAGGAGTTTGTCAATATTTAAGGATTTGCTGCTGACAGCAATGGTAGCATTTGGTGTTTGCAGGTAGTTTTTAACATCCGCCTCAGCATGAACCAGTTCGCCATCAA
>JAHEID010000019.1 GCA_024639555.1 Deltaproteobacteria bacterium
ACCGTTCCCGTTTCACTCAGATCAACCTTGCTTTCGTATTCCTTGATCTGTCCCTTGATAATTTGACTGATTTCTTCGGCTTTGATCTGCATTTTGCCTATTCACTCCCCTTTATGGATTCATTCAAACCCGCAAGTTGTGTTTTGATGCTCCCGTCCATCACCAGATCCCCGACCTTGGCAACAATGCCGCCAATAATCGAAGGATCAATCTCGGTCGTGAGAATCACCTTTTTACCTGTTATATTTTCCAGGGTGGTCTGCACTTTTGCCTGCAGTTCACCTGATATTTCCGATGCAGCTATTACCGTGCCGCGGCTTACATTCTGGTCGGCATCAACAAGGGCCTGGAATTCAGCACCAATTTCAGGCAGGATTTCAGCGCGCCTTTTCTGTACAACCAGATTGAGAAAATTAGTCATGTACTGATCGGCCTGCAGCTCACTGATCAACTGCGCCATGACCTTTTCCCGCAATTCCATGGGATACAAAAGATTCGTCAGAGCATCCATGGCCTCAGGATATTTTCCCAGAAAATCACCAAGGGCATTAAGCGTCTCACTGTAAGCCTCGCTTTTCCCTTCTTCACGGCCTACAGCAAAGAAGGCCTTAGCATACCGTTTTGCTAGTATTGTCTGTCTCACTGGACTGTCCCTACTTTTGCGAGATAATTTTCAATTAATTTTACCTGATCGGCTTCCTGGAGGTTTTTCCTGATCAGTTCCTCTGCCATGACCACAGCCTGGCTGGAAACATCTTCACGCAACTGCATCTTTGCTGCAGCCAGTTCATGCTGGATGGCCATTTCTGCCTGCCTTTTGATGTCTTCAGCAGCCCTGTTGGCATCTTCTATAATGCGTTCTTTTTCTGCTTCGCCCTGGGCAATTGCGGACTGGACGATATCGCTTATTTCCTGGTCGATGGAGGCCAGTTTTTCTTCATAGGTCTGATAGGCCCTGTCAGCTTCAGCCTTGCGTTCTTCCAGGTCCGTAAACTGTTCCTTGATTGACTGCTGGCGGCCGCGAAGACCATTGGCTAGGGGCTTTGCTAGAACTTTTATCAGGACTATCAGTAAAACAGCAAAGTTAAGCACACGCCAGAGAAGATCCCACCATTTTGTGGTCGGGATTCCCCAAAAGGTAGGACCGGCAGATGCCCCATGCCCGCCTTCGGCACCACTGGAAGCATAGGTAAGCCCGGCGATAGCAATTAGGGTTAGGGTGGCAAGCGCTATTGTAAAAATCTTCGACCATTTACCATTGCATTTCATTTTTAGATAGACCTCCCCAATATCTTGGCAGCCATATCAGAGGCAAAGCTATCTGTCTGGCCTGACAGCTGCTGCTGGGCATCGGTAAATTGTTTTTGAATTTCAGAGAGTTGAACTGTTTTGTTGGCTTGGGCCTCCTGGCGCACTTTTGCCAGGGATTCAGCGGTTGAGGCCTGGGCTCCTTTCTTGGCCTTTTCAATTTCTTCCTTGGCCTTGCTCCTGGCATCATTGAGCTTTCTGCTTATCTCTTCCTTCCTGAGTTCAGCATTTTTCTTGAACGTCTCAATGGAATTGGTCAGTTCCGCAAGCTGTTCCTTCCTTTTCGCCAAGGCTGTCCGTACAGGTTTGTAGAGCACCGCGTTCATGACGACGATGAGGATCAGGATATTAATGATCTGAATAACAACTGTAATATCAATGGTAATCATTTCATGGGGCTCCTTCTTTACAAGTGCTTGCTAGTCGGTGCATTAAAGCCTTATGAATGAATGCTCGTTCATAAAATTAATGGTGCTTATCTAATGTATACTGAAGGGACTGTCAACTTTTTTTATCAAAATTTTACACAAGTGATTGTTCAAAAGTGAGCCGCAGAAAAAAACAAATATTCTTTAATGAAGAATGGTGAAAAAATACGGGGAAAAGGCAATAGCAGGTTTGCAACAGGGAAAAAATTTGTCAATGACCAGGGTTGCTGGAACGAGCTGCATAAACTATTCCGGCAAACCCGTTGATTTATTTAATCGGAAGTTTCACTGTTGCAGAGAGGATAAATAATACAATACAGCAGTTGCCTTTGCTTATGGTAAGGGCTGCTGGGCTGCAATTATTTCGTAAACGGCTTCCAGGGCTTCATTGAGCTTATCCGGATTCGGCCCGCCGGCCTGGGCCATGTCAGGGCGCCCGCCACCTTTGCCTCCCACCAGCACGGCAATTTCCCTGATAATATTTCCGGCCTTATACCTATCGGTCAGGTTCTTGGAGACCATGGCCAACAGGGCTGCCTTGCCCTGATACTCTCCACCTAAGACCACTATGCCGCGTCCCAGCTTGTCACGGATCTTGTCTCCCATCTCCCGAAGTGTTTTGGGGGAATCCAGAATTACACTGGATACGACCACCTTTGTGTCACCTACCATTTGGGCCCTATTAATTATGCCATCGATATCGCTGAGGGTCAGTTTGGCTGTCAAGCGGCTTACTTCTTTTTCCAGGTCTTTGTTGACACTTAAAAGTTTCCCTATTTTTGTATCAAGGCTTTCTGTCGGCACTTTTAAAAGGTTGGCAAGACTTGCCAACTGCTTTTCCCGGGCCTGAAAAATATTGAATGCCTCCGGGCCGGTGACAGCCTCGATACGACGGACCCCTGCGGCAATGCCTGTTTCAGCAGTAATTTTCAGAAGGCCTATTTCCCCGGTTGCCCTGACATGGGTGCCGCCGCAAAGCTCCCTGCTGAACTTGCCAATGGAAACCACCCGGACCTTATCACCGTATTTTTCACCAAATAGTGCAACCGCCCCCGTCTTGATGGCCTCATCCTTCTCAAGCATTGCCGTTTCGAGGGGGATGTTTGCCCTAATTTCTTCATTGGTAATTTTTTCGATCGTCTCAAGCTCTTCCTGGGTAATGGGCGAGAAATGGGTAAAGTCAAATCGCAGTCTCTCGGGAGTAACCAGCGAACCGGATTGCTTGACATGATCACCAAGCACAGACCGCATAGCTGCATGCAGGATGTGGGTGGCTGAATGATTGCAGGCAATGCGTTGGCGCCTGCCCTCCATTACTTTGAGCTTAACCTGTTCACCAAGTAAGAGGGACCCCTGGGTCACTTCTGTATCATGCAATATGACGCCATCAGCTACAATAATGGTGTCCAGGACTTTGGCTCTACCGTTTGGGCCGACTATTTCGCCCTGGTCGCCTATCTGGCCACCAGCTTCAGCATAAAACGGGGTTTCGGGGCAGAAGACAGATACGCGTTCCCCTTGAGTTGCCTTGCTTGCAGCTTCTCCTTCATGATCAATCAATCCTTTAATGACGGAGTTTGAGCGATGGGTTTTATAGCCTACAAACCCTGTTTTGTGGCCCTCGGCGACAAGTTTTTTCACCCCTGAGGGCATAGCTGCCAAAGATTCGCCTTTCCAGGATTTTTTTGAAAGGGCGCGCTGCTCTTCCATGGCCCGGGCAAAACCGGGTTCATCAATGGAGAAACCCTGTTCAAGTGCAACATCCTGCACGATATCCACTGGAAAACCATATGTATCATAGAGCTTGAAGATGAAATCCCCGGGGACACTGCTGCTGCCATCTTTTTGCAGCCTGCTTATCTCGCTGTTGAGCATGGCGAGACCATTGTCAAGTGTTTCGCGGAATCGCTCCTCTTCGTTATTAACAACCTTGGCTAGAAGATTTGCCGCCTCTGACAGGTGTGGATAGGCGTTTTTCATGGTTTTGACAACTTCTGCCGTAATCTCAGCCAGAAAGGAGCGCTTCAGGCCAAGGGCACGGCCAAAGCGCACAGCCCTTCTCATGATACGGCGCAGAACATAACCGCGGCCCTCGTTGGCAGGCAGCATACCATCAGCCACCAGAAAGGCCGTGGCACGGCTGTGATCGGCAATAACACGTAAAGCCGTATCTACACGGTCGTCCTGGCCGTAATTTTTAGCGCTTAAACCCGCTATTTTACTGATGAGACCGGAGAAAAGGTCAGAATCATAGTTGTTATGCTTGCCTTGTATTACGGCAGCAACCCGTTCAAGACCCATACCGGTATCAATGCTGGGGTGGGGCAGGGGTGTCATCTTGCCGGTTTCATCCCGGTAAAACTGCATGAACACCAGGTTCCAGAGCTCAAGGTAGCGGTCACACTCACAACCGATTGCACAGTCCGGCCTGCCGCAGCCCACCCCAGGGCCCTGGTCGATGTGAATTTCAGAACAGGGTCCACAGGGCCCTGTGTCGCCCATGGCCCAGAAATTGTCCGCCTCTCCAAGGCGCACTATACGCCCCTTGGGCAGGTCCTCAACTTTTTCCCAAAGTTTATAGGCCTCGTCGTCATCTTCAAATACTGAAACCCAGAGTTTTTCCTTATCCAGCCCGAGGTTCACCGTTAAAAACTCCCAGGCCATATGGATGGCATCTTTCTTAAAATAATCCCCAAAGGAAAAGTTGCCGAGCATTTCAAAAAAGGTATGGTGCCGGGCAGTATGGCCTACGTTTTCCAGGTCATTATGCTTGCCGCCGGCGCGTACACAACGCTGACAGGTTGAGGCCCGGGTGTAGTCCCTTTTTTCTTCTCCCATGAAAACCCGTTTGAACTGCACCATGCCGGAGTTGGTAAAAAGCAGGGTCGGGTCATCCTGTGGTATCAGGGATGAGCTGTCGATTATTGCATGATTGTTGGCTGCAAAAAAATTGAGAAATCTTGAACGGATATCGTTACCAGTCATAATTTGTTCCCAATGGTTGTTCTGCTGTGCAGAAATATTCTAAGAAATAAATTATTTTAAGTGGGGCAGCATAGCCTTGAAGGCAGGGCTTCCTGCCTTACGCAGCAGTTCATAGACTGCCATTTCCGTAGGCCCGACAGTCATGCCCAGGGCCTGCATTCTTTGTATTGCCAGCTTGGCGTTTCTTTTTTCCCTCGAGGAGATGGCATCTGCTGCGATCCAGGGTTTATAACCGGCCCGGAGAGCTCCCATGGAGGTCTGGAAGATGCAGATATGCGCTTCAGCTCCGGCGAACAGAATCGTATCAACGCTTTTAGGCAGGGAGTTCATCATTTCACTGACTGTGGGATTGGCAAAGCCATTGAACTCGATTTTGTCAAGACATGGAACACCGGATAAGAGTTCCTCTAACTCGGGCACAAAAGGGCCAAGTCCCTTCTTGTATTGTGTCGTTGCCAGGATCGGGATTTCAAGGGTTTTGGCGCAGTGAATAAGCAGGCTTGCATTGCGTACCACCCTTTCAGCCTTGTAAATGGCTGCCATGAGGCGCTCCTGCGGATCAACGATCATGAGGCAGCAGCGTTGCGGAGTCAACAAATCGTAGTATTCATGCATGGCACATTCCTAAAATAATAAATTTGTTTCATTCTGTTCCTGAAATGGAGTAATCAACTGTAACAACCCCTGGAAAATTGCTGCACTGGAACAGCGGGTACATCCCCTTATCTTGCGTCGAGGTTCACGAGATAAGCAATAAAAATAATATTCTGAGCCGAAGAAGAATCTCCACGGGTTACCCCCCGCGTTCATAAGCGGTCAAGGGGAGCTTCAAATATTGCATAACAATTCAGTATAGCCACTACTTTTACTTTATCAAGAGTATTTTTAAGTGACGGGGAAAATAAACCCCCAAGGAAAATCAGACTGGTGTAGAGCATTAGTTATAACAATTTTGGGAGTTAGGCCTTGCCCAAAAAACAGTTTATTGTCATCATTAAGAACATGGGATTTTAAGATGGTTTACCATGATATTCACTATGCAGAAGGAATTACAAACACATGTTAAAAGACGAGATCATTGACTTTTTTGAGAAAGTTATGCCGTTTAACCGGCTCTCACGTGAAACCCTGGGGGAAATGGTCGATGGCATTTTAATGGAATACTATCCCAAGGGAGAACAGATTCTGCAGCAGGACGGCCCGCCAAGCGAATTTCTCGGGGTCATCAAAAAAGGGGGTGTAAAGGTCTATCAGACCACAGAAAATGATGAGGAGGTTATTGTTGACCTGAGAGGCGAGACGGAGCACTTTGGCATACTGTCCCTGCTCAGCGGCGACCGCTCCCGGAATAATGTCGTCACCATTGAGGACACCATCTGCTACCAGGTGCCTAAAAAAACCGTCCTTGCCATCCTGCAGAACTATCCAGAGGTAAATGAATATTTTCTCAAGTCATTTTTTGTCAACCTGCTTGACAAGACTTACGAAGAAACGCGCAAGGCTTACACAGGGGGAACAACGGGTGAGCAGTTGCTGTTCAGTACAAAAGTCAAGGATATAGTCCGTGCAGTGCCGAAAACAATTGCACCGGATATTTCCATTCAGCAGGCTGCGGTTGAAATGGCGGCAAACAAAATCAGTTCATTGGTGGTCGTTGATTCCGCGGGATTGCCCCTTGGCATGGTCACTGACCGCGACTTCAGGGAAAAGGTTGTTGCCGAGGCCAGGGATGTGGCCGATCCTGTCAAAGCCATTATGAACACCCCTCTTATCAGCATAGATTCAGAGGATAACTGCTTTGAGGCACTGCTGAGAATGATCCGGCACAGGATCCACCATATCCTTGTTTTGGAGGATGAAAAGTTAAAGGGTATGTTAACCAACCACGATTTCATGCTGCTCCAGGGATCATCACCCACCATACTGGTCAAGGAGATCGGCCAGATTAAAACAATTGAGGAGTTAAAGGAAACTGCCCCGAAATTCTACAAAGCTGTTTCCTCTCTGCTGCGTCATGGTGCCAGGCCCCACAATATTACCGGTATGATCACCGAGTTGATGGAAAAAATTACCAATACGGTTGTCGATATTTTTGAAGAAAAAAACGGAGGATCCCCGGTTCCTTATGCGCTTTTTTTCTTTGGGGGCGGAGGCAGGCATGAATTGACCTTGAGCTTCAATGTTAAAATGGGTGTTGTATACAAGGATGTTTCCTCGCCCGAGCAACAGCAAAAAGTTGACACCTACTTCAGGCTCCTGGCCGAAACAATGAACAGCTCCATGCTGGCATGTGATCTCACCGGCAAAGAGCGGTGCATGAAAACAGATAATATCCAGTCCGCCTCTACCTGGCATGAACAGTTTAAGAAGTGGGGGACCGGGGCCGGGACCGGTCGGGACAGGGGCTTCTTTGATATGCGTGCCATAAGAGGAGAGCACATCAGGGTAAATTCCCTGCGCCAGTATCTTATAAACCGTACCGCTCAATCCAGGGGGATCATGGAAGCTCTTGCAGCAGATACACTGCAGATCAAACCTCCCCTGGGATTTTTTAAGGATATTGTAGTGGAAAAGGGGGGAGAGCACAAAAACAAGCTGAATCTCTATGAAAAAGGGATAAAACCCCTTGTCGGCTGTGCCAGGATATACGGACTTGAGAAAGGCGTGATACGCCGTTCAACCCTGGGGCGCCTGCACGAGCTTAATTCCAGGCATGGTTTCAAGGCTGCCGAAGATATGGCCCAGGCTTTCGGGTACCTCAATGCCCTGCTGATACACAGCCAGCTGCGTCAGGCTGAAGAGGGAGGCCCTCCCGATAATTTCATCAATCCCGATATCCTTACCAGTTTTGAGAGAAAGACACTCAAGGAATCCTTCCAGCTAACAGCAAGGTTATATGCAGAAATTGAAGGCAATTACTGGAGTGGCAAGGTGCTGCCGTGACTTCTTTTTTAAAAAAGATACTGGGGCAGCCAAGCGCAGAGCTCCCGGACTGGCTGAAAAGTCAGCAGGATCTCAAGAAACGGTTTGACCCGAAAAGCGGAATCAGAGAGACTGATTTTGTTGCCTTTGATACGGAACTGACCGGGCTTGACTTCAAGCAGGACTCAATTATTTCGATAGGTGCTGTAAAGCTTCGAGGCACAACAATTCTACCGGCGCAAACTTTTTACCGTTTAGTCAAGCCGGAGTGTGAACTGAAGCACAAGAGCGTGGTGGTGCATGAACTCACCCATACGGACCTGGAATGCGCCGAAGACCTTCTTGATGTTATTGGCGATTTTGTGAAATTTATCGGTGATGCGGTTCTCATTGGACATTTTGTCCATATTGACCTTAATTTTGTCAATAAGCCTTTGCAGCAGGCATTTGGTGTCTCCCTGAAAAATCCGGCCCTGGATACGTCAACTCTGCATGACTGGCTCTATGATAATGACTCACGATTTGCCAGACATTACAAGGGGATGACCATGAAATCGGACCTGTTTTCCATGGCGAAGAAATACGGGGTGGATGGGGGCAAGTCACATAATGCCTTCAGTGATGCCTACATTACAGCCCAGCTTTTTCAGCGTTTCGCTCCCTTTTTGCCTGGTTGCGGGGTCAAAAACCTCAAAGAACTGCTCAAGGTGGCAAGACCTTGAGCACATTTTAGTCCGGAAACGAAAAGACAAATTTTGAGCCTGCGCCTGGGATGCTTTCAACCCAGATAGCACCATTGTGATATTCTATGATCCTGCGGCAGATGGCCAGGCCCAGCCCCGTACCCTTTGGTTTGCCGTTCCTGAGGTCTGTTATCTGCTTGAACTTTTCAAATATTTTCTGCTGTTCATCGGGATGGATGCCGGGACCGTTGTCAGCCACCTCAACCCGGATTTCTCTTTCCTTGAAGTAAAGGCGGACAATCACCTTGCCTTCTTCCGGGGGGCAGAATTTTGCCGCATTGGACAACAGGTTGATTAAGACCTGGATAATCCTGTCCCGGTCAGCAAAGACCGTTATGGGAAAGGTCGGGAGCATCTCGACAATGGCAACCGACCTTTCGTGGAACAGCTGGCTGGTTGCGGCAACAGCTTCCTTGAGTACCTCTGTCAGGTCAATGTTCTCCATGTGCCAGTCAGCCCGGCCGGATTCAATCTTGGCCAGGTCAAGAACCTCGTTGATGAGCCTGGTAAGCCGCTCGGTTTCTTTTACCATGATGTCCAGGTACTTCTGGCGTTCCTCCTGCTCCATATCCGCGTTGTCATGCAGTATCTCTGAAAAGGCCCGCACAGAGGTAAGGGGGGTGCGCAGCTCATGGCTAACGGTTGAGACGAACTCATCCTTTAGGCGGTCGAGCTCCTTGAGGCGCATGTTGGCTTCCTGCAGTTCTTTGGTGGCCGTTTCAAGTTCAATGGATTTTTCCTCGATCTGGTGGCTGTATTCAAGCACCTGGGATGTTTCGTCAATTATTTTCATAACTCCCTCGGGGCTGATCTCCTCACCTTCCACCACGGAGGAAACCATAACACGGGCAGAGGCTGCGCCAATGGCACCGGACAGCAACCTTTCGGCAAACTCAACGAGTTCAGCATCTGCCTGCATATCTTTTGTAAAATCGATCTTGTGGCTCCGGGAATAACTGGCAAAGGCCCTTTCAGACTGGCCCGGTCCAATAAAACGGGCTAACAGGCCTTTCAATTCATTGATCATGGCCTTGCCCTTCCACAGTTGTGTGCCGCCACTGTGTCGGTAAACATCTACAAAGAGGGAGGCCTGTATCCGGTCCATGGTGTTTTGTCTGTCGAGAAGAGAAATAATGACAAGGAGCCCGGCATTGGCCAGCATACTCCAGAAGACCGCATGGGTTATAGGGTCAAACATATTCAGGCCGAAGAGCTGATATGGCCGGAGTTGTTCAATGCCGAAGGGGCCATACTCAAGAAAGGAAACCGGAAGCCACCCTGACTTGGCAAAAGAAGGAAGCAGCAGGGTATAAAACCAGACAAGGAAACCTGCCGAAAGGCCGCTTATTGCTGCCCGGCGGCTGGCATCTTTCCAGAAAATCCCGAACAGGATTGCCGGGCTGAATTGGGCCGCAGCGGCAAAGGAGACCAGCCCCATGGTTACAAGGGTGTAAGATTCGCCGATAAGCCGGTAATAAATATAACCGAGCAGGAGAACAGCCACAATGCTGCAGCGCCGGATGAAAAGCAGAACACGGCCCAGGTCCACCTGCTGGATGTTAAGCATCCTCAGTAAAACCGGCATGACCAGGTCATTGCACACCATGGTGGAGAGGGCAATGGTTGCGACAATAACCATCCCTGTGGCTGCTGAAAGTCCGCCCAAATAAACAAAAAGAGCAAGAATGTCCAGGCCTTCGGTAAGGGGCAGGGCCAAGACAAAAATGTCAGGGGCAACATGCCCTTCCGGAAACATAAGCATACCTGCAAAGGCAATGGGCAGTACAAATAGGTTGATGGCCAGAAGATAAATGGGGAAAAGCCAGGCGGCCTTCCTGATATGTTCCTCATTGACATTCTCCACAACCAGCACCTGGAATTGCCTGGGAAGAAACATAATGGCCATCATGGAAAGAAAGATCAGGGTAAACCAGTTGGTATAACCCCCGGGTAAAACTTCAAGTTGCATGAGCCTGGAAGTTTCAGGATAGCGGATGGCCCAGTCAAAAAGATCGACCGGCCCGTCAAACATGATAAAGGTAATAAAAATGCCGGCAGCGCTAAACGCAAGCAGCTTGATCACAGATTCAAAGGCAATGGCGGCAACCATGCCTTCATGGCGTTCCGTAGCATCAATATGGCGGGTCCCGAAAAGAATGGAAAAGGCTGCCATTATCATGGCCACGGAAAAGGCATTGTCATTCCACAGGGAAGTCTTGTGTCCCTCGATCATTGCAAGGTCGGGATAGTGCAGCATGACGGTATAGCTAGTGGATACTGCCTTAAGCTGCAAAGAGATGTACGGCATGATGCCGACAACCGCAATAATCGTTACAAGACCTCCGATCAGAGAACTCTTGCCATATCGTGAGGCGAGAAAGTCGGCTATGGAGGTAATGCGGTACACCTTGGCGATGCGGATCATTTTGCGCAGCAGAAACCACCACAAAGCGGCCATGAGGGTCGGCCCCAGGTATATGGGCATAAAACCGATACCGGTTTCTGCGGCCCGTCCCACCGAGCCGTAGAATGTCCAGGCCGTACAGTATACAGCGATGGACAGGGTATAGATATACGGGTTGGAAATAATGGACTTGCCCCGGTCTGACCGCCAGTCTGCGTAATACGCTATTGCAAAGAGAGTTCCCAGGTAAGAGAGGGAAACAAGCAGTATGACCCATTCCTGCAGCATGTTACTCTGACTTCCTGCTGAAAAGTGGCGGAAAAGATGACCTGGGCAGCTTTTTCCTTTCTGTTACGATGGCAATAAACAGGATGAAAAGAACCCAGAATGCAAAGAGATACAGATAAAGCACAGGGATGCCGTACCACATTGTAATTTTACTGAAAAGAGCCAGCAGCGGATAATTGAGAGCAAGGCAGCCAAAGGCGAAGAGTACCAGCAGCCGTTGGATCTTTCTTCTTACCGGGGACATGGCCAAAACCTCTTAAGTTTCATTGCCGGCCTTTATTGTAACTGGCAGGGCAAGGCGTAACGTGCTTTGCGAATTTTCTTGTTGCTGGCTCCAGATGTCGGCGCCCATGGAACTGAGGATAGCGGCAACGGTCATTGCTCCAATGCTGTGCTCCAGCTTTTGTGCCAGCATTTTTTCCACGGCAGCAGGCGGTATAAATGGGCCGGACCAGATAAAATCAAAATAAATAAACTGCTTACCGATATGGATTTCACAGGAAAGCCCGGTTCCCTTTTGTTTATGCTTAATTGAACCGGCCAGGTAATCCAGCACTAAAAGGAGACCGTAAATGTCGACTTTTGTCCCGATGGATTGTTCGGGTGATGCAGCAACAGATATTTTTTTATTTTGCAGGTGCCTTGCCACATATCCGAAGAGCATAACCGTGTTCAATTCTGTCAGATGATTCTGCGTCTGCATAATAACACGACAGGAGCCGGCAAGGGCATTGAACGCTTCTGTCAGATTGATCGATTCCTGCACCAGGACATTTTCAAAGGCACTTCGCATGACAGGTGACATCTCCGGGTATTCTGTCAGATTTTCAACCGCTGCCCGTAAATTTGTCATTGGGGCCCGAAATTCTTCAATCTTCATATAAAGTGGATTGTCAGGGAGATACCAGGCCGAAATATCCTCAAAAATGATGACAAAAGATTTTTTTGGAGCAGTCAGGGGCGGCAGGAAGCTGGCGCGACAGCGGAAAAATTGTTCCTGATTAATTGATGCATTCATGAACTGGACATAGGGAAAAGGCGCGGATTGGTTTTTGAACTCATACTGGTAGTGCAGAAGGTTTAAGGCATGCTCAACCGGGGGCTGGAAACAGAGAGTGTACAACGACCTGCCCTTGCTTAACGGTTGACCCAGGCCAAATAAATCTTCTGCCGCCTGATTGAAAAGGGTTATTTTCGCATCAGGGTCACAGACGAGTACACCGTCTTTCAGTTCATGCAGCAGTGTGTTTAAAAGTGCTCCATAATCCATAGGGTTAACGAGCATCAGATTTTTGGAAGTTAGGTGCAGCGGTCAAAATAAGGCCTCATCCAGGGAATTAAGGGAAAGAATTTCAGGCAAGCAAGGTTTTTACCTTGTTAACGAGCTCCTGGGTGGCAAATGGTTTTATTACATAATCATCCGCACCGAGAGCCAACCCTTTTTCCCTTTCCACATCCCGTCCTTTGGCGGTCAGCATAATGATTTTTATATTTTTCCAGTCCGGGTTGGCGCGCAGCTCCTGGCATACCTCATAACCATCCTTTCTGGGCATCATTACATCCAGGAGAATCATGTCCGGAACTTTTTCAGCGATAGCTTCCATAGCCTCTTCACCGTTGCTTACAGAGTGCACATCATATCCTTCTTTTTTCATGAGAAATTCAAGGGATAAAACGATATTGGGCGCGTCATCAACTATCAGGATATATTTTGACATGGCAGCCTACCTTTAATTTTAACCGGCTCTCCCCCGGCACATAAGGTTGAAAAATATCATAAAACTAAACAAATCAAACAGTTATGATGTTACAGGTAAAGCCAGTTACTAGTTTGCCCCTGGATCTGTTGAGTTGGCTAAATCAAGGTTTTTCAAAAAATATTGTAACTTTCCCGAGTTCGATGGTAAAGAATGTTAGCTGAAAGAGGGAGATTGCGCAACAGAGTATTAAGTCTTGCTGCCGGATAAGGAAATTCGAGCACGAACTGGTACGCCGACCCTGGCGGGACATGTGAAAGGTGCAGATCCTGTGAGGTCCGTTGCAAAAGGCATGAGGCAATTGCACTACAATATACCTTGTCATCCTCTAAGAAAGCTTTCCGCCGGCAAGGCATTACGCACGTGAGCAATTGATGTATTGGGCCCCGCTGCATGGGGGCCAGACATTATTAGATTGTGCCAACATCAGTCATGAAAAATATCGCTTCATCTAAAACCAGCGACATCAATCCTGAACTGTCAGGCCATGCACATGCTGTGTATCCTGGACTTGACTCCAGAGATTTTCATGCCCAAGAAACAGTGGCCAGAAGCCAGAAACGGTTTCGCTATGCATTCTTGACAAGCCCTGACTCTGTCGCCATTATCAGGGCAAGGGGCAGGACTTATACGGATGTCAATGAGATGTTCACTCTTTTTCTCGGATATACAAAAGAAGATATTGTCGGTAAAACCTTTACGCAAGTGGCTGTCTGGCAAAAGCCCGAAGAGCAGAAAGAACTGCTCAGCTCCATTATGAAAAGGGGGCCGGTTATCAACCAGGAAACCCGTTTTATTGACGCTGATGGAGTGGTCAAAACAGGTTTGCTCTCAGTCATGAGCATGCCCCTGAACCAGGAACTTCACTATGTCCTCGCCATACGGAATATTGACGCTCTGCGCAAAGTTGAGGAAGCCCTTGAAAAAAGCGAGGCCCGGTATCGTGAGCTTTTTAACAATATGAGCAGCGGGGTTGCTGTTTTTGAAACAATAAATGCTGGCAGGGATTTTGTTTTCATAGACTTCAACCATGCTGCTGAGCGCATTGAAAAACTGAAGAAAGAAGATCTTCTCGGCAGAAATTTCGTTGAGGTTATTCCGTCGGCAGAAAAATATGGGTTACCGGATGTTTTTAGAAGGGTCCTGAAAACAGGAAAACCGGAGTACCACCCGGTGGCTATTTACAAAGACGGTGTATTGCAAATCTGGAAAGAGAATTATGTATACAGGTTGCCATCCGGAGAAATAGTTGATGTCTACGATGACATTACCGAGCGCAAGCATGCTGAAGCGAAACTCTTAATGTATCAGGAAAAACTGCAATCTCTTGCCTCTGAGTTGTCGCTGGTGGAGGAGCGTGAGAGGCGCGCCATCGCCACAGACCTGCATGATCAGATCGGGCAGACGCTCTCTGTCATTAAAATGCGTTGCTTTGAGCTGCGCGATAATCTGAAAGAGCCCAATTTACTCCAGCAGATTGATGATATCAGGGAACTGGTAAAACAGACTATCCAGGACACCCGCACCCTGACCTTTGAATTAAGCCCACCGGTACTCTATGAATTAGGTCTGGTTGCGGCCATAGACTGGCTGGCAGAGCAGTTTCAGCACAATCATAACCTGAAGTGTACTGTTGAAACCGACAAAAAGGCTAAACCGTTGAGCCAGGACATAGAAATTGTTCTTTTCCGCTCAGTGCGGGAACTGCTCATTAATATAGTGAAACATGCCGGGGCGAACAAGGTAAAAATAACCATCCGGGTCAACAAGAAAAATCTCCGCATCAGGGTTACAGATGACGGCATCGGGTTCAGCCCGGAAACGAAAGTGACCAGGGCCTATAAAGACCAGCAGTTCGGGCTCTTTAACATCACTGAAAGAATACGCCACCTTGGAGGCAGGCTGGAGATGGATTCCCAAAGGGGGAAAGGCACTATGATAACCCTGGTGGCACCTCTGAAATCATCGGAAAAGGGCTGAGGTATATCATATGGGTATTCGTGTTCTCATTGCAGACGATCATAAAATCATGCTGGCCGGTCTCCGCTCCCTGCTTGAAAAGCAGGCTGAGTTTGACGTCGTGGCCGAGGCGGGAAATGGCAGAAAGGCTGTGCAAATGGCCCAGGAACAAAAGCCGGACGTTGTTGTTATGGATGTTTCCATGCCGGACTTGAATGGCATTGAAGCCACGACCCAGATAATCGAAAGCCTGCCGAATACCAGGGTTATTGCTTTGTCAATGCACTCTGACAAGCGCTTTGTTATGGGGATGCTGCGCGCAGGCGCCTCCGGGTACCTCCTGAAAGATTGCGCCTCCCAGGAACTTGCCACTGCCATTCACCAGGTGGCAGGCGGAAAAAAGTACTTAAGCCCTGAAATAACCGGGGTGGTTATAGACGATTTTCTGCTTGGGGCATCGTCAGAAGAGGTTGCGACTGCCACATCGCTGTTGAGCGCCAGGGAGCGCGAGGTGCTGCAGCTTATTGCCGAAGGCTGGTCCACAAAACAGATTGCCGCCCACCTCTACGTCAGCATAAAAACCATTGAAACCCACCGCAGGCAGATCATGAAAAAGCTTGACCTGCATAGCATTGCAGACCTGACAAAATATGCCATCCGGGAAGGGCTCACCTCTGTAGAGTAAGGATTTGCTGCTTAACAAAGTTATGGAGCTGCATCCGTCCCAAAAACGCCATAAAAGAATATAAGGTTTTGCGAAGTGCAAAATCAGAGAATCCCTTATGGTTCTTTCATGCACTATCCTGTTAAATGTGTTTCAAATTAACACATTGATATGATATGCAAAAATGGCATGAAGGGTTTGCTGTATTGAGGTGCATCGGCCGGGAACTGAAAAACTTGCCCAAGGTGTTACGATGTGGTAGATATGGCACAATTCATCCAACTGTCTCCCATTGGAGACAAACTTGTAATTGCAGCAAGTAATTAAGGTATTGCTTGTGGCGGGCCAGCAAACTAAAAGGAGGTGATGAAGAGAGACGCCCTGCTGCAGCAGTAAATGAAATCTACACTCAACTTGCAAGAATAAGGAGGGGAGCTTTGACTACAGCAACTGTATGGTTAATTATTTTCGTTGCCGCCTACTGGTCCTACTGTATTTTTTGGGGGATTAAAGGAGCCAGGTCGGCAAAGACCGCATCAGATTACTTTATCGCCGGCCGTACAATTCCGATCTGGGTGTTCGTTTTGGCCGCAACCGCAACAAGTTTTTCCGGCTGGACCTTCATGGGCCATCCGGGACTCGTCTACCGTGATGGTTTCCAGTATGCCTATGCATCGTTTTATGCCATCACGATTCCTTTTACCGGCGTAATGTTCCTTAAACGCCAGTGGATCATCGGCAAACGTTTCGGCTTTGTAACACCAGGCGAGATGTTTGCAGATTATTACGGTTCAGAGGCTATTCGAATCCTCACCGTTATCGTTGCCCTGATTTTCTCCGTACCCTATCTTGGATTACAGCTCAGGGCTTCCGGCTTTCTGTTCAACGTATTAACAGATGGCCTGCTGGGCGTTGAGGCAGGCATGTGGATGCTCTCCATCGTCGTTATCATCTACGTTGCATCCGGAGGTCTGCGTGCTGTGGCCTACGTTGATACCCTGCAATGCCTCCTGCTGGCCTTTGGTATTGTCGTAATCGGTATTATCACCCTGAACGCCGTGGGCGGCTGGGCAGCCCTTCAGGAAGGTATTGGAAAATTAACCTCACCGGAAATTATTCCGGCACTGGGCACAGCAGTCGACACCAAGAGGACACCTGATGGCTTCAGTCACTATACGGCCATCCCGGGTGTTATCCAGTTTGTAGCGTCTGGAACCAAAGCAGCTGGTGGCGCCTGGACAGGTGTCATGTGTCTGACCTACATGTTTGCCCTCATGGGTATTCATTCTTCCCCGGCATTCACCATGTGGGCATTCGCTAACAAGAACCCCAGACCTTTTGCTCCGCAGCAGGTTTGGGCATCTTCAGCCGGCATCGGCTTCATCCTTATTATTTTCACCGCTATCCAGGGTTTGGGCGCTCACCTCATCGGTGCAGATGCTAATGCATTGACAGCTGGTATTGCCAAGGATGTTCTGCAGATCGGCGGAAACATCATGGAAACGCCAGGCAAGCAGGGAATGCTCGTTCCTGCACTGATCCATCTCTTGGCTGACACGGCCCCATGGCTTGTCGGTCTGCTGGCAGTTTGTGCCCTGGCAGCCATGCAGTCAACCGGCGCTGCCTACATGTCAACAGCCGGCGGTATGCTGACCAGGGATCTTTACAAACGCTTTCTTAATCCTGAAGCATCCCATACGACCCAGAAACTGTTCGGTCGTATCGGCGTTGTTATCATCTGTGGTCTTGCTCTGATAGTTGCCACCACTTCCAAGGATGCCCTTGTTCTTCTGGGCGGTCTGGCTGTTGCTTTCGGCTTCCAGATGTGGCCTGCCATCGCAGGTGTCTGCTACATACCATGGTTTACCCGCCAGGGTATCACAGTCGGTCTTTTCCTCGGTCTTGTCGCAGTAATGATGACTGAGTCCATCGGTGTATCATGGTTTGGTATTACTGCCTGGGGCCGTTGGCCATTGACAATGCATTCAGCCTTTTGGGGTATTTTATTTAACGTTGGGGCGGTCACCATTATCTCTGCAATGACGCAGGGTAGCGATAACAAGGAACACAAGCAGAAGTTCCATGACTTCCTGGGTGAAGTAGCATCTGTGCCTGCTGCCAAGCAGGGCCTGAAGCCCCTGGCCTGGATCGTTACCATCGTCTGGTTTATTTTTGCAATCGGACCGGGCGCTGTTATCGGTAACACCATTTTCGGTAATCCCAATGATGCCGCCACCTGGATGTTCGGTATGCCTTCTATCTGGGTATGGCAGATCATCTGGTGGTTCCTCGGTGTTTGTATGATGTGGCTGCTGGCATACCATATGGAAATGTCCACCATGCCGGAAAAAGATATCGTCGCTCTTGTTGAGGATATCGGTGATATTAAGAAAGCACGGCTTGATCTTGATAAGCCGTAACCGTTAACCCATAACTTCTCAGGGACTCCGTGACTTCGGGCAAAAGCCGGAAGTCCGGGGTCCCTTTTTTTGAATCCATGATAACAACCTGGTATGGAATCACGTCGTTTCTTTTTGCTGCGGTATTGTTCTTTCCGGTGCGCAAACTACTGTTGGCAATCAACATCAACCGCATCCAGAATAAAAATAAGCGGGCGGTGACTGAGGAAGAACTGAAGATACTGAGAAAAAAGGTAAATGTAGTTGCTGCTATTATTTCGGTGACCTTTGCCTTTTTCTACAACAAATTCATGCTGGTGCAGTTTTTTTCATCACAGTGACACCTAAATGGGCAATAAAATAAAATTCGATAAAAGAGCCATTCCTTATATTGCTGTGTTTCTGGTATTATTAGGGTTGGTTATTTATTGGCGTACCGAGGTTGAACAAATTCCAGGCGATATTAATGTCAGAAAAGGAAATTACAGGCTTGAAGACGGCCAATACAAAGAGGCGATTGAAGAATTTTCAGAAGCTTTAGTGAAAAATCCTGACCATGCCATGGCCCGTCTCGGTCTTGCCGTGACCTTTATGCAGACGGGAAAAGACATGGAGGCCCTGCAGGAGTTCAACCTGGTGATTGAAAACAATCCGGAGTTGGCTGCTGCTTTTGCAAACCGTGCCATCCTATACGACCGCAGGGGGGAGCATGCAAAGGCCCTTGCTGATTACCGCAAAGCACTGGAACTGGATCCGGAGATTCTCAAAGGTCCGGGTTGGCTCTGGCGCTTTATGCGCAACATTGATGAAAAGCCGCCGACCATCAAGGACAGGGCGGACTATCTTGAGGCCGAACTTGCCAAGCCGGAAGGAGAACGGCTGCTTAAAGTGCCAGAAATTGACGAAAAGCAGCGCATGTATAAAATTGATGATTGACGTGGGTGTTTTTACCTAGTAAAGAGATAGTTGTAGGTGTTTTTACCTAGCAAATATATTTCTGTTCTGTTACAAGAAATTTTCAAGGTTGAGGATGGCGGCGAAGCCCCAAAGTGTTAATCATTATTTTGTGAAGGAGTAATTCCCATGAGCGAAAAAGATCAAAATGAAGTAAATGAAGCGCAAATCGCGGTACATTGGCAGGAAGAGGATTATTATTATCCTTCAGAGGAATTTAAGGCCCAGGCAAATGTGAATGACAAGTCGATTTATGAACGGTTCAGCCTGGACAATTTTCCAGAGTGCTTCACGGAATATGCTGATCTGCTGGACTGGGATGAAAAATGGCATACCACTCTTGACACCAGTGATGCACCACTTTGGAAATGGTTTGTCGGCGGCAAGCTTAATGTCAGCTATAACTGTATTGACAGGCACCTGGCCAAAAACAAAAACAAAACCGCGCTCCATTTTGTGCCTGACTCAGAAGATGAGCGGATTCAGCACATCACCTACCAGGAATTATACACCAGGGTGAATGAGGTCGCAGCTGTATTTCGTGATTTCTGTGGCCTGAAAGCCGGTGACCGGGCTACCCTGCATCTGCCCATGACCGCGGAACTGCCAATAACAATGTTGGCACTGGCCAGGCTTGGCGTTATCCATTCCGTTGTATTTGGCGGCTTCAGCCCATCAGCCTGTTCTGATCGTGCAGTTGACTCCAAGAGCCGTGTATTGATTACCATTGACGGTTACTACCGTGGCGGTAAATGGATTGATCATAAAGCCAACGCTGACGAGGCTTACGACATCAGTGTAAAAGAAGGGCACACAATTGAAAAGGTTCTGGTCTGGCAGCGTCATCCGGAAAAATACTCCAGTTCTTCAGCCCTGGTCGATGGACGTGACTTTTCCATGAACGAAGTGCTGAAAGGCTACAAAAGAGCCAAGGTTGATCCTGTTTCCATGCCGGCCGAGGCCCCGCTGTTCCTCATGTATACCAGTGGTACCACAGGCAAACCCAAGGGCTGCCAGCATTCCACCGGCGGTTATCTTTCCTATGCTGCAGGAACTTCAAAGTATATCCAGGATATCCATCCTGAAGATGTTTACTGGTGTATGGCTGACATTGGCTGGATCACCGGTCATTCCTACATCGTTTACGGCCCGCTTTCAATCTGCGCTTCATCGGTGGTCTATGAAGGTGTTCCCAACTATCCGGATGCCGGACGCTGCTGGCGAATTGCCGAAGAACTGGATGTTAATATCTTCCACACCGCACCGACCGTTATCAGGGCATTAAGGAAGATCGGTCCGGATGAGCCGGCCAAGTACAATTATAATTTCAAGCACATGACCACGGTGGGTGAGCCCATCGAACCAGCTGTCTGGAAATGGTACCATGAGGTAATTGGTAAAGGTAAAGCAGTTATTGTCGACACCTGGTGGCAGACCGAAACAGGTGGTTTTCTCTGCACCACCCTTCCCGGTATTTCTCCCATGAAACCTGGCAGTGCAGGACCGGGTGCACCTGGAATTCATCCCCTTGTTCTTGATGAAGACGGCAAAGAGATCATGCCGGGTGAAGGCAAGGCAGGAAATATCTGCATTAAGAATCCATGGCCTGGTGGCTTCCAGACTGTCTATGGCGACCGGGAGCGTTATATTGATGCATATTACGGCCAGTACTGCAAGGATAGAAACAGCAAGGACTGGCGCGACTGGCCATACCTTGCAGGTGATGCGGCAGTGGTTGCATCTGACGGGTATTTCCGTATCCTGGGTCGTATTGATGATGTTATCAACGTCTCAGGCCATAGGCTTGGCACCAAAGAGATCGAATCCGCAGCTCTCAATGTTGAAGAAGTTGCCGAGGCTGCTGTTGTACCGGTTGCCCATGAAGTGAAAGGCAAAGAGCCGGATCTTTATGTTTCACTGAGGCCCGGGATTGAAGCCTCTGATGAGTTGGCTGCAAAGGTTTCCGCCAGGATATGTGATGATATCGGCAAGATTGCCAGGCCTCGTAAGGTATGGCTCGTGCCTGATATGCCTAAGACCCGTTCCGGCAAGATCATGCGGCGGGTGCTCGGTGCCATCTCCAATAAGGGAGATGTAGGTAACATCATGACACTGGCTAACCCGGAAATCGTTGATGAAATAAAGAAAATGGTCCAAGGTGAATAAGCTGATCTTATAGCAATCCCCCTTCACCAGACCAAAAGTAGCGCAGGATTCCTTCGGCGAGGAATCCTGCGTTTTTTATGTATTGGATTCTGGAAATCTCCTGTAGCCTTAGCTAAATGCTTATAGTATTGTTATAGTAAGCCTGGGTATTTTGATCAGCGCTATCGCGAGTGATGCACATGAACATTGAAAAAAGAAGAGCCGAAGTGGATCAGGAGTCTTTCAAAAGGCTCCAGGAGACCCGTGACAGCCTGAAACGCGTTGAATCCTTTCCCTACAGGGAAAATCTCCGTTCAATCATGGACCCAGAAGTATACACCTGTACGCCTCAATGTACCATGCGGGAGGTTATCCGGATTATGGCAGCCCGCAACATCTCCAGCGTTATTGTTATAGATCATGTAAAGCAGCCGGTCGGGATCCTGACCGAACGCGATATCATGAAGCGGGTCATAGTAAATGATTGTGTTGATCTTGATTCCACTCCGATATCCAAAGTAATGACCTTTGACCCCATCACCCTGCATCCTGAAAATACCATCTACCGTGCCCTTTCGGTGCTGACTGACAGCAAAGTTAAGCATCTGCCGTTAATCGAAGATGGAAAAATCGTCGGCATCGTTACCATGCGCCAGCTGCTGAAACTGCGCTACCCTGAGCCCCTGACCCTTATCGAAGGCATACGGGAGGCAGGAGATGTGGCAACCCTGAAGGCCATCAAGAGCAAGCTGCCGCAAATGGCAGAGGAGCGCCTGGAATCGGGCCGTACGGCTTACGACATAGTTGTCATGATTTCCCTTATCAACCGGGACATACACCGCCGGGCCCTGGAATTGGCCGCCGAGGGGTTGGGGGTGGAGCCGGTGCCTTACTGCCTCTACCTGACCGGCAGTCACGGCCGCCTGGAAAACCTGCTGACCCCTGACCAGGACCATGGCATGATCATTGCCGACAGCGCACAGAATTACCAGTACGACCAGTATTTTATTGACCTGGGGGTGCGATTCTCAGATTATCTTGACCAGATCGGCTATGTCTATTGCCCGGGCTTCCTCATGTCAAGCAACCCCCTCTGGCGTAAGAGCTTATCCGAATGGAAGCAGCAGATCCACTACTGGTTCGAGGCGCAGGTCCGGGAGATGGGACGCTATGTTACAGTCCTGTTTGACGCTTCTGTAATCGCCGGGGAGGTTGACCTGTTCAAGGAATTAAAAGAGTATGCCTTCAAGGTCCTGGCCCAGCACCACGAGGTTTTTCGCGTCCTGCACGAAGAAGAAGGCGGGCACCGGGTGCCGCTCGGTATCCTTGGCCGCTTTGTCACGGACAAGGGCGGGCTGCACAAGGGGCAGCTGGATGTCAAGAAAAGCGGTCTTATCTTTGTGGTGGAGGCAATTCGCATCCTGTCGCTGCAGCACAACATCAGGGAAACCGGAACACTCAAGCGTATAGGCAAGCTTGTGGAAGGCGGGTTTATCCATGCAAATGATGGTGAGTATTTTGAGTCAGCCTACCAGGTGCTTCTGCACTA
The DNA here is from genome assembly GCA_024639555.1 of Deltaproteobacteria bacterium. Classification (GTDB taxonomy): domain Bacteria; phylum Desulfobacterota; class Desulfobulbia; order Desulfobulbales; family BM004; genus BM004. The sequence continues at coordinate 22,506 of JAHEID010000019.1, forward strand.
TGCCTTGAAGTCCCAGGTGTCAAAGGCGAGCCGGGGAGAAAAGCTCGACACCTACATAGATCCGAGGATTCTCTCACCCCGGGACAAGGAAACCCTGAAGCATGCCTTTAAGGCGGTTTCCACCCTGCAGGAGCTTGTGGCTTCAGAGTTCGGACAATTGGTGATTTAAAAAGAGCTCTCAGGAGTCAGCTGTCAGTTAGCAGCAAAAGAAGATTTTGCCCCTGTATCGCAGGAAGGCCTATTTATTGACCAAGGCCAACAAGTTATTATATATTTTCAAGCAGGCCCGGCAGTTCAAGCATAGACCCTATGATAAAATCAGGCTTCAGCCTGCGTTTTATACCGATGCCTCCTTCAATAAAAACGGTTTTGCAGCCGGCCCGCCGGCCCACCTCGATGTCGGTGGCATGGTCCCCCACCATTATCATGTCCCCGGCGGGATCCAGGTTCCATTTGTGCGCCAGAAAAAATATACCTGCCGGGTCAGGTTTTTTTACCGGCAGGCTGTCTCCACCTATCACTTCTTTGAAGTAAGAGGCAA
>JAHEID010000120.1 GCA_024639555.1 Deltaproteobacteria bacterium
GCTACGCCTGCTGCCAGTTCACCTATTGACGCCAGGTGGCCGGCACGCAATGTTTCAGTCTGCATTGTAATATCCTGGGCAATACAAACAATACCTTCAAACCTGCCCTCTTCAGTATAAATGACTGAAGCGGTGAAAAGCATACGGATTTTTTCACCGTACTTGGACATGTAGGTTGTTTCCACATTGCGTGTGAAGCCCTTGTTGATGAGATCATCAAGACCGATGCCACTGTAATATCCTTCAGCAAAAATCATTGAAAATGGCTTGCCGATCAATTCTTCTTTCGTATATCCCAGCAGGTCATAGGTGGCCTGGTTGGCAGCCCTGATCGTCTGGTCTTTATTGACGACCAGGAGAGAATTACTCATGGAGCGTATTATGTTGTCGGTGTAAGCTTTTGCAGCCAGGAGTTCCTGCCTGGATTTTTTCAGTTTTTCAGCCATGGTATTGAACGCTGCAGCCAGCTGGCCAATCTCGTCCTTTGAATGAACACTGACTCGGTGGGTCAAATCACCTTCAGCAAGGCGATTGGTGCCGTCAACAAGCTGCTTTATGGGTTTTCCCAGGGCCCGTGCCATGAAATAGGCGTTAATGATGGTCGCAAGAATAGCTATAAATAAGACCAGAGTCAGCATCTTCTGGGAAAATGTTGAAATTTCCAGGATAGCATTATTTTTTTCTTCTATTCTTCTGCTGACATAGGTTGCCGCCTCTCGTCCCAGGTGGGCTATCCGGTCTGCTTCCCGTACGGCAATATCTTCCATTTCTCTGGCCGATGAGCCGCCCCGGTAACCTTCCTGCACCTCTGTTCTAAAGGCATAGATGGCCTGCTTGAATCTTTGCGCGGACCGGATGATCTCATCAATATTGGCCAGTTCATCCTGGTCATTTGCCAACACCTCGATTTGCTTAATTTCATTAATAGCCTTGTTGATCATAAGATCAATCGATGCAACAACTTCAGTGCGTCCAAGCCTGTAGTCGTAAAGACTGTCTTTGGCATGGGTGACAATTTCAGCAACATCGTACCAGCGCCGCAACTTGACCTGATCGACAGTGATTATTGCAGTGAGACGTTCCGAACTGTCGGACATGGAGATATAAGCAAAAATACTCTCAATGATAATGATCACGAGCAGTATGAAAAGGCCTAGATTTCTGGCTGTGCGGAACGAAAAGTTCATTGTCTGAATACGGCTATCAAAAAAGGTTGCTGTTAATTTGGGTAGTTATAAAGATCTATTCCCAGCTCTTTTACCATTTTATAGAGCACGCCATAATCATTGTCACTAGTTTCAACAAATTTGAGAGCCCCGAAGTTATTCAGAACTTCCTGTCCTTCTGTGCTTTCCTGCAGGGAAAGCAATAGCATTTTCAGGCGCAGTTTTAGGGCAGGATTGAGGTCTTTGCGGACCGCAAGACCGTTAGAGGGAACTTCCGGTGATTCAGCAAGGACCACCATCTGTTCCTTAAAGTCCGAATATTCTTCTTTAAGACTATTGAATATATGATTCTTGGCGCCGCCAATGTCAGCTTCACCGGTATAAACAGCCCAGGCGGATGCATCATGACTGCGGGCAAAAGATATCCTTGAGAAATAATTTTCCATATTGGATATGCCGTTATACTTAAAATAGAAACGCTGAAAAATATAGCCTGCGGTAGTGGCCTTATCAACGAGAACCAGGCTTTTGTTTTTCATATCTTTAACAGTCTCGATGCCACTGTCTTTTCTGACAAATATATAGCCCCGATAAGTGGAGCTGCCGTCAAGCCATACAGGTCTGGCAATAGGTTCGATGCCGGCTTTGGCATGTGTTAATACATAACTGAAACTCCCTAAAAATCCTGCATCGGCACTCCCATGTTGAAATGCAATGCTGATCTCACCATAATTTGCCATCATTTCAACCGTGACATTCATTTCCATTTTCCTGGAAAGATAGTCTGTTATAAATTTGTACCGTCTGCGCTGTTGAAAGGTGTTTTTTTCTGGAACAAGGAGCAGGCGCAGAGTCCTTGCTGTATCTGGTTGCACCTGAGTTTCATCCTCCGCAGCATATGATTTTGTGACAGGCATGAAAGGCAGGAGGATGGATAAAATGATGGAAACCAGAACAGGGAATATGGGATTTTGTAAGAGGCTCATAGGCAAATAGTGTTATGGCATGAATTCCAACCACAGGGTTTCGCTGACATCCCCTGTGCCGTAAAGAGGGTTGGATAGTTTGGTATTAGGTTGCCGGCCGGCAATTTCATAACGGGATATACCGAATAAATATTTTTCTCCGGGCATAAATTGTATATCATCCTGGTTGTCGGTTACTAAATTCCGGCCAAGTTCAATGGTCCACCTTCCGTTTTGCCACACGCCCCTGGCCCGGATATCGCTTCTGCTTCCAGTCGGCTGCTTTAAGGAATAGCGCGGCAGAGTCGCACCCTGGTATTCGCTTATAAGGTTAATGTTATAAGAACTTTCTCCTTTATCACCTGCCCGCAACAGGTACATTATTTCCCCTGACCTGGAAACAATTCTAGTAGCATTCCGGTCTTCTGTCTGGCTGTATACATGACTCTTGTCATCAGCATAGCCTGCCCCGTCTGTACGGCATGCTTTCCAGAACCAGATATCGGCCTGGTAAGCACTATCGGAGGAGATACTGAGATCAACAGGTTTGGGCGCCATATTCCATTTGAAGACAAAAATATCCTCCCGGTCATACCCGACGGTGTAGAATTGGCGCTTTTTGTCCCAGACCCAGCTTTTATGGGTCCGCGACTCATCAGAGTCCGGAAAGCTGACCTGAAAAAAGATTTCTTTGTCGGTATAAACTGCTTTAATTATAATCGGTAGTGCTTTGGTGTTATCAAGTGTTGTTACAACCGGTGCGTTTTTCCAGGCAGGGTCATTGGTAAGTCCATCAATAACCGGGGGGTCCGTTACCGGTATTGCTACCAGACTCTGTTCAGCAAAGCTTAACGAAGTTAATCCGCAAAACAGAATGCACAAGGAGAGGGGAAAGATATTTTTTTTCATTGTTTTTGCACAATGCAGCAGGTTGAAATTTTGTCACTCTGGCCCGAAATGCCAAACAGAACAGCGGCTGCGGGGGTGGTTTGACATAAGTTATTTCCTTCATGAGATATAAGCGCCCTGAAGTATAACAAAATAATCCCCAGGACAAAGATAATTTTACAATTCCTTTGCCCTTGGATGTTAATAGGAAACAAAAGATTCAGCGGGGATTTAAAATATGGTGCGGTTTTCTATGCTGCGGGCTTTAAATAAAAAAACCTGGCCGTTTATTTTAGCGGCCAGGTTTTTTTAGAGAGGTACAGCTTTCAGTTACTCAGCAGCCATTTCTTTGGCAGGCTTGTTCAGGTACGCATAGAATGCAGGGAATGCCCCAAGAAACATAACAGCAATAATGTACTCAACTCCCTTAATATGTGTGTAGAAGTCTGACAGGGTGTGGAATTCCTGCATCAGGCCAGCGGCAATCAGGTACTGGCGCAGCAATTCGGAAACTTGCCAGTTTACCTGGGCCAGCCCGCTGAGAATTGCAGCGCTTGACCAGATTGATATGAGTGATCCAAGAAAAATAGATGCAAACTTGAATACAGTCATGCCTTTAGTGGTGGTTTCTTTATTGGACATTTTTCTCCTCCTGGGTTGTGTTGATTAATTGAAAAAACTTCTGTTTATATTCCTGTAAAAGCTGTAAAAATGCCTCGGGCTAATTCCTGGATACTGTGGGATTGTACAATGCCGTTAACAAAACATATGCAGCCCCAAACACCGACAAAACCAGCCATGGCCATGATAATGCCAATGCCAAACCTGGAGTTGCCTATGGTGAGCTCAGCGATTTCAGTATTACCGGCAAAGGTTGCAACCTGTTCTGTTGGTGTTTTCTGTTCGCTTAACATTGTCTTTCTCCTCTATATATGATTGACAGTATCTTTGGTTACGTTTTACTGCAATATATTCTTACTGTTAGTAAAGCACAAATCGTGCCATATGTGTAATTGTTGCAATTTTATTTGTATTTGTAATGTGAGAAAGAGAGAAAAAAGCAGAGGACAAGTTGTAATTGTGCAAATATTTCAAAAAGATACGTATAATATTTAGAAAATAATTTGTTATCTTTATTATTTTGCTGTTTCGCATTATTACATTTGTATGTATTTCAAATATAAAGTTTTGCACAACAAACAGGCACTGTATTTTATGCGCTGCCATTAATTAATTGTATCTATAAACATTTGAATTTGTTGGTATAAAATTTATTTTTCTTGGCAGATAGCAGGAACTGTCGTGTGTGTTGCATTTGTGTCGCATGCCACATTTTTGTTGCAACATAAACGTAGTATTGGAAAGAATATATATAAATTTATGTATGACATATAATTTTTGACTGTATAATTATATTTATCAAATAAAATTTTTTTAATTATAATTAAATTCATTTTTGCAATAAAAAACCCATAACAACTTCTACTATTGTAGAAGTTGTTATGGGTTGATGATTTGGTTTTATATATATACTTTATTTATTAATTTAGAAACAATGAAATGAGCAGAGAAACACCCCCCCACATTCCAGCAATTGCAGCAATTGCCATGATTGCACCAAAGCAGATTTCCGCCTTGCTCATTTCTGGTTTTTGGGTTTGAACATTTTCCTGTGCTACGGTTGCGATTCTTTCTTCGGTGGTATCGATTGCATTAGCCATGACTGACCTCCTTGCTGGTTTGTTTTTATCTATTATTAAAATATTTACTGTTTTTATTGTCCTCTTATTTATTTCTTTGACTCTCATATTGCAGAAATGATGCCACATTAATTTTTTATTTTATTTTTGTTGTAAAAAATGATTTTCTGATTTCTGTTTCGTTCCGTTTTTATGCAATTATATTTCTATATTTCATTGTTTTTATTGGTTTTATTCAATTTGCATACCCGGGACCTTCGACCTGTGAAAAACCGGGAATATCGTTTTTGTTGCAGTGTGTTCAAAGTGTTGCAAGGGGTGTTGCATGCGACGGTATTGTGGCGCAAATACGTTGCATGCAACACGTTTGTTGGCGCTTGCAGTTCGCGACTATTATGAAATTTGGCATTACGAGGATGCAGTGTGCAAAACTTATTGACGCCTGAAAACGGTTGATTGGGAAGAAATATATATAGGGCAGGAATTTTTAAACAGTGCAAATGAACGTAGCCTGGAATTTCCAGGTTATGCCGTAACAGGCAGTTCCATGATTATGGATGTGTGATCATCGAGGGTACTTTCAATCTCAAGAGTACCGCTATTATCTTCCACGATACTGCGGCATATGGATAGGCCAAGACCTGTACCTACTCCTTCAGGTTTGGTCGAGAAGAAAGGTTTAAACACCTTGTTTAGGATGTTCGGGTGAATGCCTGTGCCAAAATCGGTACACACCACCTTTAGATACTGCTGGTCATTGCGTGCTGATATCTCACCTTTTATTTCAAGCTGTTTTTTAGCGTGCTGGGCCGGATAGCGCTGGTTCAGGGCATATCTTGCATTGCTAAAGAGGTTTAGAAAAACATGCTGCATTTCCTGGACGTTAACCTTAACAGAGGGGACGATATCCGGAAAACGTATTGCAACATCAATAGCATCATATCTGAATTGATGTTTGGTCAGGGCCAGGGAGTCTTCAATGATTTTGTTTACCTTAACAGCTTCTTTTGTCTGGGAGCTATTTGCATTGAAGAAAAGGAGCTGCTGTACAATCTGTGAAATTCTTTCACCTTCCCTGATAACATTATTCAGTAATTCGAGTGACTGGTTATTGCCCCCTGCAGTTTCCTTAATTTCATCACTAAGGATCTGGCTGTAATTAATAAGACCATTGGTAAGGTTGTTTATTTCATTTGCCACACCAACAGAGAGTTCACCCATTGCAGCCAGCTTGGAGGCTTTAATGGTTTCAATTTTGCGGATCTTTTGCTCGGAAATATCCCGGGCAATCAGAAGATATGCATCCTCTTCTTCAGGCTGGTTTTTCAATGGGGAGATACTGGCCAGGTATTCTGTCCCTGAGCCTGTTAGTTCAAGGGAGATATTTTCACTGCCCTCGGATAATGCATCCAGAAACTGTCTGGGAGAAGAAGAGGTGCTGTGGAATAGGTCATAAATGGTTGTTCCGATAATTCCTCCTGAACCATTTCCCAGTTTGTCCTCTGCAGAGGGGTTTGCCTCAACAATTGTACCGTCTGGTTTAATAACCAGAATAAGATCGGGATTGTTTTCAAAAACTTTTTTTCTGGCAGCCAGCAGGCGCGCCAATGTTTTGTCAGACTCTTTGGCTGCCAGGGCAAAGATAGCAAAAATAATCTCACGGCTCATGCCTTTCAAAAGCTCGATTTCCTCTTCGGTATAACTGAGCGATGCAATGGAGTAAATGTTCATAACTCCAAAAATCTGCTGGTCATATACAAGGGGCAGGGCTATGCAGTCAGCTTTACCGGTCACAAAGGGGGTGTTTTTGAATGGACCCTTGGGTAATCCTGCCAGAATGTCTCGCACTATTACCGGTGATTTCTGTTCTAAAGCCTTATGGGCGGGATCGTATTTCTCATTATTTTCTTCGGCGGCCGTGAGCAGGGCGGTCATGCATTCATCCTGCTCCTGACGGCTCATGGTTGTTGAACCGTCTGCTATGGCGGGTACCAGAAGGGTATTGTCACCCGGGATGCCGATCCAGACGAGGACGTAATCACTGTTGGTCAGGACGCCTTTACATGCTTCTACAAAAACAGCATCCCTGGTTTGCACCTGCCATACGGATTTACTCACATTATGGACCATTTCCAGTACCCGGTTATAACGGGCAAATTCATTGGATGTCGAGTTTTGTTTTGACAGGAGATTTTGAAACGACCCGGCCAGTTCCGCCACCTCTCCACTTCTTTTCCGTATGGACAAGGCAGAACGTTTTCCAGAAGTTACTTCTTTTGCCTGTTTGACAAGGTCGATGAGCGGCATGGCAATTTGACCGTGCCAGAAGAGGAGAATATAGATGACTATAAAAAGGATAATGGCCAGAAGCCCGATAACAAAATTTTGAAAACCGACGAGCTTTCTTTTTACATGGTCGACGATGACCCTGTCGAACAGCATCAACCGTTCGCCCAGAATACGTATTTCCTGGTTCAACTGGCGTATCTTTGCCTG
>JAHEID010000020.1 GCA_024639555.1 Deltaproteobacteria bacterium
GTGACATCTGACTGCAGATATTCCTTGGCGTTGCTTACGATCATCTGATTGCTTTTTTCAAAATACATGGAGATTGTTTCCCCGTCACTTATGAGGACCTGGTAATCAGGAGATCTGTAATCCCAACGCATTCGGCCTGGTTTATGAAAGATCATGGTACCGCTGCCCTGCCGTACACGGGAGCTGAATTTCATCGCAGTTGTTTGCTTGAAGTCGGCAACCAGATTTAAAGCCTTTTCATAGGTGCTTTGCAGTTTTTGCGCAATTTCAAGCGTATCCATCTCCTGGGCATTTACCAGGGCTGGGATTAATAGTACAAAGATAAGCAGGGGAAAGTGCTTGAATACTTTGTTGCACCGCGGAAATGAACTGTAAAGAAAAGTCTTAAACATTGCGCATTAAACCTTTTCCAAATCGATATGGCGGCCGAATATTTTTTCAGCAGTAGCGACAGCAGCTTTAGTTATATCGGAAACAAAATATCTATTTTCAATACCACGTTGAAGCGTTTTGCCAAAATCAGGGTTTTCACTAAGATAACCTTGTAATGTTAATGCAACCTCTATGGAGGAGTCAATGAGCCTGATCCTGTTTTTGCCCATGCGATGTTGGATAAGGTCCTTGAGCAGAGGATAATGTGTGCAGCCCAGGACAAGGGTATCTATCTGCTTTTGTTTTAGGGGGGCAAGGTATTTCCGCAATATCATTTTTGTCTCACGGGCATCTACCCAACCTTCCTCAACAAGCGGGACAAGCAGGGGGCATGCCTTTGAAAAAATATGTAACTCAGGTGCCTGTGCTTTAATTTTTTGATCATAAATGCCGGAGCGAATGGTAGCTCTAGTTCCTATGACACCTATATTGCCAGTAACAGTAGAAGTGACTGCCCGCTCAACTGCAGGGGTGATCACTTCAAAGATGGGGGCAGCGAATTTCTGGCGCAGGATATCCGAGGCAACGCTTGCTGCAGAGTTGCAGGCGATGATGATAACTTTGGCCCCATGTCCAAGGAGAAACTCTGTGTTGCTGATAGAGTATTCGATAATGGCTTCAGGGCTCTTGCTGCCATAGGGAGTTCTGGCCAGGTCACCGTAATAGATAATTCGGTTGTCGGGAAGCAGGGTTTCCACGGAACGGGCGACTGTCATGCCCCCAACACCTGAATCGAAAATTCCAATCATAGCTCTAATGAATGTGTAAATGTCTAATGCTGCACTTTATTGAAGTATAATACCTGTTTTCTGGCGTAAACAGGAGGTGAAGTTTCCATTACTGAGAAGGAATCGCTATACAGTTACATGAAAAAGCGAAAATACTACTTTAAGGAATAACTGTCTACATAACAGTTGCGATACTTTTTCGGCCACATTTTGTTGTGAAAATAAAAAAAATAGCATCTTTGGGTTTTTGGTGCTGGAAATCAAAGATGCTACATAAAACGTTGTTTATATGAATGTCACTGAGATTATTTTTTCTTTGCAGTGGATTTTGTTTTGCGTTTTTTTCTCAGTGCGATTGCTTTTCGCAAATTGTCAGGGAGGCCCCTTGCCTTGCCAGCTTTTTTCCTTTTATCAGACAGGGATTTGGCGCAAAGTGGCTGGCGCAGTGAAAAGCCATGTTTGACGCGATATTCCCTGCTTGTCAAGCCATGGGATTTAAGGTGTTTGGGAGAAAGCATTTTGAACTCCTGGCCACATTCAAGACAGATCACCTTGTTTTTCTGCAGGGATTTTTCAGGAGACAGGACAAGACCTGCTTTTGTTTTTACGCCAGGGTCGGTTATCCCTTCCTGGGAGGCTTGAATTTCTACAGACTGAATATCTTGCAGTGTTTTGAAAACATTTTGCAGGGAGAGGCCAATCTCCTCTGTGGTCATGGAAGTTGAACTGCACTGTGACTGTATAATACCGGCCGCCATTTCAACTAGTGTTTTTCCCATAATACCTTCCTCCGTAAATGAGTTTGTATAGTCAGAGTAAAAGAACAGAACTTTTGTGACTGTTGTAGTTTGTATAATTAGAGTTAGTTATTGTATCACAGGTTAAAATGCAAGAAGTTATTTGGATAAAATTTGATAATTAGTAACATGCAGGCAAGATAATAATATATAATAAAGTGTTAAGAAAAGCTTACTGTTGAAGTATGCGGTTGTGCAGTTTAACAATTAGAGCATGAATAAATATCTGTATGTAACCTGTTTCTTTTTAACAAAGAAAAAAGAGAAACCCATATAATTTAGAAAAACGCAAAAATTATTTATAATATTGTTTAGAAAAAAATTTGCTGCATTGACAAGGGCGGACATCGAAATTATTATTTGCACCCAAATAGGAGTTGAATGGTAATATTGATGAAATAAAGCCATCCGTATTTTTTATTCCCTGCAGACTGGGGCTATTATATTGATCGGAGCACCAAGAAAAATGCCAATCTACGAATATGAATGCATATCATGCTGTAATGTTTTTGAAATTTTTCAACGTATGACCGAGGATCCATTGACAACCTGTCCTGATTGTTCAGGATCAGTCAAAAAACTTATGTCCATGAGTTCTTTCCAGCTAAAAGGCGGAGGCTGGTACAGTGATGGTTATACCAGTAAATCATGTAATGGTTCGGGTTCCACAACTACCGATACGTCAACAAAAAAACCCGTAGAAAAAGTTGAAAAAACCACAGAGAACACCGCGGATTCCCCTGCAGCCACTAAAAGTAAAGAGAGCTGCCCTGCAACAACCTGATCATTCCTCCTGCAAACTCCACGCAAGGGTTTATGCCTTATCTGCTTTCAGCAGATGATCAGCATGGCATCACCATAACTGTAAAAACGATAACCGAGCCGGGTTGCCTTGTCGTAGGCGCGAAGAATGCGGGACCTCCCGGTCAGTGCAGCAACCAGAAAAAGAAGCGAAGATTCTGGCAGGTGGAAGTTGGTGATTAATCCATTGACTATTTTAAACCTGTAACCGGGATAAATATAAAGCCCGCACCAGCCCTGTTTAGCTTCTACCTGTCCAGTCTCAGCAGCAGCAAATTCCAATGTCCGTGCCGTTGTTGTGCCAACTGTCCATACCCTTTTGCCGGATTCCCGGGTTTGCTTGATCAGCTTAGCAGTTTCTGAACCTATCTCGACATATTCGTCATGGATTTTGTGCTGCCGTATATCTTTGACCCTCACAGGTGCAAAGGTACCATATCCGACATGAAGCGTGATCGGGGCAATCCGTATATTTTTTTCTTTCAGTTTGTTGAGCAATGATTCCGAGAAATGCAAACCTGCAGTCGGTGCAGCCACTGCCCCCGGTTTCTGGGCAAAAAGAGTCTGGTAGCGTTTGCGGTCTTCATGGTGGTCCTTGTCATTCCGGTGTATATATGGCGGGAGTGGAACCCTGCCGCTGGATAGCAGGATTTCTTCCGGATTTTGTCCGTTGCTGACATTAAAACAGAGTCGTACCTGCACCTTGCCATCAGCAAGATACTGCAACAGTTCCGCTTCAAGATTGTGGTTGAAAAAAAAGTGGGACCCAGGTTTTGCTTTTTTGGAGCTTTTGATAAGGCCGGTTACAGTTATACATTGAATTTTCCCTGTAAGTGATTGACCGGCTGGTTCACGCTCGGTATCACTATTATTGAAATCAGGATATTCCAACAAGAATAGTTCGGCTTTTCCCCCGGTATCCTTTCTCCCTTCTAGCCTGGCCGGGAAAACCTTTGTGTCATTGACAACAAGCAGATCACCAGGACTAAAGAAATCAAGGATGTCGGAAAATTTCATATCCTGTAAGAGGTCGTGGCGGCAGTCAAGGACTAAAAGCCGGGATTGTTCACGTTTTTCAGTCGGGAGTTGGGCAATCTGATGTGGCGGCAGCTCATATTGGTACGATTCAAGATCGAAATCAGAATTCATGTTTTTCCCATTTCTATCGGCGCTTACTAAAATTGGTTGCTGTGATGAGGAAAATAACCTAACTTTCCCTATCGTGCCATATAATCAAATACTCGATTACGAGGTGTACATGTTCCTTATAGCAGTTGCCACTGAAAATGAAAAAAAACCCCTGGAACAATTTCTTGCAGCAGTTGACCAGCTGAAAGTCCTTGTTACCGGTATTGGACCCGTTACAACTGCTGCCAGTCTCAGCAATTATTTGACTCTGCATGGCTCCAGGATCGATGGAGTGTTGAATATCGGCGTGGCTGGTGCATATATTGGATCCGGCTTGGCAAAGCTTGACATTTGTCTGGCACGACAGGAATTTTTAGGTGATTTTGGCATCTGCATGCCCGATGGCATACAGGATTTTGATCCAGGTCTTCTCAAACCCGGCACATCCTTGTTATTCAACAATGACCTGGTTCCGCGATTTGAGAATATTTTAAAGGATAAGAATATCGCATTTAAGGTCGTAAATTTTGTTACAGTCAATTGCTGCTCCGGGACAGCAGTGCGCGGTGAATTTTTGCGGGAAAAGTTTTCTGCCGGATGCGAGAACATGGAGGGTGCTGCTGTGGCAATGGTCTGTAAAAACTTTAACATTCCCTGCGTTGAGCTGCGTAGTGTCAGCAACATGGTAAAAGACCGGGATACTGAGAGCTGGCAGCTTGCTGAAGCCATTGACAAAATATGCATGGTAGCAGAGGTTGTATTGCATGAGTATGTCCAAGGTGTTTCTTCCCATGATTAATATGTGCGCCAAAAAAATATGACTGAATCGTAGCAGGATTATTTATGAATCAACTTTCCGTTGGATTTTCTCCCTGCCCCAATGACACGTATATATTTTGCGGTTTGGTCAATGGCAAAATACCCCTTGCCGGCTGGAGCCTGCAGCCTGCCTTACTCGAAGATGTTGAAACTTTAAACGAGTGGGCCATGCAGGGCCGCCTTGATATCACCAAGCTCTCTTTTCATGCTTTGGGCCATGTCCTGGACGATTATGTCCTGCTTCATACAGGAGCGGCACTCGGGCGTGGTTGTGGGCCCTTGCTGGTTGCCGGCCAAAAAGTTGACCCAGGTGATTTTGCAAAAATGACCGTGGCGGTGCCTGGCAGATTTACAACAGCCGCAATGCTGCTGAGATTATACGGCCCGGTGTGGAAGAATGTTGTAATGATGCGTTTTGATGATATCATGCCAGCTATTGAATCCGGCAGGGTTGATTGCGGAGTCATTATTCATGAAAGCCGATTTACTTACAAGGGCAGAGGACTTGAGCAGATTGTCGATCTTGGCGCCTGGTGGGAGAAGATATCCGGACACCCCATTCCGTTGGGAGGCATTGTTGTTAGGCGCTCTCTCGGCCGGGATCTCATTGTGAAAATTGACCGGGCTGTAAGATCAAGCATTCTTTGGGCGCAACATAACAGACGTTTATGCCGTTCATATGTAAAAGAATACGCCCAGGAACTTGATGATTCAGTAATCAGCGAGCATATAAGGCTTTATGTAAATTCCTATTCTGAAAACCTGGGAGAAGATGGGTTGGCAGCAGTTGAGTTTTTTTTGCAAAAGGGGGCTCAGGCCGGGATATTTCCAGAATATCACCAGCAGTCCCTGGTCACCCCATAGTAAATTTTTATTGGCAAATGCTGTGAGACGGCCGTTACCAGTGGAGATGTTTGACTTTTGTAAAGACTTTTTCCGCTTCTCTGCGTAAACCAAGTAACGGTTTCTTGAATTTAAGGGTCTGCCGGCACATGATCACCCCTTGGGGCTTACTGGTCTCTATGGTCCTGTCACGGTTTGCGATTTCAGCATCGAGCAGGGCAAAAAGATTGTATTTTTCCAGCACCCGTTTCCTGGCTTCAATGATATAAGGGAGCCTTTCCTCATACTCGTTGTTTGCCAAGGTGTTTTGAATGATTGCCACGGTCCTGTCAAAATCATTGATATCTATGGGTATAAAACTTTCCGGGGGGAAATAGTCTGAAGCATTTGGGCACCCGTGATAAAAGGGGAGAGTGTATCCCAGAAATGCATCAGGAAGTTTTTCCGTCAGGTGATGGGGGAAAATATGATTCTCAATGGCAATGTGATACCTGTAGGGATCTAAAACTTCAGCTTTGTCATTCATGGGGTTGACACCATGGCCAAATACGTCCAGTTCGGGGATATGGTTTTTAAGTTTCTGGGTAAAGCGATACCGCTTGTAATGCAGGGTCAGCCTGCCCTGCCTGATGGAGCATACCGTTGAAATGGTCTTGCTTTTTGGCGGTGGAGGTGTGCTTTGCAAATCGTCGTAGGTAATCATTTTGTCCCCGTCATCAGTGGCTCCGTAGTACCAGACAAGTCCAGGCTGGGTGAAAATAATATTTGGATGTTTGATGGCCCAGGGTTCCTGGCTGGTAATGATCAGGCCATATTGGCGCAGATAATCAGAGCCGTAAACTGTGATTGAGGACGGTTCTGTGGTGACCAGGATGGTTTTTTCACGGGGGCAGGACAATTTTTCAGTGCACAAAGACATGGGTTCTCGCGGTAGATCGTGGTACACGACAAGCCAGTCATATTCTTTAGCATCATTATCAAAGGTAAAATGGCAGTTGCCCCATTGTGAATTATTACCTGGTAATTGCCGGGAGAAGCGCTCTTTGCTGTTTTGGCGGAGCATGCCTCTGGCAATAAACTTTACTGTAATTAAACTCTTTTCCTGAATCAAGGAATTGTAAGTCGAAAGGGACATCGGTGTTTGCATTGTTAAATGATATTCTTTAATTGTTTAAGTAGTAATTACTTGCAGTTTACAAGTATAATAGATCAATAAGTCAATAATGATATGATAACACCATATGCTAAAAGAATAAATTGTTTTAAACAGGCAATTATCAGTTTAAAATTATATTTGCCTGGCCCTGTGATTTTGTATATATCAAGATAGATATGGGTTAGCATCTTTTGCGGATGTGAAAACGCAAAGTTCTTGTTATTGTTATTATTTCTAACAGTTGTCGCCCTTACATAAAAATTATGCGACAACAGGATGCAACAGTATATTTCCATTTCACTGGAAAAAGCCTGAGCGGCTCGATTCCTCTCAAACATTGGCTTGACAAGATCAGCTATGGTGCTATATATTCGTATTTTTTCAAAAAATTTTCCCAAGTTCCATTTTTCTGAAAGCAGCCTAAAAGGAATTTGGTTGGCCTTGGTCATGGAAGAGTGCTCATAGCCAGTAAAAGTGAGCATATGTAGAGTAAATCTGGAAGCGTAAGGAAGTTCATATGAAAGTGACAGGTGCACAAGCGATTGTTAAATGTCTCGAAGAGCAGGGAGTTGAAGTTATTTTTGGGTTTCCCGGTGGAGTGATAATCGATTTATTTGACGAGCTGGAAAAGTCTGATATTACCAATGTTCTTGTACGACATGAACAGGCGGCGGTTCATGCTGCAGATGCTTATGGCCGTGTGAAAGGGGATGTAGGGGTGGCTCTGGTTACCTCCGGTCCTGGTGCCACAAATACCGTAACCGGAATTGCTTCAGCGTATATGGACTCTATTCCCATAGTGGTTTTCACTGGACAGGTGCCAACGGCCCTTATTGGAAACGATGCTTTCCAGGAGGTTGATATTATTGGCATTACCAGGCCCTGCACCAAGCATAACTATTTGGTGAAGGATCCCAAAGACCTTGCAGAAACTATTCGGGAGGCTTTCTATATTGCCAGGACTGGCCGGCCAGGCCCGGTTCTTATAGACCTGCCTAAGGATGTGGTAATCTCTAAGGCTAATTTTACCGAGCCTAAGCCTGTTAAAATGCAGACTTATAGGCCCACCTATGAGCCGCATCCGGGCCAGATCGCCAAAGCCTCTAAAGAGATTTTGAAGGCGAAGAAGCCGGTGATTTATGCTGGAGGTGGGGTTATTGCATCAGACAGCAATGAAGAATTGACCGAACTTGCCACCAAGCTGAATATTCCTGTAACCATGACTCTTATGGGATTGGGAGGGTTTCCGGGCACCCATAAACTTTCCATGGGGATGCTTGGCATGCATGGTACCTACTTTGCCAATATGGCTGTATCGAAGTGTGATCTTTTGATTGCTGTAGGTGCAAGATTTGATGATAGGGTAACAGGTAAGCTTGATGAATTTGCACCGCATGCAAAGATTATTCACATTGATATTGATCCAACTTCGATCAGCAAGAATGTCAAAGTAGATATACCCATAGTGGCTGACTGTAAATATGCCTTAACTGCAATGAACAGGTGGTTTGATGTTCAGGATGATTTCAATGGGAAGGAGTATGAAGAAAAGCTTAGTCCCTGGCTGGATGACATTAATGATTGGAAGCGCAAGCATCCTTTAGGATATGTAGAGGAAGGAGATATTATTAAACCGCAATTCGTGGTTCAGAAACTCCATGAACTGACCAAAGGTGATGCCATTATTTCCACCGAGGTGGGGCAGAACCAGATGTGGGCGGCCCAGTTTTATCATTTTAACAAGCCAAGACATTTTCTCACTTCCGGTGGCCTGGGTGTAATGGGGTACGGCTTTCCCGCAGCGATTGGGGCCCAGATGGCTGCACCAGACAAAACTGTTATTGATGTGGCCGGTGATGGCTCCATCCAGATGAATATCCAGGAGTTGGCTACTGCAAGGCAATATAAATGCCCGGTAAAAGTCGCAATTCTAAATAACGGCTTTCTTGGGATGGTCAGGCAGTGGCAGGAGCTTTTTTATGATAAGCGTTATGCTGGCACTGACCTTGAAGTTTCTCCTGATTTTGTGGCCTTGGCCCAGGCATATGGTGCTGTTGGGCTGCGGGCCACGAAGGTGAGCGAAGTTGTACCTGTAATCAAGGAGGCACTGGCAACCGATAACACGGTTTTTATGGACTTTGTTATTGCCCGGGAGGAAGGAGTCTACCCGATGGTTCCTGCCGGCAAGGCTACAACCGAAATGCTCCTGACGTAATTTTTTACAGATCAATCTCCCAATATGATTAGATAAATTATAAAAGGAAAGCGAAATGAAACATACCATTTCAGTTTTGTTGCAAAACAAGCCCGGCGTTCTGTCAAGAGTTACTGGTCTTTTCAGTGGGCGCGGTTTTAATATAGAAAGCCTCTGTGTTGCAGAAACCCTTGATCCTGGCGTTTCATGCCTGACCCTGGTTACACGTGGGCCGGATCCCATTATTGAGCAAATCACCAAGCAGCTGCATAAACTGATTGACGTTATCAAGGTTGTTGATATCAGTGAGTCAGATTACGTGGAACGGGAAATGGTGCTCATCCGTGTCAAGGCGGAATCGAATACCCGGGCAGAAGTATTGCGTGTCATCGATATTTTCCGTGGCAAGGTTGTTGATGTCAGCCCCAAAAGTTATGCAGTTGAGATAACCGGGCCGCAGAGCAAAATTCAGGCAGTGATAGATATATTGAAACCTATCGGTATCCAGGAAATAGTGCGTACCGGAACCATTGCCATGGCACGGGCCAAGAAGTTTTAATACGGCTTTACTTATATACTCCGGCAGCAATCTGAGTTGAGTCACAGGCATGGAAGTATTATCTGCCAAATGGTTATCTTTTCAGGAGCAGACGATAATACCATTTAATATGCTCGTGATGAGTATTGAAAGTTTCCGTTTGCAAGCCACTGAAGAATTGTTCCCCAAACACAAAGACATAACATTATGAAAGAGCCTCAAATACCAATGGCAAGGGAAGGATATCCATTTATTGTATTTACCGCTTTTGCAACCCTTATATTTGCACTGCTTGAGTATGAACTAATTGCAGCAATATTGCTCTTTTTGACCGGATTTGTTTTCTATTTTTTCCGTGATCCGGAGCGTATTATGCCGGATGCTGAAGATGGAGTTGTATCGCCGGCCGACGGTAAGATTATCCTGGTTGAGAAGATCTTTGATGACAGATTTGTCCATGAGCATGTGTATAAGGTATCCATATTCATGTCCATATTTGATGTACATATCAACAGGCTGCCATTTGCAGGGGAAGTGGAAAAAATACAATATGCGTCTGGTAGTTTTTATGCAGCGAATACTGACCAGGGCGGTCTTGCAAATGAACATTGTGCTGTTATTCTTTCCACTGCTAAAGATTTTCGGTATGCGGTTGTCCAGGTCGCGGGTCTTGTGGCACGAAGGATTGTCTGTTGGGCTGAAAAAGGGGATAAGATTGAGCGTGGAAGCCGTTTTGGCCTCATCCGTTTTGGCTCACGAGTTGATATATATTTGCCGCAACAGATGCAACTTGAGGTTCGGTCAGGTCAGAGAGTCAGGGCGGGTGAAACGGTAATAGGGTATATTCCGTAATTATTTTAGCGTATAATATTCTTATTATGGTATAATTAATAGATTTTTTTGATAATTATTACCCTAAAATAAGGTATAAACACATGAGCAATTTAAATTCAGACAAAGATGCAAACGAGTTAACCAGTCATGGGCAACGCATGATTCATCCTCTACCATGCCTTTTTACGACAGCCAGTCTCTTGAGTGGTTTTTATGCTATTATTTCGGCCATAAACGGAAATTTCTTTTATGCCGCTGTGGCAATTATCGTGGCGGGCATTTTTGACGGTCTTGATGGCAGGGTTGCACGACTAACAAAAACCACCAGCATCTTTGGCATGGAGTATGATTCTTTAAGTGACCTGGTGTCCTTTGGGGTGGCGCCGGCGTTGCTTGCATACCTCTGGGCTCTGGAACCCTTCGGGCGTTATGGCTGGCTGGCTGCTTTTCTTTATGTGGCCACAACCGCATTGCGGCTTGCACGCTTCAACTCTCTTACTCTGGAAAAGTCCCCTAAAGATTTTGTCGGGCTCCCGTGTCCTGCTGCTGCAGGAATGATAGCCACTACGGTACTTTTTTCCCGCTATCTTGGAGCAACTGAATCGGTAAAACATATTTCCATTGTAGTTCTTGTTTACCTGCTTTCCTATCTCATGGTGAGCAATATTCCATACATGAGCTTCAAACATCCGGCAGCTAAAAGAAAAAAGACCTTCCAGGTAACAGTCGCTATGGTACTGCTGCTGATTCTTGTAGCAGCTGAACCGCCTGTTACACTTTTTGTGATAGGTCTTGTCTATGTCCTATCCGGCCCACTCAGTGCGGCCTACAGGGCTATGCATAAGGCAGAAAAGGGTGTTGAAGAGCAGGAAAATACTATTTAATAGCGCAATATTCATTAACCATAAATAAAGCCTGAAGTTCAGATATGGCCAGGATGAAAGTTTATCCTGGCATTTCTTGTTTATTTTAAATGTATCTGGATCTGAGAACATCCATGTACCAGAAGTATATGTTGCACATTTGTTGACATTTGTCAGTTGAGGAAACAACCATGTCCGAGAAAATATTCATATTCGACACAACGTTACGCGATGGAGAACAGTCTCCGGGCGCCAGTATGAACATGCAGGAGAAGTTCCGTTTGGCCCAGCAGCTCGTTCTCCTGAATGTTGATGTCATCGAGGCCGGTTTCCCCATCGCATCTGTAGGCGACTTTGAGTGTGTCAGGAAGATTGCTGACAATATCAAAGGTGCCCAGGTTGCAGGATTGGCGCGGTGCAGCAAAAAGGATATTGATCGTGCCTGGGAGGCCTTGAAAAATGGGGAAAATCCCAGAATCCATACTTTTCTGGCAACCTCTGAGATTCATATGCGCCACAAACTCAAGATGGACCGGGCGCAGGTGCTTGCGCTGGCAATTGATTCAGTAAAGTATGCCGCTCAATTTACTTCAAATGTTGAGTTTTCTGCTGAAGATGCATCCCGCAGTGATATGGATTTTGTCTGCCAGGTTTTTGAAGCAGTCATTAAGGCTGGGGCTACAACGCTGAATTTTCCTGACACCACAGGATATGCCCTGCCGGATGAATTTGGTGCTAAGATCGCCTATCTTATTGAAAATATACCTAATATTCACAAGGCGGTATTAAGTGTCCATTGCCATAACGATCTTGGCCTGGCAGTGGCTAACTCTCTGGCTGCCATTAGCAATGGCGCCCGCCAGGTTGAATGCACCATCAACGGCCTGGGTGAAAGAGCCGGCAACACTGCCATGGAAGAACTTGTCATGACAATCCGTACCCGAGCTGATCAGCTGACGGTTCACACGGATGTGGTTACTGAACACATCCACCCCAGTAGCCGTCTGGTCAGCACTATCACGGGTATGCCGGTTCAACCCAACAAGGCCATTGTGGGAGCCAATGCTTTTGCCCATGAATCGGGTATTCATCAGGATGGTGTGCTGAAGGAAAGAACGACCTATGAGATCATGAATCCCTCTGATATCGGTTTGACGAAGGGCAACCTGGTCCTGGGAAAGCATTCAGGCCGTCACGCCTTGAAGGACCGTACTGAAGTCATGGGGTACTCCCTGTCCAATGAAGAACTGGCCCGGGTATTTACCAGGTTCAAAAATCTGGCTGATGTCAGGAAGGAGATTTTCGACGAGGATGTTGAGGCCATCATCATGGATGAAATAATTCACATCCCTGAGGTTTATGAGCTTATTTCCCTGGGAGTTATGAGCGGCAGTATGAAATTGCCTACAGCCGCTGTTCGTCTCAAGATTGAAGGTGTGGAGAAGGAAGGTGCAGCAATCGGCGTCGGACCTATTGATGCTACCTATCAAGCTATAGCTAAACTTACGGGAACAAGCAGTAAACTGCTTTTCTTTTCGGTCAGCTCCATTACCGGCGGCACAGATGCTCAGGGGGATGTGCTTGTCAGGATTGAGGATAATGGCAGGGTGGTCATTGGTTACGGGCTTGATCCTGATATTATAACTGCTGCCGGCAAAGCGTACCTGAATGGTTTGAACAGGCTGGTATATCTGCAAAAAGAAGCTGAGAAGAAATAATTATAAATAGAGAGTTGATACTTTAACAATAATTATAAAAAACAGGACAGAGAGAATAATGGGTAAAACGTATAAAATTGCAGTTATGGGAGGTGACGGGACCGGCCCTGAGGTTGCCGCTGAAGGCGTGAAAGTGCTCAAGGCAGCGGCAGATAAATTTAATTTCAACCTGGAACTGACAGATTTTGATTATGGTGGAGATCGTTATATGCGGACCGGCGAAGTTCTGCCGGACAATGCTGTGGAGGAGTTAACCAAGCATGATGCCATTTTTCTGGGAGCCATCGGTCATCCTGATGTGAAACCAGGCATCCTGGAGAAGGGGATTCTATTAAGTCTCAGATTCGCCCTTGACCAGTATATCAATCTGCGCCCGGTTATTTTGTATCCCAATGTGGATACACCCATTAAGGATAAAGGTCCGGAGGATATTGACTTTGTCGTGGTGCGCGAAAACACGGAAGGGCTGTATGCCGGTGCAGGTGGGGTTTTGAAAAAAGGAACGCCAGACGAAGTGGCGATACAGGAATCAATCAATACCAGGAAAGGTGTTGAACGCTGTATTCGCTTTGCCTTTGAATATGCCCGCAAACGCAACAAGAGGAAACAGGTGACTCTTTGCGGTAAGACCAATGTGTTAACCTTTGCTTTTGATCTCTGGGAGCGGGCATTTTATGAGGTTGCCAAGGAGTATCCCGACATTAAGACAGATTATGCCCATGTTGATGCAACCTGCATGTGGATGGTAAAAAATCCGGAGTGGTTTGATGTTATTGTAACGGATAATATGTTCGGTGATATTATTACCGACCTTGGCGCCATGATCCAAGGAGGCATGGGCATTGCGGCAGGCGGCAATATTAATCCGGAAGGTGTCAGCATGTTTGAGCCCATTGGCGGTTCCGCCCCGAAATATACCGGCAAGAATATCATAAACCCACTGGCTGCAATCGGAGCTGCCCAGATGATGCTGGACCATCTCGGTGAAAGTGAAGCTGCCCTGGCCATTGAAAATGCTATTCGCTGGGTAGTTGCAGAGAAACTGGATAGTTTGTCTGCCGGCAAGATGGGATATGGCACCAGGGAAGTAGGGGATCTGGTTGCGGGAGCGGTCTAATAACATTGAAGATTTAAGAAATTGAATAGTGAAGAATTGTAAGTTCAGGGTTTGAACATGAGTGACCAGAACAGAAAATATAATGTAGCGGTTGCAGGTGCCACAGGTGCTGTTGGCGGTGCCATGCTTGAAGTCTTGGAACGGGTTAATTTTCCTGTCAATGAATTGCGTCTCTTGGCCTCGGAACGTTCCGTGGGCATGAAACTGAAGTTCAAGGATAAAGAGATAGCAGTAGGTCTGCTGTCAAAAGATGCGTTCAACGCTATTGATATTGCCCTCTTTTCTGCCGGCGCTGCCCGCTCCCTTGAATTTGCCCCGGCGGCAGCTGCAGCGGGCGCTGTAGTGATTGACAACTCCAGTGCTTTTCGCATGGATGTTGATATCCCCCTGGTAGTTCCTGAGGTCAATCAGCATGCCATTGCCCAATATACGAACAGGGGAATAATTGCCAACCCAAACTGCTCCACCATCCAGATGCTTGTGGCATTAAAGCCGATTCATGACAAGGCCGGGATCAAGCGTATAGTTGTCTCGACATACCAGGCGGTTTCCGGTACCGGTGCCAAGGCAATTGCAGAACTCGAGGCACAGGTGAAGGCCTATACAGCCGGTGAGCCGGTACAGAAAAATGTCTATCCCCATCAGATTGCCTTTAATTGTCTGCCCCATATCGATTCTTTCCTGGAAAATGGCTATACCAAGGAAGAGATGAAAATGGTAAATGAAACCCGCAAGATATTTGAGGACCCATCAATAGGGGTTACTGCAACTACGGTAAGGGTCCCTGTATTTTATGGCCATTCAGAGTCCATAAATATTGAGACTGACAAAAAGATATCTGCTGCCGCAGTTAAAGAACTTCTTGCAACTGCACCTGGAGTAAAGGTTGTAGATGATCCAGGTCTCAGCATCTATCCCCTGGCTTTGGATTGTGCCGGTAAATTTGAAACGCTTGTAGGCAGGATACGCGAGGATCAATCTATAGAAAACGGGATAAATCTCTGGGTTGTTGCCGACAACATTTTAAAGGGAGCTGCATTAAATACAGTGCAGATAGCTGAAATAGTTGCAAGGGATTATTTGTAATTGCGGATAATAGGTGGCAAGGCAAGAGGACGGCGTTTGCAGGCACTTTCAAAAAGTACTGCAAAACACTCCGGTCAACTCATTCGTCCTACTGCAGACAGGGCCCGCGAGGCCCTTTTCAATATCATTGGCAGGGAGGTTGAAAATGCAACTGTTCTTGACCTTTATGCCGGGACCGGTGCCCTTGGACTGGAAGCGTTAAGCCGTTCTGCCGAGCGGGCTGTCTTTGTTGACAAAAGTTTGAAGGCTGTTCAGATAATAAACAAAAATATTGAATTGTGCGGCTTTTCTGATAGAGCACTTGTTTATAAATGGGATCTATCGAAAGGCCTTTCTTTTTTAGTAAAAAAACTACCCGGGATAACTTTTTCCATTGTATTTGTTGATCCACCCTACCGGAAAAGGTTGTCTGCAGGTATGCTGCAGGAGCTGGCAGAATCTGAGCTTCTTATTCGGGGGGCACTTGTTGCGGTTGAAGAGGATGCTCACGCAGAATTGCCGGCACAGGTGGCAGGACTAACCCTTGTCGACCAAAGGCGGTACGGTGAAACCGGTTTCTGGTTCTATCGCCAAGGTAAATTCTTGCATAAATCCACCTAGAAGGAGAGGATCTCCATGGGCGATAATAATGAAAGAATAGTTGTTTATCCGGGAACTTTTGATCCAATAACCATGGGGCATCTGGATATTATCAACAGGGCTCTTGAACTATTTGATCGGGTTGTCGTCGCCGTGGCACGCCACCCGAGCAAAACCCCGCTTTTTACTCTTGAGGAGCGCTTGCAGATGATTCAGGACTGCTTTATAGGGACCAGCAAGAAGATAGAGATTGAGGCGGTGTCCGGTCTTCTGGTGGAATATGCTTTTAATAAAGGAGCAAAATCCATTGTCAGAGGATTACGGGCTGTTTCCGACTTTGAGTACGAGTTTCAGCTCGCCCTTATGAACAGGAAACTGGAGCGGCATGTTGAAACCGTATTCCTCATGACAGGCTTTCGGTGGATATTTATAAGTTCCAGTATTATCAAGGATGCCGCCCAGCACGGTGGGGATGTGAGCGGTCTCGTTCCTGAGCATGTACAGCAAAAATTAAAGGAAAAATACGGGCTAACCTAGTTCAAACCAGCAGTATCTGCTGGTTTGTGATATGTGATGGTACGCATTACAGATGCAATAGAGCTTGATGAAAGTGAAATTCATTTCAAGTTCATTCGTTCTCCGGGTCCTGGCGGACAACATGTCAATAAGGCTGCCACCGCAGTGCAGCTGCGATTTGATGTGGAACATTCTGCTTTCCTGCCCGAAAACGTCCGACTCCGGTTGCAACAATTAGCAAAAAACCGCATTAATGCCCGGGGCATTCTCATAATCAATGCTAACCGTTTCAGGTCACAGAATCTAAACCGCAAAGATGCTCTAAATCGTCTTGTTGAACTTATTGCTAAGTCTGCCCTGAGAATAAAACCACGCCATAGAACAAAACCAAGTATCGGGTCAGTAAAAAGGAGAAAAGAAGCCAAACAGCTGCGTAGCAAATTGAAACGTACCAGGCAATCGATAACTTTGAATAATGAATAGTTCACTTTGTTAAATGTAAACTCGGGTGAAGCGGAAGACCCATTTTGTACCTGTAGAATACTATTCAGACTTCCGGGTGAAAAGTGCGGGTCTTCATTTTAAAGCTGTGTCAACCTTGACTGAGGATACTAAATTGGTTTAAAATTTAATGTTAAAGCGAGAGTGGCGGAACTGGTAGACGCACTGGACTTAGGATCCAGCGCACTAGCGTGCATGGGGGTTCAACTCCCCCCTCTCGCACCAGGTGTTTGTCGGCTTCGTATAAGCTCCCCGCCGACAGATACTACGCATGTAATCAATTGATTTTAACTGGTTCGGTTGATGAGAATGAGACATTTTGGGATTGTAGCCCGTTTTTGATGTCTGCAATAACTCTTTTTTAATATAAATTAAGGACATATACATAATTTTTAAGATTAATTTTATCAGGAAAAAGGAAGGTGCTTGATGCAGGTCACTGTGAACGAGGTTGGAGGTCTGACCAAAAAATTGAAAATTGTGCTTCCAAAAGAGGAAGTAACCAAAGAACTTGATGCTGGATTCCGCAAAGTCAAAAACGATGCCAGGATAAAGGGATTCAGGCGTGGCAAGGTGCCACGCCATATTCTTGAACAAACCTATGGACAGCAGGTGCGAGCAGAGGTGGCTGAAAAACTGGTCCAGACGACATATTTTGATGCCGTTGAAAAAGAAAAACTTGATGTGGTCGTCCATCCTGAGATTAAAGCACCTGTCTTTGAAGAGGATGGAAGCTTCTCCTATGAAGCTGAAGTTGATACCCGTCCTCAGTTTGAATTACAGGCTTTTAAAGGAATGGAGATCGAAAAAGAGAAAATCACTGTCAATGATGCAGAGATTGACTCTGAAATTGAAGGACTGCGCAGGGAAATTGCGCCGTTACGCAGCGCTGAAGACCGTGCTGCCCAGGAAAGAGATATTGTTATAGCTGATTTTGACGGCTTTCACGAAGGAGAGCGGATAAAGCAGGTTCATGGTGAAAATGTAAATGTGGATGTCGGCACAGGGCGGCATGGTCATGAATTTGAAAATAAACTCATTGGCATGAAAAAAGGGCAGGAAGCATCAGTTGAGGTTGATTTTGGCGCTGATTCACCCAACCCGCTTTTGGCCGGCAAGAAAGTAGAATTTAAAATCAAGGTAAATGACATTAAGGAACGCGTAATGCCGGAGCTTGATGATGAGTTTGCCAGGGATGTCGGGGAAGAGTTTGATTCACTTTCAGCTTTGCGCCAGCACATTAATGAAAAGATCCTTGCCGAAAAAGAACAGGCCCTGGAGGGCGATATTTCCGACCGGATAATGCAGAAACTGCTCGAGGCAAATCAATTTGAAGTCCCTTCACGCCTTGTGCAACATGAAATTAATGAATACATTAAACAAACAGAGGAGACCCTTCAGCGTGGCGGTTTGTCTCTTGAAGCCGCTGGCATCAATCGGGCCGAAGCTGAAGAACGCTATCGTGAAACCGCAGTCAAAAGGGTGCGAGGCGATTTTATCCTGAAAAAGATTGCTGAGCAGGAAGAGATAAAAGTTCTGGATGAAGACTTAAATACCGGTTTTGCCAGGATTGCAAAACAATACAATATGACTGTTCCAGAGGTTAAAGGATATTTCAAGAGCCGCGATGATATGCTGCCTTTTATGAGCGAGCTTTTAAACGAGAAGATATTGAAGTTTCTCCGTGACGAAGCAAAATATATCCCGGTAACTGTAAAAGATAAAGATGAGGCTAAGCTATCTTCCAAAGCCGGGGCTGAAGCGGCTGAGGAAGTCAATAACAACAAAGAAAAATCAGGAGAATAGGTATGAACCTTATTCCCATGGTAGTGGAACAGAGTCCTCGCGGTGAAAGGGCTTATGACATATATTCGAGGCTTCTGAAGGAGCGCATCATCTTCATGGGCACACCTGTCACAGACGAGATTGCAAGCCTTATCATTGCCCAGATGCTTTTCCTTGAGGCAGAAGACCCGGATAAGGATATTACCTTTTACGTAAATTCTCCGGGCGGCGTTGTCACGGCCGGATTGGCAATTTATGACACAATGCGCTATGTACGCTGCGAAATTGTTACTCTCTGCATGGGACAGGCTGCCAGTATGGGCGCTCTTCTGCTTGCCGCCGGCACCAAGGGAAAACGTTATGCCCTGCCTAATTCGAGGATTCTTATCCATCAACCCATGGGAGGCTTCCAGGGACAGGCTACGGACATTGATATTCATGCCCAGGAAATCTTGCGAATGCGTAGTGATTTGAACAAGATACTTGCTCAACATACGGGGCAGAATATACGCAAAATCAAGAAGGATACCGAGCGTGATTATTTTATGAGTGCCGAAGAAGCTAAAAAGTATGGTATAATAGACAGGGTTCTCGAAAAAAGGGCTAAAATAGACGAGGAGACTGAATAGTGACAAAGAAGCACAGCGATAGTGATACTACCTGTTATTGTTCCTTTTGTGGGAAAAGTCAGGAGGATGTTGCCAAGCTGATCGCAGGTCCTGCTGTATACATCTGTGATGAATGCATTGAATTGTGTAATGAGATTGTTTTAGAGGGGGTAATTCCTGACGAGAGTGGTACCCAGGAAAAATCCGCGGTTCTAAAGCCCATAGAAATCAACAATCATCTTGATGACTATGTGATCGGCCAGGAATATGCAAAGCGGGTTCTTGCCGTAGCTGTCCATAACCATTACAAGCGTATTGATGCCTTGAGCCGGGGTGAAGAGAACGAGGTAGAGCTCCAGAAGAGCAATATCATCCTCATCGGTCCGACAGGCAGTGGCAAAACTCTTATGGCCCAGACCCTGGCCAAGATCCTTAATGTCCCTTTTACCATGGCCGATGCCACCACACTAACGGAAGCGGGCTATGTTGGCGAAGATGTCGAGAACATCCTGGTCAGCCTTTTGCAGGCTGCCGACTACGATGTCAAAAAGGCAAGCCGCGGTATTATCTATATTGATGAAATTGATAAAATAGCCCGTAAGACCGACAGCCCCTCGATTACCCGGGATGTTTCTGGAGAGGGTGTGCAGCAGGCACTGCTCAAAATTATTGAGGGTACCATTGCGAGCGTACCTCCTAAAGGCGGACGCAAGCATCCGCAGCAGGAATTAGTAAAGATTGATACCAGCAATATCCTGTTTATCTGCGGCGGTGCCTTTGTCGGGCTTGACAAAGTAATTAAAAAGCGAACCGGCACAAAATCAATGGGCTTTGGTGCCAGGGTCGTCAGTACGGCGCAAAAGAATGTTGGTGATTATCTTGCCCTGGTGCGGTCTGAAGATCTTCTGCATTTCGGTTTGATTCCGGAATTGATGGGACGGCTGCCGGTAATTGCCACCATGAATGAGCTCGGCGAGGATGATCTTGTCCGCATACTGCGTGAGCCTAAAAACGCTTTGACCAAGCAGTATGAAAAACTTTTTGAGTTTGATGACATCCGTCTGCGTTTCACGGAAGGCGCTCTGCAGGCAATTGCCCGTGAAGCACTGAAGCGCCAGGCTGGAGCCCGCGGACTGCGTTCCGTTATGGAAACAGCCATGCTGGATGTTATGTTTGAGCTTCCCTCAGAACCTGCTGCCCGGGAGTGTGTCATCAGCGAGCAGGTAATTGTAAATGGGGACTACCCGGTGGTCCTGTACGATAATTCGGAAAAAAAGAAAAGCGCATAAAACTGTGTAAAGTTAGCTATGATTGAATCAGAAAAAGAAAACAAGATATATCCATTAATGCCGTTGCGTGACATCGTGGTATTTCCCCATATGGTGGCACCGCTGGTTGTTGGACGCCAGAAATCCATCAAGGCCCTTGAAAGTGCAATGTCCAAGAAAACCGAGATTTTCCTGGTAACTCAGTGGGATGCCAATGAGGATGAACCACAGCCGGAAGCACTGCATTCTGTTGGGACCATTGCGGTTGTCATGCAATTGCTGCGGTTGCCGGACGGTACCATCAAGGCTCTTGTAGAGGGCAAGAGACGGGGCAGGATAATTACCTTTCAACCCCAGCTCAATTTCATGGCCGCTGAGATCGAAGAGGCTCCTGAGACAGACGCTGATGGCCCGGAAATAATCGCCTACATGCGGGAGATACGTGCAGCTTTTGAGGAATACATCAAGACAAACAAGAAAATACCCAAAGAGGTGTTGAAATCCCTTGGGGCAATAACGGAGCCATCCCGCTTTGTTGATGTTTCTGTTTCCCATCTGCCCCTGCAGACAAAAGAAAAACAGGTAATCCTGGAAGTTTTTTCGGTACTTGAACGCCTCAAGTCAACCCTTGAATTCATCCAGCGGGAAATTGAGATAGCCAAGCTTGAGCAGACCATCCGGTCGCGTGTTAAAAACAAGATGGAGAAAACCCAGAAGGATTACTATCTCAATGAGCAAATGCGGGTGATCCAACAGGAAATGGGTGGTGGTGAGGAAGACGGCAGCGGGCTGGCGGAACTTGAAAAGGCAATTGAGGACAAGAAGCTTCCCAAGCATGTTTCTGCCAAGGTTGCGCAGGAATTCAAGAAACTGAAATTCATGCAGCCCATGTCTGCTGAAGCGACTGTTGTCAGAAATTACATTGACACTATTCTCAACCTGCCCTGGTATGAGCAAACCAAGTCAATAATTGATATAAACGAAGCCGAGGCAATCCTTGAGGAGGACCATTACGGCCTCATAAAGCCCAAGGAAAGGATCATTGAATACCTTGCCGTACAGGCCCAGGTAAAAAAGCTTAAGGGCCCGATCCTCTGCCTGGTCGGACCTCCAGGTGTTGGCAAAACATCCCTGTGCAAATCCGTTGCCCGGGCAATGGACCGGAAATATATCCGGCTTTCACTGGGCGGCGTCCGGGATGAGGCTGAAATAAGGGGGCATCGGCGCACTTATATAGGGGCCCTGCCGGGGAAAATACTGCAATCAATGCAGAAGGCCAAGGTCATAAATCCGCTTTTCTGCCTTGATGAGGTCGACAAGATGAGCATGGACTTCCGGGGTGACCCGGCGGCAGCCCTTCTTGAGGTTCTTGACCCGGAACAGAACCATTCATTCAATGATCACTATCTTGACCTGGATTATGATCTCTCAGACATATTCTTTGTGACCACGGCAAATAACCTGCATTCCATCCCGCCACCATTGCAGGACCGCATGGAGATTATCAAGCTGGATGGTTACACAGAAGAGGATAAGCTCAAAATAGCCCAGGGGTTTCTAATCCCGAAACAGCTTGAGGCAAACGGTTTCATACCTGATGATATCGCATTTAACGAGAGAAGCATCCTGGAGATTGTCAGAAGGTATACCAGGGAGGCAGGTGTCCGTAGTCTTGAGCGCAATATTGCCTCTGTGTGCCGCAAGGTGGCCCGGGAAAGATTGAAGAAAAACGAGACTGATAAAAAGTACAGGATCACTGCAAAGACCATTCACAGGTATCTTGGCATCCCGAGATTTCGTTTTGGCCTGGCTGAGGAAAGGGATGAAGTGGGTTTGTCAACAGGGCTTGCCTGGACAGAGGTTGGCGGTGAATTGCTGCAGATCGAAACGACCCTTATGCCGGGTAAGGGCAAACTGACTATTACCGGGAAACTTGGTGATGTCATGCAGGAGTCTGCCCAGGCAGCCCTGAGCTATGTACGCTCCCGGGCCCTGCGCCTGGGGTTGTTGCCGGATTTTTACCAGAAGCTGGATATCCATGTCCATGTTCCTGAAGGAGCAATTCCCAAGGATGGTCCTTCTGCAGGCATCACCATGGCAACCTCCATGGTCTCGGCCTTATTAAAGATTCCTGTCCGTCGTGATATTGCCATGACCGGGGAAATAACGCTGCGGGGCAGGGTGCTGCCCATAGGCGGCTTGACGGAAAAACTGCTGGCTGCCCGGCGGGGCAATATCAAGCATGTCCTGATACCCAAGGAGAATGAGCGCAACCTGAAAGAAGTGCCGATACGGGTGCGTAAATTATTGAAGATAGAACTGGTCGAGCACATGGATGAAGTGCTGCGGAAAGCATTGGTGCTCAAGGCAGGCACTTCGCTTTTTACTGATGTGCCGATTGAGTCTGTGAGTGCTGATATTACTGCATCATTACATAATGTACCCCATTAAGAAATAAAGACTTTTGCCATAGTTTTTTGCTTGACTTCATTAAGGTCTAACTGTTATTAAAACGCTTCTATTAAAGGAGGGCGGGTAGCTCAGTTGGGAGAGCATCGGCCTTACAAGCCGGGGGTCACAGGTTCAAGCCCTGTTCCGCCCACCA
>JAHEID010000021.1:0-14096 GCA_024639555.1 Deltaproteobacteria bacterium
ATAACAGGATATCTATACTCGGAGGTGAAAGTCAGGATAAAAAATTCGATCATGAAGAAGGAATAGACACCCTGGTGACCGAAATGGGGTTGCGGGCCCAACTGCAAATGCAGAGTTTTGTCACCGGCCAGCTTTTCATCAACTATGATTTCTACCCTGAAGCCGCAATAAAAAAAGTCGGGCTGGAGAAAAAAATATATGAAGTCCCCACGATACCAACAACCCTTGAGATTGTAAGCGAGACAGCGGAAGATATTCTCGCCGGCCTGCGCGAAGTAAATTTTAAGGAAATTGTGGAAAATATTTCGCAAACTACCAAAGGCGTTAACGAGCTCGTTAATTCTCCGGATATGCGGGAGGCAATTGCAAATTTCAATAATGCTCTGCAGGATATGCAAAGGATTATCCAGAGCCTGGATGCATTCATGGATGCCGTTAATGGCAAGGTTGATTCTGTGACAGATAGCTTTGAGTCTACCATGCAGGACACCCGTAAGCTGGTGAATAACATTGACGGCCGGCTCAATTCGGCAGCTTCTGATGTGGAAGGGACACTGGCAGCAGTGCAGGCTTCTTTCAAGAAAGCGCAGAGTTTGCTCACAGAGGCGGAAAAATTGATATCCAGCAACTCAAGTTTACGCCGGGAAGTTATGATGACCCTTGCAAGCATGTCTGATGCTTCACGTTCAATAGAAGAATTGACCGATTACCTGCAACAGCATCCTGATTCACTTATTAAAGGAAAGAAATAAACCTGAAGGAGATGATGGTAATGAAAAGTATTCTTGTGCGAGCCTTTGTCCTGGCTTTAGGTATTGCATTGTTCTTCCTGGCTGGCTGTACTGCAATTAAAACAAAAACATCCCACTTTTATGTTCTCAGTTCCATGGCAGGAGTAGAAACCGAAAAGCAGGTGACACCGGCTGATACCAGCAATGTCAGCATTAGCATCGGTCCGATTTCCCTTCCCAAATATTTAAGGAAACCCCAGATAGTCACCCGGACCGGCAACAACGAACTGGACCTGGCGGAATTTCACCGCTGGGCCGGAAAGATTGAGGAAGATATTGGCAGGGTCATAGCAGAGAACCTGGGCCATATGCTTGCAACAGACAAGGTTCTTTCGTATCCCTCAATGGAGGCAATTGGGCCGGATTATAATATAAAAATAGATATAAGCAGATTCGATGGCAGACTGGGCGGAGATATCGAACTCATTGTCCGCTGGGCCGTTTTGGACGGCCAGGGAAAGACTGTGCACGGTGTCAAGGCAACTCATATAATCGAGCCGGCCAGGGGGGAAGGATATGTGGATATGGTTGCAGCACAGAGCCGGGCTTTAGCCGTCTTCAGCCGCGAATTGGCCGATGTAATAAAAGAGTTGACAGAAGGTTAATATTATTGTTTTCAGGGGACAAAAAGTTTTCTAAATCGACAGAAACTGGATCATTGGACATAAAAGATCAAAGGCTAAGGAGTATAAAATGATTGGTGAACTAGATCCTGTTGAAGGCAGCTGGTACCATCATCTTGACAAGGGGCGGGATTTCATGGTGGTGGATGTGAATGAAAGAGAAGGCACCGTGGATATCCAGCATTTTGATGGAGATATTGAAGGGCTTGAAATGGAGGAATGGGAAGAGATGGACCTGGAGGAAGTCGAGCCTCCCGAGGACTGGACCGGCCCACTCAATGACCTGGAATCCGATGACCTGAGCTATGAATAAGCAGTAGCCAAAAGCATCCTGAAGAATGCAACCTATCCATGAACTTTTGAACCGCATACATTGGGACCCGGAGTTCGGGCGCGGCCATTTTGAAATAGGCTACTTCGACCGTTTGGGAAAAAAAATCATACGGGTTTCATTTAATGAAGTCACCCAGATGCCGGGCAATAAGTTCTCCTTTCACGTGTTTGACGAGGATGGCATTGCCCATTGTATCCCCATGCATCGGGTTCGCGAGGTTTACAAGGATGGGGACCTGATCTGGAAACGCGAACCCGATGCGCAGAAAAAATAGTCTACATGTCCAATAAAACCCTTTGTATTACTGAAGAACTGTATGAATACATGCTGTCCGTATCGCTGCGGGAACCGGATGTACTGCGTGAACTGAGGGATGAAACGCGGCAGGATGAAAATGCGAATATGCAGATCTCTCCTGAGCAGGGGCAGTTCATGGGACTGCTGGTGAAAATGCTTGGCGCGAGACGCACTCTTGATATAGGGGTATACACCGGCTACAGCTCCCTGTGTATTGGACTGGCCCTGCCCAAAGACGGCAAGGTTATTGCCTGTGATGACAACCGGGAATGGACTGATATGGCAAAACGTTACTGGCAGATGGCAGGGGTGGCAGACAAGATTGAACTCTATCTCGGCCCGGCGCAGCAAACCCTGGAAAGCCTTCTTGGGAAAGGGCCGGACAGCTTTGATTTCGCCTTTATCGATGCCGATAAAATGAACTATGATATGTATTACGAATATTGCTTGCAGCTTATCAGGCCGGGGGGCTTGATAGCCATCGATAATGTGCTGTGGGGCGGAGCAGTTGCAGATGCTTCTATTAATGATGATGACACCGTGGCCATTCGGGCTTTGAACCGGAAAATACATAAAGATCCCCGGGTTGAGATAAGCCTGGTGCCGATAGCCGACGGTCTTGCCCTGGCCCGCAAAATCTGATCATTTGAGGATAGGCAAGCTGTTCTTTTTTATAGGTATGCCTGCCAAAAAATATGAACAAAATTCGACTGAAATTGTATGAACTTTATGCCAGGCACCACCTGAAATATTCGTGTCCTAAGTGCCCTGCCGAGAGAAGGTTGAAGAGGGATATTTTCAATGAAGGGGAGTGTTTCTGGTACAAGAACTGGCAGCGGGGCACGTATAATATAAGAATCTATCAGACCTATATTCTTTTCAAAAAGCTTGGCATAAAAAAAGACCTTTTTCTAAAATAATGACAGCTGCCCCCTGGGCTGTGTCAAGGAGACCAGCTTCTTCCAAATGCGCACCATGCCAAAGGTGTCCAGTCGGCAGTATTCCAGCAGGTCCTGCCGGACTTTTTCCTTTTGAGACATGTCGCTTATTTTTGCAAGCCTGGCGTAAGCCAGCATGGCCATCTCGCCGTCAGCTATGGCAAGGCCGTCATAGCTCAGATCAGGAGCCAGGGCAGGCAAAACATACTTGATCGAGTGGCTGCCGCACATTGCTTTGACATAATAGTCCCTGTTCCGGAAAGGCACCATAAGGTCAACGATCCTGGCAATAAGGGCCTCAATGTCTTCAGCAAATTCGGGGAAAGTGCCTGCCATTTCCTGCAGGCGCGTCACTTCAAAGGCCTGGTTGTAGACGAGAATTGTCCTGCAGGGCCTGACATCAGAAAGCAGTTTTTCAATAAAAGGTCGGCGCGGGTCCCGGTCCGGCCCGCCCAGAAATTCATGGTGATTGAGCCTTCCGTTTGCCAGTATATGGAGGGAGAACTGGAAGGGGATCTGCTGGTAAGGCCTCTGATAGTCAAAGGATGGCACAGGCTCCATGAATGTCTCAAAATCAAGAAACCCCAGCGGTTCGATAACTGTGGCAAGAAATTCCCGGATAGCGGCGGTGTTGATAAAATCCCTGCCGGTCAGTTCCGCCTCGACCTGGATCTGCATATTGTCCGACAGGGAGAAATCCGGGGGAATGCCCCCCATGTGCACAATGCCTCCGTAATAGAGGGCAAACTTGCGGTTGCTGCGCAGGTTTGCAATGTCAAAGATGGAGCATTCCGGGATGTGTTCCCAGCAGTATGGCATGAAGTCGCATTCGTAGGGGGCGGTACAGTAAGGGCCGATATCAATACCCGGTTCGCTCCCCTGCAGGGTATGGCGCATACCGGCAAGCTGCTGCGGGATATCGGTCTGCCTGTGCAGCGTCAGGTCGGTTACATCATCTATGCTAAAGAGTCTTTGCAGATCCAGTTCACCTATCCTGGTATACCGGTTGTTCAGGTGGACAAGAAAAACCCGGGAAATGTTGATTCCAGCTCCCGCAACTACATAATACTGGATAGCAGTGTCATTGATGAAGATATCCTTGGTCTCGGTGGAGGATTTGACCTCGTAGAGTTCCCAGCCGTCCGCACCCTTGTGCAGGATGTCTACCATGGCAAGGATGTTATCGTGACGGAAAGTTGCCTCGTATATTGTCTGTGATCCTGATGCGATAAGCTCCTGTGTGGTGCTGATATTTAGGGAAATGCCGCTGCCGTATTCCAGGGCCACACCACCGGGAAAAAGCTGCTGAGCCAGGATCCCTACCCCGGTGCCAGCGTCAAAACGGGCCTGCAGGCTGGCATCCGGTTCTGCCCTCAGTTCCGGCCTGTTTTTGAGAAGCCACAACGATTTATGACACTGCAGGCCTCGGGTGAACTGGGATTTTGACAGGAAGATGGATCTGGATTTACGCATACAGTCTATTATCATAGATAAATTTTTTGAAAGCAACGTGGAATTGAATGGAAAGTGAAAAGCACCAATAAGAGGGTTGTAGAAAAACAATTTTTTATAAATTTCAACTTTGGTTTTCAGCGGATTTATTGTAATATGGGTGTCGGCGTTAAAAAGTTGGCCTACAAGATGGATCACATTTTAAAAGGAGGGAAACATGGACAAGAAATACCTGAAAAAAATGGTGACTGGACTCAGCATTGCCGGCCTGGTCACAGGCATTGGGGGCCTGGCCATAGGCTCCGGCGGCTGAAGCGGCGGACAAAAGAGTGCAGGTAGCACTCAAGAGGTAAAAAAGGAAGCTGCGGCACCTGCTCCGGCATACGGAAAACCTGCTGCTGCCCCGGCTTACGGGAAACCTGCAGTAGCTCCGGCAGCTGAAGAGGCTGTTCTAGCAGAGGAGAAGAAAACAGAAGAGGAGCAGGCAGAAGAGGAGCAGGCAGAAGAGAAAAAAGCAGAATAGCGGCAAAGAAATCTAAGATATTCTCAAAAGGGGATTGGCAGCAAAAGCAGCGAGTCCCTTTTTTTATTTCTGTTCTTTCGCCTGTCTTTGGGCCTTCTCAATTAATTGCGCCAGGGAAAGAATTTTGGGGGTGGGTGGTTTTTCGAAGGACTCCTCCCATTCAATCACGGAAAGCTCCTGCCCGAGATATTCCACAACATTGAAATGCATATACCAGCAGTCTAGGGCCTTGAAACAGGGAAGTCCCATGTTTTCCTGCCTGCAGTATGCAAAATGGATCTGCTGGCCCAGCCTGGGGCACCTGATCTGCAAGGAATTATCCGGAGGAGTGTTTGCCTGCTTCATAATTCGCTACCCTTATGGATAATGTCCTGCCGAGCGTCTTTCGGGGACAAGATGACGTTCGATAGTCCCTTCATTCCATTCCCTGGAAACGTAGAGATTGCAGTAGCAGCTGCCAAACTCCCTCACATCCGGTTCGCGGTAATCGCAGGGGCAGAGGATATCCTTGTCTTTCCCGCGGTCGTCGGTTGCCAGCCTGCAGGGACATGACATATAGCCGTAACGATCCTTGTTGACCAGCAGAGCCCGCAGGAGTTGAAAGGTTTTTTCCTTGTCCCGGTTAAAGTAATAGCCCTTGGGCTCCTGGATCTTGCGCAGTGTATCATACAGATCATCAACCTCTGTTCGCACACCGAGCATATCTTTTATCTCCTGCAGCTTCATGCCGATGATAACTTTATCACCGTATATGAGCGTCGGAAAGGTGCAGCGCGGGTTTAATTTTATAATTTCCTGAATAGCTTCTTCCTTTTCATCCGGGGGTAACAGGTCAACAACAACAGAATCGTACTCACAATCAAGATCATCAAGCATTTTCTTGGTTATCTCGCAATAACCGCAGGTGCTCAAGGAATAAAAAATAAGAGATTTCTCAGCCATGTTTATTATCCTCGCCTTCATTTGCAATGAATGTTTCACCTGAAATTGCAGGCTTTTAAAAGCAGTTTCGATTACCCTATACAGAAAGGTGATTTTGGTCAACAGGACTCTTGCAGCACCGTGAAAAATATCAGTAAACGGCTTATGCCATGCCAGATCATCCAAGAATGAAGATTAAGTTTGGAAAATGATGACCAGACGGGTAGAAAAAAAGCAGATGAAAGGGACCGGCAGGATACGCTTGGGGCTCTGCTGCATTTTCAGAAAGGAGCCTATCAGGTTTCGGGCCACAACAGCTAAACATCTTCTGCAGTTTAAGCGCAGGGAGCAACTGCAGAAACTCTCGGAGCTCTGCCTGCATAACAGTGAAAACCTGCTTGCAGCCCTGAAGTTTCTCCAGGGAAACGGTATTGGTGCTTTTCGCATTCTCTCCCCCTTCTTCCCGCGTTTCACCCATCCGGAAGTAGGATACAGCCTTGAGGATCTCCCGGATGCAGAAACGATCCTTCATAATTTCAAGCAGGTAAAAAAATTCCGTGATCAGCATGATATCAGGCTCAGCTTTCATCCTGACCAGTTTATTGTCCTGTCGTCGCCGAAGAATAAGGTTGTGGAGAATTCATTAAAAGAACTGGAATACCAGGCTATGCTCGCTGAGCACGTCGGTGCGGACGTGATCAATATCCACGGCGGGGGCGCCTACAATGATAAAAAGACGACGCTGCAGCGGTTCAGAAAGAATTTTCATCTCCTGTCCTCCGCAGTACAGGAACGATTGTGCCTGGAAAACGATGACCGGACTTATACGGTCGTCGATCTTGCACCGGTATGTGAGGAATTGAAAATTCCCCTGGTCTTCGATGTGCACCATCATCGCTGCAAAGATGACGGCCTTACGGTGGCTGAGGCAACTGCCCTGTCACGAAAGAGCTGGGACAGGGTTGGCCGGGAGCCGTACTTTCACATTTCTTCACCGCTAAATAGCTGGAAGGGTAATGATCCAAGGCCGCATGCGGACTATATCGACCCAACGGATTTTCCTGAATGCTGGGAAGGCTTTAACGTCACGGTAGACGTGGAAGCCAAGGCGAAGGAGTTGGCTGTTCTTGAGTTGAAGAAACAGTTGGGTGCATTATGTGCATGAAAGAGAATAAATCATCAGCCACGTTCCAGGGAGCACCGGAGTAGTGTAAAAACAGTACGCCAACATTCCGGTCCTCCGGTATGTCTTTGAATAATTCAGCTGTGTGGTTGGCCAATAAGCCTCAATGCCCTATGAGCGGCGAAACTCTGTTTTTGAGCATTTAGGGCAGGGTGGGATGCGGCCCGGCTTTTTCAGGTGGATCTTGGACTCGCAATTGGTGCAGGAAAATTCGCCGCCATGGGTGATTTCGCCGGTTTTATATTTCAGCGAGGTATCCAGCTTTTCACCCAGGCTCTGGCTCCACTCGCTTAACCCCTTGGCTATACTGGCCAGGAAGGCCCCGCCCTTATCACGGGAGAATTCATAGACATGCCCTGTCTCCTGGCTGATATCGTGCCAGAGTGCCCCGCCTTTATCGAGCCAATGATCAAAATGCTTCTTGGCGCCTTCTGTCACATCATCCACCTTGGGCTTGAAGTGTTCCGTTGTCGAGGAAATATCCTTTTTCAGGGCTGCAGAGGCCTTGGTGATTGCTTCCATGGAGTGTCCACCCGCCTCTTTTAGATCAGAGGTTGCCTTGTTAATTGCCTTGCTGATGCTTTCCCCATTGATCTTGTCCTGGAGTTCGCCAAAGGTTTTGCTGACCCGCTGCCGTAATTTTTCGTATGCCGCAAGCTCCTCTTCCGTGGCCTTGTCCTGCTTTTTTTCTGGTTCCATGCTCAACTCCTCCTCCATAGTATATAATTATGAAACCCAATACTTCTGTTTTCAAAAATATTATTATTTTTATATATTAATAAAAATAATCACTTTCAACTTATACGCCATCCATCTGCAAGAAGCTTTGTTTCAATTAATTAGTATTATATAAATATTAAAATCATGTAAAATTCACAATGTAAAAAGTTGGTGAATCAACAGCATTGACACCCTTTCAGGGCATTTTTTTTGTCCCCGCTTGAAGGGGCAGAAAATTTGGCTTCGAGGAAGAAGAGAGTCCAATATAGATAAATTATAATAGAAATACAATGATATAGCAGTTGTGTAAATATCGTAATGTGAATTATGGGCTTTGAGAAATTACCCGACAATCTCGGGATGGTCTATGTGCCTGAATGTGACGGCTTCAAGAAGAAACATCCTTGCCCTGGCTGTTTCTCCTGCCAGTGGTGCGGCAACGAACGCTGCCGTGTCTGCAAAGGTAATTCATCGAAAGAAAAGAAAAAAATAAAGACTGAACCAGGAGATCTTTAACGATTACAGACCCCTGATTATATATAAGCGTCAGTCTGCAGGATAGTAAATTCAGCAGATAGTCAGGTGGAGATCATGGTTGATCTGCGTCTGCTTTTGCCCCAGAGAACGGTGACCAGGATTAGCATCAGCAGTGGAACCAATCCCACGTTGACCGTCTGCCAGCCGTAGTTGCTTTGCAGGGCCCCGGCTGAAAGTGATGACAGCGCTACAGTAGTGAATACTGCAAAATCATTCAGCGCCTGGGTCTTGGCACGTTCCTCGGGACGGTAGGTTTCAGTCAGCAGGGTTGTGGCTCCGATAAAGAGAAAGTTCCAGCTGATCCCTAATAAGAGCAAAGCGGTCCAGAAATGCCACACGCTGCTGCCGGCAAGGTTGACAGCCATACAGCCAACGCCAAGGACAGCCCCGGCAAGCAGAATATTAAGCACTCCGTAGCGTTTGATCAGGTGGCCGGTGACAAAGGAAGGAGCGAACATGCCGAGGACATGCCACTGGATGACAAATGAAGTCTTGGAAAAAGAATGGGCTACGTGCTGCATGGCAAGGGGAGTTGCTGTCATGGCCAGAGCCATGACCCCATAGCCGAGCATTCCGCAGATAAGCGCCACGATGAACATTGGCTGGGCAGCAATAACCCTCAGGGAACGCCCAGGACCTTGAACGGAAATATCCTCTGCCGCTGGTTTGGGCGGCAGCCTTAATAATGCCAGGACTGCCAGGGATATGATATAAAGGCAGACAAGAGAAGCGTAACTTCCTGCAAAAGGGGCGCTCTTAACAAATTCTCGTGTCATGTTGGCCAGGTTGGGGCCGACAAAGGCGGCAATCACTCCGCCGGCCATGATATAGGATACGGCCCGGCCTTTTAGATCATTGTCCACGGCATCGGCGGCAGCAAAACGATAGTAGTTGCCAAAGCCGTTCAAGATGCCGATCTGCACAGTTCCGAGTATAAAGAGAGAAAATTTGCCCTTGAGTATGGCCAGGGTGGCAAAAACCGCACCGCTGACACCGAAGAGCGAGGCAAGCATGAATCCCTGCCTGCGGCCGATACGTTCCATCAGCAGGGCAGCCGGAATGGTGGTACACATTGTGGCAATAAACTGGGCAGCCAGAGGCAGGGTGGCCCAGGATTTGTCCTCAGCCAAAGCAAAGCCGACCAGGGCCGCAGTGGTGATGATCAGTGAGGTGCCACTCATCATCAGGGCCTGGCATGTTGCCAGCAGGGGCACATTGCGTCGGAATGTATTCATAGACCGGGACCGTAATGAGAAAAAACCAGGAATGCAAGGCCTCAAATGAAAAGAGAGAGCCTTTTTCATTGACCTAAGTCATTTCGCTTCAATGCATTTCCGTATAGTATCGATATGAAATCCTTAAGGAGCCAAACGAATGAAGCTTCACAATGATATGGGAAATCGGCCGATAAAGGAAGTGATCGAAGCGCATCCGAAAATCGGCGAGATCCTGAATAAATACGAAATCGGCTGTCTCGCGTGCACTATCGGCACCTGTTTCCTCAAGGACGTGGTGGCGGTTCATGTGTTAGGGGATGCAGTCGAAGCGCTGATAGAAAAAGAGATCAATGCGTATCTTGAGAGCCTTTGACAGTGTAAGGCGTAAAAGCTCAAATACCCTTTATTTTCATTCAAACTGTTTCCTGAACTTTTCAAATTCAGCCTGCAGGGCATCAAAATCATGCCGCAACTGTTGCACCTCTGTGTCAAGCGCAGCAATTCTTTCATTTTCGGCCTGCACAACTATTGCAGCCGGTTCCGGCCTCGGGGTCTCTGCTTCGATTTCCACATTTCCGGCTAAAAGATGTACGTAGCGCGATTCTTTGCGGCCCACCATTCTGGGCAGCTTGGTTACATAGCCAGATTCACATAATTCATCCAGGGTTGCCACCACCTCGGCTATGTCTTCAAATCGGTATACTCTTTCTGTCCGTCCACGAAGCTCACCCACTGTCTGGGGCCCCCGCAGCATGAGTACCATAAGCAGGCCTGCCTCCCGTTTCACCAGTTTCCGGGAATCCACAAAGATTTCGGCATACTTCGGCACCCGGGACGAGGCACTAAGCACAACCAGTTGCTTTTCCCGCAAACTGTCCAGGGCCCGCACCACGGACGTCTCGTCAAAGGCAACAACCGGTTCACGGTTCGACTTCTGGTTGCAGGCATTGGTAAGGGCATTGAGCGACAACGGGTAATATTCCGGTGTGGTCATACTCTTTTCCATCAGGCTTGCCAGTACACGCACTTCAATATCATTGAGTAGTATATCCATGGTATATTCGCTCCTCTTTAAAGGTCCGCAAAAGGTTATTTGTTTTTCTGCAAAACCGATTATAAATTGGAATTGAAAACAATACAGCAGTTTTATCTGCTTATGTCTGCATTTAATTTAGTCTTTTTTAGTCCTCTCTGCCGATTGTTTTCAATTTTCCCCTTTTCCCTTTCCTTTTATTGCCACGCTATTGTAATATTACGGAATACTTGCAAAAAAAAACGATCACAATCATTTGAAAACATATCAACAAGATATGAAATCCACCCTATTGCGGATATACGATAAGTGTATTCTGGGACACCCGATCCTAACGCTTGGCGTTACCTTTGTAGTGCTGGTTTTCTTTGCCCTGCAGGTTCCCAAGTTCAAGCTGGACGCCTCGGGCGATTCACTGGTGCTGGAAAACGATGCCGATCTCTACTATCACCGGCAGATCATGGAGCGCTACCGGGCAAAGGACATCCTGGTGCTTACCTATTCCGCCAAGGACGACCTCTTTTCTGCTTCTTCCCTGGATGACCTTGCAAAACTGCGAGATGAACTGCGCCAGTTGGAAAATGTGAGTTCTGTAACCAGCATCCTTGATGTTCCCCTGCTTCTCACTTCCAATGTCTCCTTAGGTGATCTGGCAGATGAGGAAAATATCAAAACCCTGGAAAACTCTCCTGTTGACAAAAGCACAGCCCTGGCCGAGTTTAATGACAACCCCCTCTATAGCGGCAGGCTGATAAGCCCTGACGGCAAAACCACCGCACTCCTGGTCAGCCTGCCTTTTGATGAAACCTACCGCTCTCTTCTGAAACGCCGCTACGAGCTGCGGCAAAAGAAATATAACAACGAACTCTCTGCCGGAGAAGCGCAGGAACTCGATGAGGTTTCCCATGCCTACCGTCAGGAGTTAACCCGGCTCATGCACAGGGACAACCGCCTGGTTGAGGATGTCAGGGCCATCATGGGCCGCCACCGTGACCAGGCAGGCCTCTATCTTGGCGGCGTGCCCATGATTGTGGCGGACATGATCGCCTTTATCGAGAACGATCTCGTCCTTTTCGGGATGGGTGTCATCTTTTTCCTGATCATCACCCTGGCCGTTATTTTCCGTAAACCGCGCTGGGTAATACTTTCCATGCTCTGCTGCCTGGCCGCCGTCCTTGTAATGGTCGGCGCCCTAGGGCTGGTAGACTGGCGGGTGACGGTCATCTCCTCAAATTTTATTTCTCTGATGTTGATCCTGACCATGTCGCTCACCATCCACCTGATAGAACGCTACCTGGAGGTCCATGCCCAGTCGCCGGATGCCGACCAGCGGACACTGGTCCTGGAAACCGTGCGGACAATTACGCTGCCCTGCCTTTATACCATGCTCACCACCATGGTCGCCTTTGCCTCCCTTCTGGTAAGCGGCATTCGACCGGTCATTGATTTCGGTATGATGATGACCTTAGGCCTCATGATCTCCTTTGGGCTTGCCTTTGTCATGTTTCCCGCCACGGTCGTGCTTCTGAAAAAAGATACTTCCGGTGCCGGTGAGGATTTCACCCATCCCTTTACCCTTATTTTTGCCCGCATAACCGAAGCCCATGGAAAAAAGATCCTGGCATTGAGTTTTGTTCTGGCAGTGATCAGCGGCATGGGCGTCACGAAACTCAAGGTGGAAAACAGGTTTGTCGACTATTTTCGGGAAAAGACGGAGATCTTCCAGGGAATGAGTTTGATTGACCGCAAGCTCGGCGGCACCACACCTTTAGACCTCATTGTAGATTTTGAAAAAGAGCCAGTGGAATTAGACGTGTTCGATGATGAGGATGACTTTTTTGGAGACGAAGAGATTGAGGAGGAGGACCCTTATTACTGGTTCTCTGATGTCATAACCAGGGAAGAAATCGAAGAGATCCATGACTATCTTGGGAACCTGTCGGAAACCGGCGAGGTCCTCTCCCTTGCTACCTTAGAAAAACTCACCACCCGGCTTAATGAGGACCAACCCCTTGACGGCTTTGATTACTCCATACTGCTGAAAAAAACACCCCCAGACCTTAAGGAGCTGCTCATTAATCCCTATGTATCAGAGGAAGTTACACAAGCCAGGTTCACCATGCGGATCATTGAGTCAGACAAAAAACTGGAACGAAAAGTACTGCTGGAAAGGATGCGTGACCACCTGGTGAACGACCTCGGATATGCAGATGGCCAGGTGCACTTTACCAACATGTTCGTGCTTTACAACAACATGCTGCAGAGCCTGTTCCAGTCCCAGATCCTTACCATCGGCATCGTGTTCCTGGCCATCATGCTGATGTTCATGGTCCTCTTCCGTTCGCTCCGTCTGGCAGTCATAGCCATCATCCCAAACCTGCTGCCCGCTGTAATGGTTTTGGGTGCAATGGG
This sequence comes from Deltaproteobacteria bacterium, assembly GCA_024639555.1. Classification (GTDB taxonomy): domain Bacteria; phylum Desulfobacterota; class Desulfobulbia; order Desulfobulbales; family BM004; genus BM004. The sequence continues at coordinate 12,982 of JAHEID010000021.1, forward strand.
ATGGCTCGGCATCCCGCTTAACATGATGACCATCACCATTGCCTCGATCACCATCGGTATCGCTGTTGATGATACGATCCATTATATCCACCGCTTTCAGAAAGAGTTCCCCAAGGATCGTAATTACATGGCCACCCTCTACCGCTGTCACTGCAGTATAGGCAGGGCCATGTACTATACCTCCATCACCATCATCATCGGGTTTTCCATCCTGGTCATTTCAAACTTTGTGCCAACCATCTATTTCGGTTTATCCACCGGGTTTGCAATGCTGGTTGCGCTGCTGGCAGCCCTCACCCTGCTGCCGCAGTTGCTCATTATCCTGAAACCACTGGGTCCGGAGGCCAAAGATAATGAACAGGAAATCCGGTAAAATCAATTTGTTTAGAGGCAAATATTTTATCAAACCCATGGATTCGTGATATCTGTCAAACATGAATAAAACCGCTGTGCTTATAAGCTGTATTATAAATCTCTGGTTCTCCGCTGTTCCTGCCCTGGCCTGGACAGGCAAGGTCGTTGACATCAGGGAAGGGGATGTCCTCAAGGTCTCACACCCGGAAAAGGGTGTTATTACAATAATGCTCTATGGCATCGATGCCCCGGATAAAAAGCAGCCTTTCTTTAAGCAGGCAAAAGAGTTTTTAACAGGCAAGGTTGAAGGGCAGGTCGTAAATGTCCTGGAGTTCGTCACCGAACAGAAGGTCGTCGCAGCAATAATTGTCCATGACGGAGTCAATATCAACGAGCAGGTCCTGCAGGCAGGGTACGGTTGGGTATATAAAAAATACTGCCATCAGGATTTCTGCTCGGACTGGCTGACTTATGAGAAACAGGCGAGAGATCAGAAGTTGGGTCTGTGGCAGGATGAAAATCCCACGCCGCCATGGGAGTGGCGTAACAAAGTGATGACAAATATTCTTAGGGTATTCTGGTGGGTCCTACTGCCTTGGAGCGATTAAGGAATTCAGTTTATTAATGCTGGCCCAAAGCTAATAGCAACCGGTACGCAAAAGACAGGAAATAAAACAATATGCTGCCTCCATAGCGTCCGCGTCTAATTTCAGACGCTGATAAAAAGTCGGAGTCTACGCCATTGCATGGCTCCGCTTACC
>JAHEID010000021.1:14196-22914 GCA_024639555.1 Deltaproteobacteria bacterium
TCCGGCATTGGCCTGGGATTTTGAGAAACATAGTATTCCTATTACAGAGATCAGAGGAGGCGGGCCGCCCAAAGACGGCATACCGGCCCTGGAATCGCCGAAATACGTTCAAGCTGCCATGGCGGATTTCATGCGCGATGAAGAACAGATAATAGGTTTGTCTTACAATGGGGCGGCAAGGGCCTACCCCCTGCGCATAATGTCATGGCATGAACTGGTCAATGACCGTCTGGGAGATCTGCCGGTTCTGGTCAGCTGGTGACCTCTGGCCTATGCGGGCATAGTCTATGTTCGCCGGGCAGAAGACAGGGAACTCACCTTCGGTGTCAGCGGCCTTCTATACAAGAGCAATCTGCTGATGTATGACCGTCAGACAGAGTCGCTCTGGCTACAGATAAAACGCGAGGCAGTGACCGGGCCGCTGACAGGTACAAGGCTTAAAAAACTGCCTTCCACAATCACGACCTGGAAGAAATGGCGTAAACGTTATCCGGATACAGAGGTTCTGTCCCCCGATACAGGGTACATACGCGACTATGAAAATGATCCCTATGCCAACTATTATAAAAGTAAAACAGGGCTCTTTTCATTTCTTAAACCAGGACCCGGGGCCAGTGAAAAAGCATTGGTTGTCGGCCTTGAAATAAAGGGTGAGACATCAGCATACCTGTTGGACCAGGTGAGAGTAGTGGGTGATATTTATGATACGGTTGGGGGACGTAACATCAGCATCAGCTTTGATGCTGAAACTGATACAGTGGCCGTGAGGGGGGTAAATGGTGTGACATACGACCATATGATAACCTACTGGATGGTCTGGAAGGGCATATACCCTGAAACGAAACTGTTTGAGCCAGATTCAAAACAGTAAGCTTTCAGGAGTCAGCGATGTCGCAATAAAAAATACCGACGATTGCCCCAGTTGTTAACTCTAACCGTATAACCATTTTCAAAACTGAAACTTCGAGGAATACTATGGATCCTGAAAAAAGGCCAAAACTGGAAGAAAACGGCTATGTATTTGACAGTGAGGTGTTGTGTTTTGTGAATAAGAAAGAAGGGAAGATTTTTTCAAGTGAGTGGGTTGAACAGAATAATCCAAATACCCTGCAGGCAGCCCTGTCTACCCCGCACAGTCCAACTGTCTGGAAAATATATTTAAATCCTGATCAGCCCCATGAGGAAATAAAAACCGTGCTATTTGAAAAGTATGCCAAAACTCCATAAAAGTTCTTAATAATAAATTTTAAAGGATATGACCCATGAGCAGCGATACCCTTTTTTCACCATTTCAGTTGAACAATTACACCCTGAAAAACCGGATCGGCGTGGCCCCCATGACCCGCATGTCATCGGTCAGAGACAGTGTGCCCCGCCAGGATGTCCTGGATTTCCTGGTGCGACGTGCAGAGAATAATGCCGCCATTGTCTATACCGAGGCGATAGTTACAGATTACGAAAGCGCCCAGGGGTATCCCGGCCAGGCACGCATGACTACCCAGCGCCAGATAGAGACCTGGAAGCCCGTGGTCAGGGCCATGCAAAAACATGGCAGCATTGCCATCATGCAGATGTTTCATTGCGGCCGCATGGCATGGCCCGATGTCAATCCGGCCAAGAGAACCATTGCCCCCAGCCCGCTCACACCGGAGCAGAAAAATCCTCTGACCGGGGAGCCATATCCGGTTCCGGACGAGATGGACCTGTTTGATATCGAGCATGTCATCAACGGCTTTGTGGAAACAGCCAAGGGTGCAGTTGCCGCTGGCTTTGACGGTATCGAGATCCACGGGGCGCACGGTTATCTGATCAACCAGTTTCTCTCCTCATACTGCAATCAGAGAACCGACAGCTACGGAGGCACTGTTGAAAACCGCTATGGTTTTGCCCAGGAGATTATCCAGGCAGTGAGGTCGGTTGTGCCAGAGGACCGCCTCATTACTTTCAGGATATCAAACTGGGGGGTAGCGGATATGGAAGTCTCACTTTACGGCGGCAAAGAGGAATACCAACAGATTATAAGGCTGCTCTCCAGTGAGCCCATAGATGCAATCTCTGTTTCCACCTATGACTTTACTGGGAAAGCGTTTGGCACAGATCAGAATATGGCGCAGATTACCCGGGAAGTGACTGATCTGCCGATTATGATCTGTGGCAAAATCTATGACCGGGGCAGCGCGGATAAAGCCCTTAAGGACGCAGATATTATCCTGAGCGCTAAATCCATGCTCCTGAATCCAAATTGGGTGAAAGACCTGCAGGACGGGAAACCGCTGGAAGCGTTTGCCTCCGACGAGGCAAACATCGCCTATACCGATACTCCGCTTCCCTGATCGTGACTGTTAAATTTCTTTAAGGAGTTCTTATGCAAAGTGAGTTGATGATTCTTTTCTGGTGGTTTATGTTCGGAGGATCCCACATCATTGGCTCCAGTATCCCTGTGCGCACCTTTGTCATCAACCGCATTGGCACGCCGGGATTCAAAACCATCTATTCCCTGGTTGCCCTTGGCACCTTCATCCCGCTCTGCTATTATTTTTTCACCCACCGGCATGCCGGCTATCTGCTCTATTCCTCAGGCTACTCCATTAAGCTGCTGGCGCAATTTCTCATGCTGGGCTCTATCATCGTCCTGCTGCAGGGCCTGGTAACAATAAACCCCATAGCCACCATGGCGGAGCTGGCCGGCAAGGTAGCCAGCAATGGGCATGGCATCCAGCGGATAACGCGCCATCCGCAGAACTTTGCCTTTGGGCTCTTCGGGCTGGCACACCTGCTGGCAAACCCAAATGTCGGCGACTGGATATTCTTTGGAGGTTTTATTGTCTATGGAATCGTGAGCGCCATGCATCAGGACAGGCGGCAGCAGGCCACGGGTTCCGCCCAGGTAAAACAGTTCCTGGCCGACACCTCGGCCATTCCCTTTGCTGCAATCATAAGAGGCAAGCAGCGGCTGGCACCAGGTGAGTATCACCCTCCGGCCCTGGCAGCCGCCATAGTGCTTTTCATTCTCATGCGGCTGCTGCATCCCATGCTCTTCGGCGGCTTCGGTTCCTAGTACCTGCTTTTTCCCCTCACCCCGATATAGTCCCAGAACGCGTCGATCCTAGACCTTCGCATAAAGCGGGCGGTTCTTTCCATTGGCCGGGCATTATTCCGATAGTAGTCTAAACATTTGCCCACCATTTTAATGACCTCTTCATCGCTTAAGTTTTCAGCAACAATATCGCCGATGCGCGGGCAGCCGCCGCCATTGCCGCCGAACACCAGGGTCCAGCCGTTCTTTTTGCCGAAAACACCTATGTCACGCACGTAGCTTTCACAGCAGTTCAACGGACAGCCGGATATGCCTACCTTGGTTTTGGCGGGCAGGGACAGAGCGCTGAAGGCTTTTTCCAGCTTCTCCCCCAGGCCCAGGGAATCCTGGCGCCCGTACTTGCACCATTTAATGCCCGGGCAGGCCTGGATATAATGGATGCCGACCGGCTTTTTCGGTCCTGTTTTCTGGCCCAGTTCCTGCCAGATCTTTTCTGCTGTTTCCGGCGTATGGCCAACAATTGCTAACCGCTGGGCCGAGGTTATCTTGAAAAAGGGAATATTATGTTCCCTGGCAATCTCGGTCAACTTTTCCAGGTACTCTGTGGTCAGCAGGCCCATCCTTGTACCTGGAAGGACGTTGTATGTTTTGTTCCTGCTCATCTTCTTTTCACTCATAATGATACCTTAATCTGTTAGAGGGTCAGTCGTTGTTGCCTTACAAAATACTGGATTAGCACCATGGGTTCATTGATATAAGTCAAAAGAAAGCATTCAGCTGTCAGCAGGCGGCTACCAGTACAATGCAGACTCAATCAGTACCGCCCCACGAGGAAATGCGTAATACACTGTTTGAAAAATGTGGCAAGATTGTATAAAAAAAGGGAACAGAAAAAATCTGTTCCCTTTTTCCAGCTATGAGTTGGTCAGTTATCAGTTATACTTTTTCCTCGAACGTAAAGTTCCTGCTTTCACCCTGAAAAATGATTACATCGCCGGCATATTGGCCAGAAGATGAACAACCTTGACAGCAGCTTCGCCAAGTTGATGGGTTGACGCCATGTCTGACTGGCTTTCAGGGGTCTTGCCTTTTGCATGCATATCCATCATAGCATCGCCGCCCATAACTTCGGTAAGCAGCGACTGGGCGTCATTAAGCATCATCTCGCCATGCTTAGTTGAATAGGCGTCTACATCACCCGCCATACCCATCTCGCCGAGCATGACCATGTTGGCACCCTCGGCTGCCATACTCATGGCATGGTTGATGAGCAGATGCTGGTGGTGCATGGCCATCATACCTTCAGGCACAGAGCCGGTTTTAGCCATTTTTTCTAGTAAATCAACCACTATTAGCATAGACTCGCCTAATTTATGGCTATAGTTCATATGTTCGGTATTGGCATGCTCACCCTTCATCATACTCATCATTTCAGGTCCGCTCAGGGAATGGTTGATCACCCCTTTACCCATATTCATCATGTGATGTCCGTGCTCATGACCGATGGGATCGATTTCCGGCGCCATCTTCATATAGGAAATCATAACGGTGTTAGAGCCCTGGGTTACCATGGAAAGCCCATGGTTCATCATGGAATGAAGATGGTGCATCTGCATCATCTCATCATCAGCGCTGCTCGAGCCCGTTAAAATATTTTTCCCGCCACAGCCCGCCACCACCAGAGGAAGCAGCATAGCCATCAGAATCAGAAATCCGTGTTTGTTTTTCATGATATTCCTCCCATTTTTTTGTTTAAAAACGAAAGAAACCTCCAATGGTAAAATGCAATCCTCCATTAAAGGCTTCAAACTATGTTCTCCCTGCAGCAGCACATGTCATAATGTTAACTCAGTATTATTGAGAACTATTATTAGAATTTGTTAAAAACACTAATCAGATGTTCTTCCCTGTCAAGTCATACTATGCGTTATTTATGGTGTTTCCCTTATTTTCGTGGACCCGGTGATAAAAGGCAACAAGAATTTTTTAACGGATCCTGGCTTTGGATTTTTCTCGTTTAATTATCTAGTACTCTGCAGCCGCTATTTTCTTTTAAACTTTTAAAAAAAACAATGTCCGGGTATCTTGTCCCTCCATGTCTGAAAGCGGAAAACCAAACTACCTTAACACACAGCTGCCGCTGTGGAGCGTGCACTGCCTGATGCTGCTGGCATCGATTATTGTGTCCAGCTCATTTACGGTGGGCGAGGCCATAACCCACGGCCTGGAACCGGCTGTCCTGCTCCTGGTCCGTTACGTGGTGGCCGTACTCTGCCTGGCGCCAATTCTTGTGTTGAATCACGGTTTTTTCCTGCCGTCGGCCAGGCAGCTATGCGGCTATGCATTGATCAGTGCCAGCACGGTGGGCTTTTTCTGGTGTATGTTTGAATCGCTGCGTTACACCAATGCCTTGAACGCCAGCGTTATCTTTACCCTGGTGCCGGGGATCTCAGGGATTTACAGCGCAATTTTTCTGAAAGAACGCCTGGGCCGCGGCCGGCTTTGGGCACTTTTCTTCGGCATGGTCGGTGCTCTCTGGGTCATTTTCCGGGGCGATATTAAGCGGCTGCTGGGGTTGGACGTCAATTACGGCGACCTTCTTTTCCTGGCAGGCTGCTTTATGATGGCTGCCTATACCCCGCTGGTGAGACGTCTGCATCAACGGGAATCAATGGTGATCATGACCTTCTGGGTCCTGGCCACCGGCACAGTCTGGCTGCTTCTGCTCTCAATTTCAAGTTTGGGCGCGGTTGACTGGCAAACCGTTGAAATAAAGGTATGGGCGGGCATTGTCTACCTGGCGGTTTTTTCAACCATCATCACATTTTACCTTACCCATATCTCCACCCTCTACCTGGGCCCCACGCGGGTCATGGCCTACAGTTATTTCTATCCGACCTTTGTGCTGTTGATCAACTGGAGTCTTGGTAAAGGCCTGCCGCCGGCAGTAATTTTTCCTGGTATTGCAATTGTCACCCTGGCCACCCTTGTTTTACAGCGTGATGCAAAATAAGCTCTTCCCCTTTTTCTTTTGCAAAATTCTGGACATCCGGTAAAGGTGCAAATAAAATAATATATAAAATATGCATAGTGTATTTTATTAAAGAGGGTGTCTTTATCTTTTTTTGCCTTTCAAAATTCGGATCGGGCAGAAACCGATGCGGTCTGCAGCCAAAACAACACAGGAGGAAAAGCACAATGTCCAGCCAGGCTATAAAGCTCTCGGTGGAACAGCTCCGACACCAGTTTGATCCTGCGCAGCTTGGTTTCAAAAGCACCGAGGAACTGCCTGCTTATGAAGGAGTTATCGGCCAGGAACGTGCCCTGCAGGCCATTTCTTTCGGAATCAACATAAAGAGCCAGGGATATCATCTGTATGCCCTGGGGCCGGTCGGGACAGGCAAAAAGACCATTATCAGCAAATACCTGGAAACCCATGCCGGGATAAAACCTGTGCCCGACGATTGGCTCTATGTCAATAATTTCAATGACAACGATACTCCGAAAACGCTCAGGCTGCCGGCCGGTAAGGGTTGTAAGTTCCGGGACGATCTGGATCAGCTGGTTGAGGAGCTGAAAACAGAGGTTCCCAAGGCATTTGAAAGCAATGAGTACCAGAAGGAGCGTCAGGAAAATAAGGACCGGTTTAACAAGAGAAGCAAGGAACTTTTTGCAATACTTGAAGAAAAGGTCAAGAAAGCAGGCTTTCGTCTGCTGCAGGGTCCTGACAACATCGGTATCGTTGCGGTGATCGATGGCGAAGCCCTGACAGCCGAGAAAATGGAAGAACTGGAAGATGCGACCCTGAAGAAGATAGAAAAGGGCCAGAAGAAACTGGAGGAAGAAATCCGTAAAACGATGCGGCAGGCCCAAGAATTGCAGAAAGAGGCCAAGCAGAAGATGCTGGAGATTGACCGCAAGACCGTTGCATTTGCCATCGATCATTTTCTCGATGAGCTGAAGGAAAAATACAGGGAGCTTGAAAATGTTGTCGCATTTCTCGTTGAAGTCCGGGCTTTCCTGCTCAAGCATGTAAGTTCCTTCAAGCATCTGAAGAAAATGGCGGAGGCCTCGCCGGAGCAGCAACAGTTCATGGCCATGCTGCAGGAACAGCAGGTAACCTTTGATGAATACCGAGCCAATCTCATCGTGGATAACAGTTCCACCAAGGGAGCTCCGGTTGTTTATGAAAAAAATCCCACTGCGGCGAATCTGCTCGGCCGTGTAGAATATGTGGGCAGATTCGGCGCCCTGGTCACTAATTTCCGCATGATAAAAAACGGCGCCCTGCACAAGGCAAACGGCGGCTATCTCATGCTGGACGCCTTTGAACTGCTTACCAAGCCCCTGGCCTGGGAAACACTCAAGCGGGCCTTGAAGAACGGGGAGGTGGTCATCGAAAGCCTGGAAAAGACCCTCGGCTTCATGACCACACGCACCCTGGAGCCGGAGCCGATTCCCCTGGACATCAAGGTTATTATTGTCGGCGACCCACTGCTTTACTATCTCCTCTACAATCTTGACCAGGATTTTCCCGAACTGTTCAAGGTCAAGGCTGATTTTGATTTCCGCACCCCCTGGACCGAAGAATCCGGCAAACTGTATGCCCATTTCATCGGTAATATCTGCCGTGAAGAAGGGTTGAAACATTTCAGCCCTGACGGGGTCTGCAGGGTAATTGAATACAGTGCGCGTCTTGCGGCCCATCAGAATAAACTGATAACCGTATTCGGCGACGTGGTGGATATCATTCGTCAGGCCTCTTTCTGGGCGGAACAGGAAAACAAGGACTTGGTGGCTGCAAATGAGGTCAAGAAGGCAATTGAAGAAAAGATCTTTCGTTCCAACCGGATTGAAAAGATCATCCAGGAAATGATTGAAGAGGAGACCATCCTGATTAATACCACGGGCACGGTTGTGGGGCAGGTGAACGGCATATCGGTGCTGCCACTTGGCGACTACAGCTTTGGCAAGCCTTCACGCATTACAGCGAGGACCTTTGTGGGCAGCAAGGGTATTATTAATATCGACCGTGAAACTGAACTGGGCGGGCCTATTCATAACAAGGGCAGCCTTATCCTGGCAGGCTATCTCGGGGGCAGGTATGCCGAGGATATTCCCCTGGCCCTTTCAGCCAGCATCACTTTTGAACAGCTTTATGAGGGGGTTGAAGGCGACTCAGCCTCTTCCTCGGAGCTTTATAGCCTCCTATCCAGCCTTTCCGGTTTTCCGATCCGTCAGGATCTGGCAGTCACAGGGTCGGTGAACCAGCGCGGCGAGGTGCAGGCCATCGGCGGGGCCAATGAAAAAATAGAGGGTTTTTTCGCCGTCTGCAAGGCCAAGGGTCTAACCGGTACCCAGGGTGTTATCATCCCGGCAAGCAACGTCAAGCATCTCATGCTGCGGGATGAAATCGTGGAAGCTGTGCAGGATGGTAAATTTCATATCTATGCGGTCTCCAGTATTGACGAGGGCATTGCACTGCTCACAGGCAAAGAAGCCGGTGAAAAAATGAAAGACGGTTCGTATCCTGAAGGTACTGTGAACAGGGCCGTGCAGCAAAAAATATGGGAGCTGGCGGCCAAGGTTCGCATTTTCAACAGCGGCGAACAAGAGAATGAAAACAATGGGTCAAACTGAAACAAATTTTACGGCATAAAGCTTGAACTTGGATGCAAGAA
>JAHEID010000022.1 GCA_024639555.1 Deltaproteobacteria bacterium
AAAGGTATGTGCACTAAGTGCCTGGCGAATTCTTCATACGTCGTTCTTCCTTCCGAGACTTATTCATCCCGTTAGATTAGAAGCCGCTATTTAAGTTTCTGCTGATCACTTGCAATTGGACAGCAGAGATCCCCCTGAGTTGACCATCGTGTCCGCGACATGGCTTTCTCTATTTATCCAAGAATAATAATTATATAACCAGTGGCAGAAACGCTTATTGCCGTTTCGCAGGTGGTGCCTGTAAGTCAATCATCGGTATTTTTGATACCGATAAGCTTTTGCACCTTATACTGCTGCGGCAGTGCCACACAAATACATATTGAGAGACAACAAATGAGTTTTACACAATTTGATTTTCATCCGAAAATTACTGCAGGCATTAAGGCCTGTAATTATGAAACCCCAACCCCGATCCAGGAAAAGGCTATTCCCGCAATCCTGGAGGGTCGTGACATTTTGGGCCTGGCCCAGACCGGCACCGGCAAGACCGCGGCCTTTGTCCTCCCCATTTTGCAGCGGTTGCTCAATGGCCCGCGTGGCAGGGTTCGGACCCTTATAGTCGCCCCGACCCGCGAACTGGCAGAACAGATTCATATCGACATCACCAAATTGGGCCGTCAGACCGGAATCCGCAGCATTGCGGTATATGGCGGGGTCGGCAAGCTGCCCCAGATCAAAAAGATCCGGAGCGGCGTTGAGATCATTGTCGCCTGTCCCGGCCGCCTGCTTGATCATTTGCGTGACAGGACCTTCAACCTGGCCAAGGTGGAACACCTGATCCTCGATGAAGCGGATCATATGTTCGATATGGGTTTCCTGCCGGACATCCGGCGTATTTTAAACTACCTGCCTGCTGAGCGGCAGACGCTGCTGTTTTCCGCCACCATGCCCGCCGAAATCCGCCACCTGGCTGAAGAGACTCTCGATAATCCTGTCAGGGTGCAGATCGACCACAGCCGGCCCATTGCCACCGTGGCGCAGGTTCTTTATACAGTGGAGCAGAGTGGCAAGACGTCTCTGCTCAAAGACATCATGGCCAAAACCGATATGGGGGCAACACTCATTTTTACCCGCACCAAGCATCGGGCAGAGAGTTTGGCCCGCCAACTGCAGAGGGCCGGTTATGCCGCGACCTCCTTGCAGGGCAACCTTTCGCAGCAAAAGCGACAGAAAGCCTTAAACGGTTTCAAGCGCGGCGAATACAAGGTCCTGGTGGCCACGGATATCGCAGCGCGCGGTATTGACGTGTCGGGTATTTCGCACGTGATAAATTTCGACGTGCCTGACACAGTGGATGCTTTTACCCACAGGATCGGCCGTACCGGGCGCGCTTCATGCACCGGCGAGGCTTTTACATTTGCCGGCAGCGGCGACAGGAAGATCATCATCCAGATCGAAAAAACACTGGGCAGGAAAATGAACCGGGTCAATGGATCCGACCTTGCTGAAGAGATTCAGAACCGCACTTTTGCCGCAACCGAACAACCCGGCAAAAAGCCGTGGCACAAGACGAAGAAAAACAATCGTTCTGCAGGCCGCAGCACTTGGCGCCCTGCTGGAAGAACCACAAAACCTGTCGGAGAGAGAAGGCAGGAACAGGCGCCCGCCAGGAGCAGCAAGGCTGGCAGCGGTCAGAAGAGACAGAGCCGGGCCGCCATGATGGTCGACTCCACCGGAAATCTGTTTCTGAATCCGTAAAAGTATATTACGGTGACGGGAACTGACAAAACCTGCGGATGCATCATTTAATAAAGCATTGCCATTGACTAACTTTGTGCTGGTTACTTGGTGGCTTAGAGAAATCTGGATCCGTGACGGGATTCAGGGAGAAGATCAGCGCAGATTATCCGGGAGAAAATATATGAATATTTATATAGGACAATTGCCCTATAGCATGACTGAAGAAGAACTCAGGGAAATGTTTTTAGAATATGGTGAAATTAACAGCCTGAACCTCATTAAGGATAAGTTCTCAGGCCAGTCAAAAGGCTTCGGCTTTATTGACATGCCCAATAATTCTGAGGCGGACACGGCGATCAAGGCCCTTAACAAGAGCATGCTTAAAGGCCGTGAAATAAAAGTCAACCAGGCAGAAGAGCGCCGTAAAAAAAGCACCTTTCGCAAGAGAAGGTATTAACCCGGCAAATTGATCATGAGTAACACGGATTAACCGAAAACCCTGAATCCTGAAACAAAAACCCATACTTAAGGACAGAGTCTTGGCAAGAACAAACTATTCATTTGAAAAGCGCCAGAAAGAATTGGCAAAGAAAAAGAAGAAAGAGGAAAAAAGGCAGCGCAAGCTGGAGAAGAAAAATAACTCTAGCGGCGACACGGAAGACATTCCTCTGCAGGAAGATTAGTGCCTTAGAAATTGTTTTTAGTTTTCTGCAAGGCAACAATTTCGTGAAGACATTTATACCCCTCAGGGGGGTATTGAAAAGAATCCCCGAATGGGGGTTAGTGCCTTAGAAATTGTTTTTAGTTTTTCTGCAAGGAACAATTTTGTGAAGGCATTTATACCCCTCAAGGGGGTATTGAAAAGAATCCCCGAATGGGGGTTAGTGCCTTAAATCAGTAGTCACCTTTATTCCCGCTTCTACTGAATCGGAAAATTCTATGCCACTTGGAGTCTCCTTGTGGCTTATTTCATACATGGCGTCATAAGTTCGAACCGCTTGTCCGGCAGCGAATTATGCAGCAGGGCAGGATTAACCGGATTTATGGCGTTGTATATATTAAGAGGACACGATAATGATAACCGCATCCAATGTAGCGCTCTCCTATGGCAAGAGGGTCATATTTCAGAACGTTAATATCAAGTTTGCCCCTGGCAACTGCTATGGTCTGATCGGGGCAAACGGCGCCGGCAAATCCACCTTTCTGAAAATCCTGGCTGGTGAACTTGAGCCTGACCGGGGCGAGATCAGCAAGGGGCCGAGACAGCGTTTAGCAATGCTCAACCAGGACCAGTTCGCCTTTGACGAGCACACTGTATTTAATACTGTGATCATGGGGCACAAGAAACTCTACAGGGTGATGGCCGAACGTGAGGCCCTCTATGCAAAGGCTGATTTTACTGAGGAAGACGGCATCCGTACCGGAGAACTTGAGGCTAAATTCGGTGAAATGAACGGCTACGAAGCAGAGGCAGAGGCTGCGGTGCTGTTAAACGGCCTCGGCATACCTGAAGAGTTTCGGCAGAAAAGGATGAATGAGCTTGACGGCAGCGATAAGGTGCGGGTCCTGCTGGCCCAGGCCCTGTTCGGCAACCCGGATATCCTGTTGCTGGACGAGCCTACCAACCAGCTGGACCTGCAGACCATCACCTGGTTGGAGCATTTTCTCTCCCGTTTCCAGAACACGGTTATCATAGTTTCCCATGACCGCCATTTCCTGAACCAGGTCTGCACCCATATGGCGGACATCGATTATGGCAAGATCCAGCTCTATGTCGGCAACTATGATTTTTGGTATCAGGCCAGCCAGCTCCGTTTCCACCAGAAGGAGACCGAGAGCAAGAAGGCCAGGGCCAAGGCCGAGGAGCTCAAGGAATTCATCCAGCGCTTCAGTTCCAACGCCTCCAAGGCCAAGCAGGCCACCTCTCGCAAGAAGTTGCTCGAGAAGCTTACCGTCGAGGACATGCCTATTTCCTCGCGCAAATACCCATACATCGTTTTCAAGCCGGAACGGCCCTGTGGCGACATCATTCTGGAGATCAAAGGTCTTTCCAAAGAAATTGACGGGGTTACCATGTTTGAGGATCTCAACCTTACCGTCAACAAGGGCGACAAGATCGCCTTTGTCGGGGCGAACAGCCTGGCAAAAACCACCCTGTTCCAGATACTGGCAGGGGAGCTGCAGCCGGACAAGGGCAGTTTCCGCTGGGGGGTGACCATCAGCAACGCCTATTTCCCGAAAGAAAATAAGGCGTATTTTGATAATGGGGAGCTTGATCTTATCGGCTGGCTGCGCCAGTATGCACCACCCAATGAGCATGAGAGCTTTGTCCGGGGTTTTTTGGGCAAGATGCTTTTTGCCGGAGAGGAGGCGATGAAAAAGACCTCTGTTCTCTCCGGAGGCGAACGGGTACGCTGCATGCTCTCCAGGATGATGCTCTCCGGCGCCAACGCCCTCATTCTTGATGAGCCGACCAACCACCTCGATCTTGAGTCAATCACCTCTTTGAATAACGGCCTGATAACTTTTCCGGAGGTGGTCCTCTTCGCCTCCCATGACCATCAGTTTGTATCCACCGTGGCAAACAGGATTGTCGAGGTCACTCCGGACTCAATCATTGACATGATGATGGACTTTGACGAATACCTGGCCATGAAGGAAGCGAATCTGGCCGAAGGGGAGAATGAATACCTGGAAATGAAAGCTGCGTAGGGCTTATTAATTTCTGGAGAACCAGCTTTGGTGCGTAAAAAACCCCGACCCCAGCGAGAATATCGCCAAAAACAACCTGCCAGGGATACACCCCAGTTACAGGCCAGGGTGCCGGCAAAAGGCGTGCGAAAAACCGGGAAAGAGGTGCTGAGCGGAGGCAGACCAGCCCCTGTGACCTTTGGAGGTCTGCTGCGGCCGCTGATTGCCGAACCGTCCAGACCGCTATCCCCTGCGACTTTGCAGAGTTCCCCCCTGGCCCATCTTGAATACCCGGCAGAACTGAAGATCAAAAACCAGGCCCTGGTCCTGTTCTGGCAGCATTACCGGTTGCCGGGAATACCCGAACCAGTAATTGCTTCCCCCAGGCCGCGGGGCTACCGGACCACATCCAAACGCAAAACTGTGCTCAAGGGCAGCACCCTCTATCTCCTGTTCAATGACCGTGCCTTGCGCTTACAGCAGAAACCCTTTGTGGAATCTCCCCTGGAGCCGCCTGGGCACGGCCGGATTTATGCATTCCTGCAGCAGAAGATCAGTGAAGCACCCTTCAAACTGGTGGCCGCCCATCTGAATTACCTGATTATCCGCGGCAGCTATAAGGAGCATGCCGTAATCTTCAATGTAGATACATTAAACGGCCCCCTGGTCCGCAAGCTGAAGATGCTGGCCGACCACCTCAGGAAGCTGCCCGAACCGGTAACCTCTGCCTATATCTATACGGACCCGAGTTGTTCGGATTATTATCTTGAGGAGCGGCAGTCCACCGATATCCTGCAATTCAAGAAACTCTTCGGCAAAGCGAACCTTGCTGTCAGCCATCATGGCTGCCGTTATTTTTATCACCCCACCTCGTTTTCTCAGGTCAATGAGGCCATGGTGCCGGTGATGCTGGACATGACCCGGACACTGCTCCAGCCGCATCCGGCTGAGACGCTCCTGGATCTTTATTGCGGCTACGGCCTGTTCAGCCATTTTCTGGCACCCGGCTACAAAAAGGTGGTGGGCATTGATGCGGAAGGCCCGGCTATCCGGGCCGCAATCTCCAACAAAAAGCAAAACCCCGGCTCCAGGAAAGCACGTTTTCTGGCCCGCCGCATCACGGCAGCCGGTATTGAAAAAATTCCGCTTCCCGATGGTCTCGGCGCCGAGACAATCCTGCTTGATCCACCCCGGCAGGGGCCCCAGGAGGGTGTCATCGCTGCCTTGAGCCGGCGGGCACCGCTAAAAGTGCTCCACATACACTGCGGGGTAGACCAGGTCCCGGACTCTTTCAGGCAGTGGAAGCAGCATGGCTACAAAGTCCAGGGCATTGTACCCCTTGATATGTTTCCCGGCGCAGCCGGCCTGGAGATCCTGATGTTGCTCAGCAGGGCGTAAATTAAATTCCAACGTCCGCAGGAATGAGTGTCCCCAGATTTTTCAACGCTTATACAACGTCCCCCATCCCTGTCACAGATATTTTCTCCCCAAGTTGGTTAGCAAATTGGTAGTTGAAGTAATCAGGCACAACTTTTGCATCATAAGAGTGACGGGAAACCGGCACTATAGATTAATAAAAAAAATCGAGGAGTATTTTTTTTAAGGAAAACAGCAAGTTTGATGCCCCTTCCAATGAAGAAATAATTTTATAAAAAGTATTGATTGACGAAATTGTGCACTGCGAATTGACAAAATATTGTCAATTTACATGCCTCTTTTTTCACTCATTCCCATACACAGACTATGTGGGAATATTATTTATGAAAAATTTCGTTACATTTGCATGCATTGTAATTCTGTTAATTGCATCAGCATTGAACGTTTCGGCAAAAGTTTCTCCCTATGTCACTTTTTCGCAGGAAATAACCGGTTTCGACGAAAGTGGCACACAATATCCGACTGTTGAAATAAATCCTGCCAGTTTTACGGGCATGAAAGCACTTACATTTGCATTGGGGAATTCCCATAAACTGGTTATTGAAACCAACATCCCCGATGCGGAAAACAGGGGCTTGAACGAATTTGCAGCGACAGTCCAGCGTTGTTATCAGTTTGTGGAAGAAGAGTCCGGCAGCACCCTCAATGAGAATATTCTGCTTTATATTTTAGAATTTGTTTCTGTGCCTGAATACTATCGTTTTCAGATGAGATTTTCGGCGCGTGAGGCTCACTGGGGTGAGGTCCGCTTGGTTCTTGTTCGGAAAAATGCCCCTCTGCATGGTCCGGATGCTCCCGAAGCGATTCATGAACTCCTATATGATACCCTTCCCCATGAGTTGGGCCATGATGTCCTGAGAGGCATTTCAAATCTGCAACAAGATATTGACAACAGGGCTTCATACCATACTCGCTGGTTTATCGAGGGATTCTGTGAATTGCTCGCCAAAAGATTTTCGAAGTTAGAGGTTCCTTACCTTTGGGAGAAATTTCTTGCCAGGCGGCATGTTGATACGGTTCTTGCCAATAGAATGATCAGAGATAAGATATTTCAATGGTCTCAGGAAAACACAAACAGCCCTGTCTTGGAATCGGATTTGTATGGGGCCTCCATGCTGGTTTTGATGCGATGGTCCAGTGTGATCAGTGTCAATGACATACTTACTCAGATCCAGGAACAGGAAAAACCGCTTGCAGGGGGTGAATTAGTAACTATGATGGAGTCTGCCACCGGCCTGTCCCGCGAGAAGATTCTTGACCAGGGGCAGCTGCTCGGGGAAGATCTATTGCGCCCGGATGACAAAAGATCACCTTTCATATACAGCAAAATTTAGTCGATTGAAGATATGAAATTGCTTTTTCCTGCAGTGTAAAAAAACAGGGGAGCATCCTGAACCACCCTCATATATTGGCGAGAATGAACGGGATGCTTTTTCCCGTTTAAAGCAGTTTTAAAAAGGCATGGGCAGGGCCGGTGTGTTAGACGGATATTGCACACCGAGCAAGGAGCTGGAAGGAAAACATAATAAAATCTGCTGGGCTTCAGAGAGTGAAAATGAATGGGTTGACTCAAGAAAATCCTGGTCAACCCATTCCTATGACAGTTAAGATTTGCACTCAGGTCATTTAACGTGGGCTGACTCCCAGAGCTTCGAGGGTGCTGAGCGTCAAGTATTTGCTGACCAGCAATCCGTTTTTCTTCTGAAACGCATTGACCGCCGTCATCGTGCTTGTGCCTATAACCCCATCAGCCGGACCGGGGTCAAAGCCTTTCTTTTTCAGAGCGACCTGGATGTCTGATATCCGGGAGCGCGTCATGTTGGTCTCGCAGAGAATGGGACGCCATTCCATGTGATCTTGATCAATAACCTGCTGTTTGGTAACAGTCCTATATTCAGCAGGAATCTGAATACGTTTTTCCTGGGCCGGCTGCACAAGCTGTGTAACCTTGACCGTCCCGTATTTTGCCGGGATTTCAACCATCTTTGTGGTCGGCGGTTTACTCACTATGCGTCTTTTGACGGTTTCGTAAGCGGCCGGGATCTCTACAGTTTTCGTTGTAGCAGGGATTTTGAGTATTCGTTTGGTGACAGTTTTGTATTCGGCCGGGATTTCGACCAGACACATGATCTCTCCGGTGGCCTCATCGATTCTCTGTATTGGTCCTGTGCCTTTTTTCCAGGCAACATGGGCCGGTTTTACGAGAATTTTTTCAGTAACCGTCTCATATACCGCATCCACATCAATGATTTTCGTCTTGGCGGGCTCAACTAAAACTTGTTCTTCAACCGTGGAGTACTCGGCGGGAATAACCTCAAGCCTCTGCGAGGCCTCCTCGAGAATGACCTCTTCCGTTACGATTTTGTATTTCGCCGGGATAATTTCGATTTTTTCGGATGCTTCCTTGGCAAGAACTTGTTCCGTCACTGTCTGCATCTTGTGCGGCACAAAGACCCTGGCGTAGCATTCGCCAAGTTTGGCATTAGGCGGGAACAAATCATCACCGGCCATAGTTCGGGCGGGTGATTTGACCTGCATGGGTTGCGCTCCTGCTTCCTGCCTGGCTCTTTGATTTGCTTTTTCCTGTTCAGCCAGTTTCAGTTCCTTCAGACGGAGATCATTTTTCAGGGTTGAGAGCAATGATATTTGTTCTGACAGGGCTCTTTCCCGCGCCTGAATATCAGCCAGGCCGGGATCCATTTCCGCGCTACTGCTCATCTGTGCTTCTTTGGGGCTGCAGGCGGCTAAGGGTAAAGCCACCAGCAAAACGGCCAACAATTTTAATATGCTTTTTCCATTCATCTTTATCTCCTTCTCAATAAGTTGTTTAAGCGTTGCAAACCACTGTGTCGACAACGTTGGAACCAGGAAAAATGAAGATAATTTGGCAATACTGACGCGTCAGAGTACATCTACGCCGAAAGATTACAAAATCAGAATTGCCTTAATCAATTGCATCATTTTTTGATGACATTGATCAAAAGAAAAAATATTGCGAATGCGCATTATCAAAATAACGGTTGATATGCGCACTTAGTTAATGGCAAGCGCTAAAGCGTTTAAAATGCTTATAAAATAATTGTAATTAAGAATTAATAATATCTTTGTTTGTTGTCAACATTTATTATAAATGCTCAGGAATCTCAATCTCAAAACTTTTTGACCCGCCCGCTTTGTTCCATCCATACCTGTCACTCTGCATTGCTCCTCTTGATATGTTTCCGGAGCTGCAAGCCTGCGGGTTCTGATTCTGCTGGGGAAGAACGCAGGGTAAATCCAGACCCCTGCAGGAAAGCTAAGTCACCTGACGATTTTAATATTTTTGTAGAGTGTGATGATCCCGAAAATAAGCAGATAGAGCAGGATCGGTGGAGCAAGCAGAAAAATGACCACAAAACCAGTATAAAACAGCACCAGTTTAATGAAGCCACGCTCCCTGGCCCGGATGCGGCGTTCTTTAATCTCCTTCTCCCTTGCCTTCACCACCGAGAGCGGCCAGGTTAAACAGCCATCCTCTTCCAGGCCGGTTCCCTTCCTTGATTTCCTGCGGCACTCGGCGCTGAGTTCCTCAAGAGCCCCGGTCCTTATCCCGCCTGCGTCAAGCTCTTCAGCAAGCCTAAGATACTGGCCGTTGATCCTGTCGAATTCGTTAGCGCCGACATGAATTATCCAGCCCATATAAACGAGACAGCAAACAGCATAGATAACCCGCCATTTCTGGAATATTTTCATAAATTTCAAGTTGTTCTGATAGCCACGAAATTCAGCTGACAATGCTCTTAACCCGTCCGACTTCGCCACTCTGCAGGCGGACCTTAATGCCATGGGGATGAGCCGGGGATTTTGTCAGGATGTCTTTGACAATTCCTTCTGTGAGTTTTCCGGTTCGCTGGTCTTTCTTTAATACGATGCAAACCCTTGCCCCCGGTATGATATCCACCCGCTTTGTTCCATACATATCCTATCCCTTCACACCCAGCGTTTTTTGCCTTTAATTTTTTCTTCTGCCATCTGCCGACTGAAGACTGTAAACTACTCTTTTTCTTTCTCCCTTGACCCCTTGAAACCTTGGATCCTTTTCTCTTCAGCCTTTCACAATGCGCTGCAGCTGGTCTGCCAGGTCTCCCATTTCGGCCTGCCAGTATTGCCGGGAGCCGAAATCCGCATCCACCCTGGTTTCGCCGTCTTCGGCATACTGGTAGGCGCACCAGGCCGTGTAATGGATATAGCGCATGGCCCGCAGCGGCTCGATCAAGCGCAGGCTGTCCATGTCGAAATCCCTGAACATTTCGTAGCCTTCCAGGAATATCTCGATCTCAGCCAGTGAATCTTCCCTATAGCCGGGGAGCAGCATCCAGAAATCCTGCACCGGCGGGCCCACGACCATATCGTCAAAGTCGATGAGATAAAAAGATTCGTCCGGCCGGTATATGAGGTTGGAAAAATGGCAGTCCCCGTGGATGCGGATCATCCCGGTATTGTTGAACAGGGGAGTGATTTCATTGATAAGGGCATCGGTAAGGTTTTTGAACGGACTCTGCAGATCGTCAGGCATGAAGCCGCCATTGAGAATATAGTCAACCTGCTGCCGGGTAGACCTGTCCGGCGCCATGGTCAGACGGTCCTTGGGCAGATGCATGGCCCCGATGTTGTGGGTGCGGCCCAGCAGGCGGCCCAGTTCCAGCCACTGATCGTCATTGTATTCATCAAAGCTGCGGCCGCCTGTTTTAGGAAACACGGCAAAATAAATGTTGTCATGGCTGCTCAGGCTGGAGCCGTCCCGGAGCATGAGCGGTGCGACAACCGGAACCTCCTGGCCGGCAAGTTCGATGAGGAAATCATGCTCATCCTGCAGCCCGTCCTGCGACCAGCGGCCGGGCCGGTAGAACTTGGCAACCAGGCCGCTGCCGTCCTCGGACTCCAGCTCGTAAACCCGGTTGATATAGCTGATTAGGGGCCGGCAGAGATTGGTGCAGCGCCGGTCCAGTGTTTTCTCCACCAGGGTGATAATCCTCTCAGGGGTCAGGGAGTGAAAGGCGGTCTCCTGTTTGGGTCTTCCGGATATATTCATCTTTTTTCTTTGCGTTCTAAGCCTTCCCCTTCACTCCTCAACCTCACTTTCTGCCCCATAGTCCTCAGCCCTCAGTCCTTAGTCCTTTAATTTTACTATATTCTTCGCGCACGGTTTCCAACTCCTCCCAGCGGCCATAGGCCTCTGCCAGCAGCTGCTCAAGCTCACTCAGCCTGGTGCCTGCCCGGGCTGCTGCATTTCCATCATCCCGGTAAAGAGATTCATCGGCCATTGCCTCGAAGAGGCGCCTCTGTTCCTGCTCCAGGGTCTCGATCCTGCCGGGCAGCTCCTCAAGTTCCCTGCTCTCCTTGAACGTCAGCTTGCGGTGGCCGGTTGGTTTGGCTTTAAACCGTTCCTTTCTCTCCTGCCTGAGCGGGGGCACCTTTTCCTGGTGCACGGGATTCTGCCGGAGCCAGTCATCATAGCCTCCGGCATACTGTTGCACCATGCCCTCACCTTCAAAGACCAGGGTGCTGGTCACAATGTTGTTGAGAAAGGCCCTGTCATGACTGACAACAAGCACGGTGCCGCTGTACTCCATGATCAGCTCTTCGAGGAGTTCCAGGGTTTCAATATCCAGGTCATTGGTGGGCTCGTCCAATACCAAAACATTGGAAGGCCGGGCAAAGAGCTTTGCAAGGAGCAACCGGTTCCGTTCACCGCCTGAAATGATACTGACCGGTGAACGTGCCCGGTCCGGGGTAAAAAGAAAATCACGCAGATAACCGATGATATGGCGGCGGCGGCCGTTGATCTCGACAAAATCGCTACCGTCTCCCAGGTTGTCGATAACGGTTTTTGCTGCATCCAGCTGGGCCCGCTGCTGATCGTAATAAACCGGCAGCAGGTTGGTGCCCAGGCGGACCTGTCCCGCATCCGGTCTCAGCTCACCAAGCAGCAGGCGCAGCAGGGTGGTCTTACCGGAGCCGTTGGGGCCGATAATGCCGACCCTGTCACCGCGCAGGACCGTGCCTGAAAAATTCCTGATCACGCGGTCAACGCCATAACTGAAGGAAACATCCTCCAGTACGGCAACCAGTTTGCCGGAAAGCCCGGCCTCGGTGATCACCATGCGGACATTGCCCACCTGCTGACGCCTGGCCTTGTGTTGCCGGCGCATTTCAACCAGGGCCTGCACTCTCCCCTGGTTGCGGGTCCTCCGCGCCTTGATCCCCTGCCTGACCCATGTTTCCTCCTGGGCCAGTTTTTTGTCAAAAAGGGCATGCCGGCTGCTCTCTGCAGCAAGCATCTCTTCCTTGCGGCGCAGATAGGTGTCGTAATCGCCGGGCCAACTGTTGATGCTGCCGCGCTCCAGGTCCAGTATCCTGGTGGCCAGCTTCCTGAGGAGATCACGGTCATGGGTGACAAAGAGAAGTGTACAGTAGCCGGCCAGCAGGAATTCCTCCAGCCAGGTTATGGACTCGATATCCAGATGGTTGGTAGGCTCGTCCAGAAGCAGCAGGTCAGGGTGGCAGACCAGGGCCCGGGCCAGCATCACCCTTCGCTGCATGCCGCCGGAGAGCTCGGCAAAATCCTTTTCCGGATCGAGCTGCAATCGGGAAAGCACGGTTTCGATCTGCTGCCGCACCTGCCAGACAGAGGCTGTTTCCATCTCGTGCTCCACAGCAGCCAGTTCGGCCAGCAGAGACGCGCTGCCATTTTCAGCCAGGCGGCTGCTAACATCACGGTGCTGGTCCAGCAAAGTCATGAACCCCTCAATCCCGCCGGAGACAACGGAATAGACAGTACCGGCCAGGGAGGCCTCGACTTCCTGGCCGAGCAGTCCGATTTTTACCCCCTGCTGCCTGATGATACGGCCGCTGTCCGGCGGCTGTTTTCCGGCAATCAAGCGCATGAGAGAGGATTTGCCTTCACCGTTGCGGCCGACCAGGCAGACCCGCTCGCCAGCCTCTATCTGCATGCTGATGCGGTCAAGGATCGGCAGGCCGCCAAAGGCGAGCGAGATATTCTGTAAAGTGATGAGGGCCATTGTATTACGATTATGACTGGGGAGTGGATTTTGTTTTCTGTCGCGGCGGCCGCGATTTTCTGCCGCCGCCGGGAGGCCGCCCCGGCCTTCTGGAACTTTTTTTTGCGGCACCCCTCTTCAGGTCAGGCACCTTGCCGTCCCAGGCCGCGTGGATACCCTTTTCCTTGAGCAGGCGTTTGACCCCGAAGAGATCTCGGCCGGTGATAAGCGAGATAGCCACCCCTTTCCTGCCCATCCGCCCGGTGCGGCCTGTGCGGTGCACGTAGTTTTCGGGCTCCCTGGGAAAATCGTAGTTGAAGATATGGCTCACCCGGGAAAAATCAAGACCGCGGCCCGCAACATCGGTGGCAATGAGCACCCGGATCTTGCCCTGCTTGAAGCGGTTGAAGATCGAGGTCCGCCTGCTCTGGTCCAGGCTGCCGTGGATGTACTCCAGGGAATCTACCACCCCTTTCAGTTTGCGGTAAAGGAGTTCGCCGTTTCGTTTGGAATTGCAGAAGATGATGGCCTGGGCCGGGTTTTCTGCTTCAATATACTGCTTCAGCACCGGCAGCCGCTCCTTGTCGAAGATGTAGCGGAAGCGGTGGATGATTGACAGGGGAGAGACCTCTTCCAGGTTCAGTTCGATACGCACCGGATCTTTTAAAAAAGAGTTGGCCAGTTCCTCGACATCGGGGGCCATGGTTGCGGAAAAAAGAAGGGTCTGGTGCTCGTTCATGATGCATGAGAGGATGAATTTGACATCCTCGATAAAGCCCATCTTGAGCATCTCGTCGGCCTCGTCCAGCACCACGATCCGGACCTGCTCCAGGGTGAGGGTGCTGTTGTAGAGATGATCGATAAGCCGCCCCGGCGTGGCCACCAGGATATGGACCCCATGTGCCAGCTTGGCCTTCTGGATATCCATGGAAAAGCCGCCGTAGATGGCAAAGGGCGCAATACCGGTATGTTTGCCGATAAGGCCAAGCTCGTCCACATACTGCAGGGCCAGTTCCCGGGTGGGGACCAGGATGAGGGCCTGGATGCCGGGGACTTTGGCATCAACCATCTCGGCCAGAGGGATGCCGCAGGCACTGGTCTTGCCGGAGCCTGTTTCGGCCATGGCCACAAGATCGCGGCCTTCGCGGATAAGGGCAAAGGTCTGCTCCTGGATGGGCGTCAGCTCGCTAAAGCCCATCTCGGTCACGGCCTTTATCACTTCGGGACTAAGCCCGAGTTCGTCAAATTTCATGGGCAGGATACACCTTGTGTCAACAAGGGGTCAGTGAAGCGTTATTATATAATTTTCCATTTATACAGATAGTAGTCATAAAAAGTAGATCTGTCCCCTTTTTCCATGTTTCGGGTCAGAATAATTCCAACCGACTGTCCCTTTTCACCAAATGATTTTTCGCTCTTATTCTCGTGTTATCGGACCGAATATGCCAGACAGGGATATTACGTTTCAGCTCCAGCTCGCTGGCGACCAATAAATGCCGATGGCACTTAAGCGGGTCTTCTTCAGCACACATTATGGCAATAATCCATCCATCCATCACCCCCTTTATCAGCCGTTCCACCCCATGCTGAAAGGTATCTGAGGCAGCGAGTTTATCATACATTGTCCGGACGTTTGCATGCAAATACCGCGGGTCAGAAGGCTTGCCGCCGATGGCGTCACCCATGAAAACATATTTCATTCCAACACCGGTTACGGCAGTCTCTATCTCTTTTTTATTGAACTGCGATGCATAGCGGGAGTATGGGGCTGAGCGTGCGTCAACAACAACATGTACTGCATTATCCTTGAGCAGCTTCAGGAATGCTACAACACCCAGGTTTGAATGCCCGATGGTATAAATGGGAGCGGGTCGCATTTATACCATCTTAATACACAAATCGTGAATTACATCAAAAAGAGCATCATAAGGAGTCCGGCGAAAAACCAGAGTCCCATTACTACTACCACTCCCAAAAGGAAGGACAGGAAAATTTCAGGTGCAGACAAGTTAAAATCAGTTTGTTTATTATGTGTAGTGGTTGCCATGATATCACCTCATAAATTTTCTTGAAATAATAGGATGGGTAGTCAATAAAAAGTATATCATCCACCTGTTTATCATTTTTAAACAATAATCATTATCAATAATATTGTAAGAAAAGATGTTGAGGGGGCCAGGCCTGGTATTTATGAATTTTACACAAGAACCGAAGAACGTGTGTTGATAGGACTTGCTCTTAATATATGTATCTGACAAGAAAAAATTTGTTAAATGTGCTGATTTTTACTTCAGCCCTAAGTTTTGACTCCTCGCTTTTCACTCCTAACTCCTTAATCTCACATTAAATTTTTATCCCCTGCAGAACACCAGTTCAGCATCAGTGGATAAATCGGCGTTGAACGTATAGTCCTCGCTGGAAAAATTCCGCAGGTCATCTGTTTTTTCAAGATGGTTGGCCACCACATAATTGACCATCAGGCCGCGGGCGCGTTTGGAATGGATGCCGATCACTCTGTATGTGCCGTTCCTGTTTTCTTTAAACGTTATTTTAAGTACCGGTCCGTTGAGTGCTTCGGGCCGGATAACCTTGAAATATTCTTCTGACGCAAGGTTGACCAGGACAGGTTGTTTTTCATGCTGCAGGTCCCTGCTGATGGCCTCTGTCACCAGGGTATCCCAGAATTCATATAAATTTTTAGAGCGTCCGGCTCCAATCTTTGTTCCCATCTCCAGGCGGTAGGGCTGTATCAGGTCAAGCGGCCTTAAAACACCGTAGAGGCCGGAGAGGATGCGAACATGGTCCTGGGCAAAGTCGAGATCTTCAGCATTGAAGGTTTCTGCAGCGAGGCCGGAGTAGACGTCTCCTTTAAAGGCGAAGAGCGCCTGCCGGGCATTGGTGGGGCTGAAGGGAACAGAAAAGTCCTGGTAGCGCTGCCAGTTGAGCTGTGCCAGTTTTTCGCTTAGCCCCATGAGTTTACGAACCTGTCCGGGGTTTAGTTTTTTCAGCCCCTCGATTAACCGCTGGCTCTTTTTTAGCATTTCCGGCTGGGTATGGTTTGGGTATTGCTGCCCCTGAAAATCCAGCGTTTTTGATGGTGAAATAACCAGTATCATGACGTGCCCCCAGGCTTTTTATAGTTTCAATGTAAACAACGGTCCCCGATTGCTTAAAAAATATCACATTATCTTTACGTGTTCGCTGTGGGAAATCTTCTGCAGCTGATCAATGAGAAAATCTTTCATCCCCTGTTCCGCGTCCTGGTTGTCGGTGCCGTTGTTTTGGGTTGCCTCCTTGAAGAATGCATTACATATACTCCGGACACCGGAGTCCCATTGGTCGGCATAGCCGCTTTGGGCAGGATCTTTCTTCTGGTCGACCGTACCCGCATCATAATCTCTGCGGCCATGGGCCCAGTTGCTGATATGTCCATAATAGATGAGGCTGCGGTCCAGCAGAATATAGAGAAACTGGATGTTTTTTACCGGGCCGATCAGTATTTCCCGGCCGCCCAACGGTATGCCCATGATCCTGGTCTGCGCCATACCTTTGGAGCCCAATGCCGCCCACGTGGCACCGGCAAGACCGCCCAGGGCTGCAAACAACCCGAAACTTGTACCGGCAGTTGCTGCATCTATGGCGACAGCGATTCCGGCTCCGCTGATCCCTGCAGCAGCAATCTGCTGATTGCGGCTCAGGCCGAGTAATTTCCAGGTGGACTCGCTGAACAGATCTTCATGGAGAATGGACCGGGGAGGCAGGTCGTGGTTGAAGATGTTGTGTTTAAAGAGGCTCCTGATCTTATGATGTGCCCGGGATTCAATCTTCCTGATTTTTTTTTCATAGGCGGCCAGCATGTCCGCCTTCATGCGTTTTTCATCTCCGGAATCCGCAAGATTTCTGACAATTTTATACGACAGAGACTCCTGCAGCATTTCCGTAATGATTCCGGCACTGGTAAGGTTGCGCTGGGCCCAGTCCTTCTTGAATGCAGCAATGACGGTGTCAAGAGTGGTCTGCCAGTCCTGGTCAATATTCTTCAGGCTTTCGAGAAGTTCTATCCGCTGGGCATAATTTGCCGTGTGCGCGTTAAAGACACGGAAGACATTGAAGCATTTGCGGAATTCGTCCTTCCATTGCTCGAGATAATCCGTCCTGGCATCCTTGCTGTTGAGGATTGCCATGCGGGGCAGACCGGTGAGCCGCAGAATTTCCATCTCTGCCCTGTCAACGCCGCGCACAGGCCTGGAGCCGTCGACAACGTAAATAATGCCGGCGCCCTGTGTAATGGGATGCAGGAGTTCGCAGTCCTCCCTGAATTCCGGAATTCCGACATTATTTTCTCTGAAAGCAGCAATGACATTATCCGTTGAATCCCGGAGGTTTTGCAGCTGGTGCAATATTTTCCTGGGATTCTGAAATCCGGGCGTATCTATGAAGCGGATGATTTCCCGGCCGTCAATGATCACCGGAAACTGCTGGCAGACGACGGTTTCGCCGGGTGTGGCGCTTATCCGCACACTGTCGTCTTCGGCCAGGGTCGAGAGCACAGAGGATTTGCCCTCGTTTGGATGCCCGACAATGGCAAATTCAGGGATAGCATCAGGACGCATTGTTCACCAATTCCACAGCATAAATACAGGGGTCCCCGAGAGCGGTAATCCTCCGGGTCCAGATTTTCAGGTTTATTTTATTTACCGGTGTAAAAATGGTATCCGGCAGCGGCTTGCCGATAAGCCCCAGCCTTATGCAGGGGCCATGGCCGATTGCCAGGCGTAGATTTTTTATGAAGGTGATGTACTCTGATATGGGTGGCTGCCATGCTTCCTGGATGAGCAGGATATCTATGTCTGCAGGCCGGCTGCTGTTTTTCAGGCTTGAGAGTATTTCCGCATCCGTCTCATAATCTTTATTGATTTTAAATAGTTGCGTAATGGAGGAAGCAAACCTGTTCCGCACCGCAGATTCGATTTCATCCCGTGTGCAGGCATCGGAAATATCATCCGGGATCATGACAAGGAGTTTACTGTGGCTAGCCGGGTCATCTGGTGCGGCCTGGTCTTCAGCGGAATAATCCGGCTTCGGTTCTTTTGCAGCAGCGCCCGCATCGTCAACCCTGCGGCCGCGGGTGGACACCAGGGGAGTGGTCATGCGCAGCAGCAGCTGTTCATAGACTCCCTGCCTAAAATCAAGTGCGTTGAGATGTCTGCGCTGTGCTGCAACAGCACCCAGAAACAGGAGAAGACGGGGGAGCAAACCGTAAAAAAGTACGCTGAAACAGAGAAAAGGCCACCATGAAGCAAGATCCGGCGTTGACAGGTGATAGATACCCTCTTTGAGTATGATACGGCTGCCTTCAATCTGTGGGAGTGACGGATAGGCAGGATCACCTGCCGCCAGCCAGGACCAGGGCAGAGCGATTTTCTGCACCAGAGCGTGTACTGACCCGGGACTCAACTGCAGAGTCGATTGCCAGCCAAAGGCGATATCGGCTGTGATGACTTTAAACAGGGTGGTTGCAAGCAGCCCCAGGTTAAACCCCACGGCAAAAAGCTGGGTCAGGATAAAGATGGGCAGGATAAAAAGAAAACCATAGGTGCGGCCCTTGCTCCTGATAATGCCCAGGATGGCTTCAGCCCTGCTGCGCCGCTCAGCCCCCCCCAGTTTTCCGGAAACCCGTTTCCTGGCCCAAAGCACGGCCCTGAGCATGAATCTGCCTATTACTCTGTACAGTGGCGAGGAAGACAAAAAAGCTCTCTTCTTCACTCTGTATAGAGCAAGAACAGGCAGCAGCAGAAGCAGGAGTATCTGGGAAAGGACAAAAGCAGAGAGATAGACAAAGACGTTTACAGGCCTGGCGCCGGCATAGGTAAGAAATGACAGCCCCGCTCCCCCGCCGAGAACAATGCCGGCGAGAACAAATAGCATCCGGAAAGAACCGTAGAGGCTTTCAAAACTCTCACCGGGCAGAACAGCATCTTCGGCTGCTTCCACTTCCCGTCTCCGGTTCAGCCATACCCGGATGATGTATTCCCGGGCAGGTGTTTTCCCTTCCTTTATGCCGGGACGGACGGAATCGAGGAAGATATTGCGGTCCCGCTCATTTAAATTCTGCTGATCCTCGGCAGATTGTGAAACGGCATCTTTGTGAAAGAAGTATTCCAGATCGATGATGTCCCTGATGCTCCACTTCTTCACGTCATGACCTTCCATACTGTTTTATTCAGTGAGGACTGCTTGTTATTATCTGATTGCACTTTCAAAATTCCCGGAAACGAAAATTATAATCGCTGCAATCATATGTATCTTGCATTCTTCAATTTTAGTGTATCCGCTCAACGCAATGGTTAGAGCGCCTTATTTCGTTGCTGCTGATTCTGATATGCCGGCCAGCGCGGTTTCTATTTTTGATATGACTTCTTCACAACCGGTGATATTATGCCTTTTTTTCAAATATCTGGGATCGTTATACGATATCCAGACTTTGGCCTGGTCATCTTCCCAGATTAATGCTTTTTGGGGCAGGTCAATGGCAGCACTCTGCTGACATTTCATAAGGGGGCTTCCCACTTTTGGATTTCCGAATAGTATTAGTTCTGTATTTCGCAGTTCGATGCCGACCTCAGCAGCTGCAGCGGAATGCTTTATCCGATTGAATACCGTCATGCCCTTTTCCTTTAATATGCTTACCATTCGATCCGCAGTTTCTTCTACATTAAAGGTGCTTTGGACATTAACCAGCCCGTCCGATGCCGCTACCGGAAAAGCAATGATAACTATCGCCAATGCCATGAGAATTACTTTTTTCATTTTTCCCTCCTTTTTTCAGGTTCAAAAAGATACTGCAGCCGGTCACACAATCTGCCTCACACACCATGCCCCAATCAGCAGCGATGAAGTGAGCATCAGGAGCACAAAACAGCAGCCGCTCTTGTTACTGGCGCCACCTTTTATAAGCTTCTCTTCTTCCTCCAGAAGACATATTTCAACGGCACCGTCACCATCATCGTTGAGCAGGTCCAGAGGGTCGTCAAAATCTTTCATAATAACCTTGTGGGGCGATTGCCTAAGGCCTTGCTTCTTTCACAATATAAAAACCATCTTCGGGGAATGTCTCCTTGTCAGTTTCAGCCTGGTCAATTTTGACTACCGCATGGGCAGGATCAGAAAAAAATTCTGCCGGTCCTCCACCTGTATTGCCGGTTGGGGAATCCGCTCCCTTCATAAACATATAATTTGCAGGTTCTGAGCCATATAAGTTTATTACATCTCCAACAGAGACTTCTCTACTTGAAGCAATCCTGTCTGCCTTTGAACCTTTTCGTACATAAAAAATTGTTGCCATTTTGCAGTTCTCCTATAAAAATGGGGTCTGGTTTGAGTAAAGGGGGACAAGTTTCATTTTGACCTATACTTTAATCACCTGACAAGTTTGATGCAATTTGCGTCCATGCTGATGAGCCTTTTTTTGTAAAGTGCGCCTATTGCCTTTTTGAAAGTTTTTTTACTTATCCCGAACAGGGCGTATATCTTTTCCGGCTCACTTTTATCTGTCACTGTAATCCTGCCGCCATGCGCTTTTAATGTCTTAAGAATACTCCGGGAAACAGTATCAATTTTCTGGTAGCCCGGTTGCTGCAGGCTCAAATCAATTTTGTTGTCTGCGCGTATTTTTTTTATGTAGCCTTTGAGCTGCTGGCCTATGTGAAGCTTCTGGAACACTTCGTTTTTATAGACCATACCCCCATGGGAGTTGTTGACAACCGCTTTATAGCCCATATCTGTCTTGTCATAAATGATAAGATCCACCTCTTCGCCCTCAGCATAATCCGGCGGCTGCAGGCCAAGGAATTTATCCAGTTTTGCAGATGCTGTTATACGCTTGGTTTTTTCATCAAGAAAAACAAAGACAACATATGATTTGCCTTCCTCCATTCTGGCGTGCTGCTCTTTCTTTGGCACAAGCAGATCTTTTTGCAGTCCCCAGTCCATGAAGGCGCCCGACGATGTGTTTGCCGCCACCCGCAATTTGGCAAACTGACCGACTGTCGCATATGGTTTTTGGGTGGTTGCCCGCAGTCGGTTCGGTCCGTCGGCATACACAAAGACCTCAACCTCATCCCCCGGTTTACAATTTTCAGGAGCAAACTTTTTCAGCAGCAGAATATCCCCTGACTCGCCACCATCAATGTGGACGCCGTAGTCCCGCTTTCTTGTTACCCTGAGCCTGTTTATCCTGCCGATCTGTGCCATTTAGTTCATTCCGTTTTTCTGTACCCTCAGGAAAAGCGGGTCCGCAGATAAAGGGTTTCAACCTTTTTTCTGGCCCACGGCGTCTTGCGCAGAAACTTGAGGCTCGACTTGATGCTGGGGTCCTTTGTAAAGCAGTTGATCGCGATCATTCCGCCCAGCCTTTCCCAGCCGTAGTGATCCACGAGCCGGGTTAGGATCATCTCCAGGGTGATGCCGTGCAGCGGATCCTTGGGCTGCGGCGGGCCTGTGTCGCTTCGAGTCATGTGTTTTTTATTAGACTTGAAGATCCCGGGACTACTTTCTGGACGCCTTCTTGGCTTTCTTCGCAGCCTTCTTTTCTTTTGGAGACTTGGCCGGCTTCTTCTTCTCCGCCTTGATATTTTTGTGTTCTTTACTCATGCTTTTCGCTCCTGATGATGGATTGATAATCTTGAGGCAACCATTGCAGCCCCGTCCGACCGGCCTGATCAATGATTTCCTGTGCTTTATAAAGTGGTCAATATCGAGTGGTCCATAATACGGCAGTTTGCTTTTTTTAGCCACCTCGATGTGTACAGGCAAAGTTGGTCGGGCAGCGGTTGGAAAATGTCCGTGTTTGCACCCTCAAGGGAGCAGAAAAAAGAAACTGCGGCTCATAACATTTTTCAAACACTACCAGCAAAAAACGGGGCGTGGTTTGAAGTAAAGTGCGGGGGGTCGCGCCGCAGAATGTCTGCCACGGCCGGGTGCCGTTTGAATTCCCGGTCAAGAAACCTGCGGATGGCCTGGCGGTCCCAGCCATGTGGGTGGACAAAATCGGTATATAATGACAGGTCGCCCTCGGAAAAACTGGATACTTCGAGGGTGGCGGCTTCCTGGCTGCAGACCGGCATATTGAATATGGCCAGGTTCAGGAAGGTTATGGCACCAGCGTGGTCCACGATAAAATCCAGGGTGTGCCGGGCTTCAATGATTGATTCAGAAGGGGTGCCGAAAAGAAGATAGACATAGGTCCCGATCCCGGCACTTTTTAAGGCTGTCAATGCGTCAGCAACCATGGCAAGATCAATGCCTTTGTGCATGGAGTCAAGAACATCCTGGTTCCCTGACTCCAGGCCGAGTTTCAGCATGACACAGCCCGACTCCCGCAATGCCCTGCAATAATCAGCCTCGGCAAGTGCAGGATGAATACGGGCAAATCCGTACCAGTTTACATGCGGCGGCCTGGAGGCGAGAGCCTTGAGCAGGCCGGGGCTCACGGCATTATCCAGGAAATGGAGCAGGTCCGGATTGGTTTGCTGCACCAGGAGATCAATATCGTGCAGTACTTGCTCGGTTGGCGTGGATGTATAGGGATTCTTTTCTGCCTGTTCCGGACAGAATGAGCATTTATTCCAGTAACAGCCGGAGGAAGCTCCATAGGGGAGAATGAAGCCGGGCGCCAGGTAATCCTCGAGCGGCAGGCCGTCAAAATCGGGGCTGTGGTGCTGAAGGTTATCCTGACCGCCCAGAAGCTGTATAAGCGCTTTCTCGCCCGGACCCGGAACAAGGTGATCAATGAGTCCGCCAAAGGGGTTTTCCCAGGCAGGATTGCTGAGCCATGATGTCACCAGGCCGCCGCCGA
>JAHEID010000121.1 GCA_024639555.1 Deltaproteobacteria bacterium
CCCCAGGGCGGTGATTCCCCATCACATGAATGAAGCTGCCACTGAAAAAGGCAAGGTCAAACCAGGGTCAAAGACTGCTCTTTTTCAAAGCCTGGTAAAAGATATTCCTGTGCATATACCGTTAAGCGGCCGTACAATGGAATTCAATGGCGACGGCAAATGCACTAATGGATGTTAAATAGAAAAACAACAAAAGGGGACGAATTTGTTTTTTACGGAATTCCGTCGGGATATAATCCATGGGACTGCTCAACCTGCTGCTTAAAGATCCGCTCGGCTTCATCATTATTGCCATACCGCTCCTGTATGCCGTCATTTTCCATGAGCTGGCGCATGGCTGGGTAGCCTACCGCATGGGTGACCCGACCGCCAAGTCGATGGGCCGTCTCAGCATCAACCCGCTCATGCATCTCGACCCCATGGGCACACTCATGCTCTTTCTTTTCGGTTTTGGCTGGGCCAAGCCGGTGCCGGTGAATTTTAACCAACTGCGCGACAGGCGCATGGGCATGATACTGGTATCTTCTGCCGGGATCATAACGAACATGCTCCTGGCCTTTTGTGCTCTTTTTCTGTTTCGTCTGCTCTCCCCTTCGCCATCAGGTTTAACGGCACAGCTGCTCTATTATTTTGCCCGGATCAACATCATCCTGGCCGCTTTTAACCTGATCCCGCTGCCGCCTCTCGACGGCTCGAAAATTCTGATGGGCTTTGCACCCCCAAACGTCCAGAAATTCCTTTTCCGTCTTGAACGGTATGGATTGATTATCATCATCGCGCTTCTATATTTAGGTGTTCTGGACCCGGTAATTCGCTCTTTTGAATGGGTGATCCTGTCGCTTATCAAGCTCTTGCTGCCTTGATTGAAAGACAATTCAGAATTATGAATCTAGAGTACTAATGCGGAATAATTGCAATTTTTCAGGCGTCGGCAGTATGGTATGCTGACCATTTTTAACTTAACATTTTACATTTTCAATTCACAGAATCCATGGGCCGAACACAATTCATAGTGGCGGGAAGCTTTATCGACGGCAGCGGCGCCGATGTACGCAGGAATGTCTTCCTGGCAGTAAAGGACAGCATCATTACCGCCATTGGCCCGGCAGCCGACCTACCCCGCAATGACGGTGCTGTAATCGATGATTTCTCGCACTGTACCATTGTGCCGGCGCTCGTTGACTGCAGCGTCTCTCTGTCGCGATCGCCCTCCGTGGACAGAAGGGTGCGGTTATCCATGGAAGAGGCCGGATTTGAGAAAAAGTCAGCCCTGGTGGCACAGCATATCAGCTACTGCCATTCTCACGGAGTGCTGGGAGTGGCCGACAGCGATGACAGTATCGCCCTGGGGGAACATTTACAAGAGGTGATGCCCCAGGGGAGCATCATTACCATTCGAACATCAGGACAGCTCTGCCGGAGCAGGCAGGACTGTGCAGCCGGCAAGCCGGCAGGCTCCGATTTTCTCAAGATCGTTTATTCCGACAATCTCGACGACGAGGTAGCCCCCGATTCCCGGCTTACCCAGGAAGACCTTTGGAGTATTCTGCAGCAGAGAGGCGAAAAAAAGGCGGTGGTGGCGGCCAATGGAAACCACCGGGTGAAGGAGGCCCTTGAGGCGGGGTGTGATGCCATCGAACAGGGATACGCTATGGGCGAAGACAATCTCCGGAAAATGGCGGAAAAGGATGTGCTGTGGATTCCCGGTGTGCTCATGGCCAAAAACGCCTTGGACGGTGCGGGCAGCGGCGGGGATGTGACCTGCCGTTTCTCCATGCGTTATGTGGCACCGGGAAAGGCGGATCCCGGCGCGGAAACTTTTTGGAAAAAGATGCTTGCCGAACAACTGACTCAACTGCGTTCGGCAAGAAAATTAGGCGTGAAAACGGCTGTGGGAACCGGAGCCGGAAGTGTCGGTATACTCCATGGCGAATCGATGGTCGAGGAGATGAGATTATTCATCAAAGCCGGTTATTCCCTTGAGGAAACCATCCGCTGCGCATCGGATAATGGAGCCGGATTCTTCGGCATGGAGAACCTGGGAGCACTGACTGTCGGACGCAAAGCAACATTCCTGGTTGCCAGGGGCACTGTGCAGCAGCTGCCAAGAAAACTTTCCTATCTCGAAGGCATCTATGTTGACGGCGCTCCCAGCAATACATATCGCAAAGATCCTTTCATGACAGCGTGACAGGAGCGTTTGCAGTGGTGGCAATGGTTAACGGTTTTGTAAAAATGTTAATTGGCAGTTACGTATGGTGTCCCCGGAACTTCAAGGATGAATGGTCATCACTCGGTCAGCAAATCTGTAATGACCTTCATCTTCCAATCTTGCCAACAAGCCTGACATCAATTTATTGCGTGATGAAGCGAACTCCCTTTGAGTGACTTGCCCCTTTCATTCAATTTAAGATATAATCCATCGCATGGGAATTAATGACCCGGCCTTTAAAATCATTCGAAATAAGACCAAGAAATTCACCCTGCTAAAGGCGGCTGGCTACTTCTTCGTGTTCGCGGTTTGCGCCAAACTTGTTTATTTTGTGGAGGCCAGTCATCCAGCGAGAGAGAAGCTGATACCGGTTCATGGTGTGGTTCGTGAAGTGAAAATCGGCGGAGAAGGCAGTTCAACCTACCTGAAAATCGAGACACAGCAAGGCACGCACCGTTACTCCTCCTATTATGGCAAGGACTGGCCGGGTATGGAAAGCATCCGGGCTGGTGACAGAGTTGCCCTGCTTGTTGAAAAGAACAGGCTCAATAAGAACGAACTGTTCAGCGGCAAACAATATTACATTTGGGAAATGGTCCATCAGGATCAGGTGATTATCAGGTACGAAGATATCAACACCCTGGTGCAAGACAAGGATGCGATTGCCAACAGGTTTATTAACATCTGGCTGGCTGTCAGTTTTGCGTTTCTGGTTGTAGTCTATGTCCGTAAGGGCTTAAAAAAATAATGTGAAATGGAGTATTTGGGAGAAAAATGGGACAGATTTATTAGGAATTACCTTATGTATTGCTCTAATCTTGCCAACAGAATTTTTATTAAATTGACACTTACTTGCTGCAACTAGTATTTTGTCTATGGTTTTGGCTTATTAATGCAAAGCCAAGGGTTTCAACAAAAAATTAGTGTTGCGTCCCCAGATTATTTGGAAGGGAAAAATTTAGGTGGTCAGTTATTCAAAATACTCTGTCAATCAGCAGCAGCTTCGTATGATGATAGATGTCAAGCCTGCCCCGGTCATGACCCGGTCACGGTCAATCGTTTAACCCGAAATAATAAATGGAGGGAATGCTATGGAAAACGTTCAGTTAATGCTGCAAAAAGTTGTTGAAAATTTCGGAGCTTATCTCCCAAAAGTACTTGGCGCCCTTTTCATTCTCATTATAGGGTGGGCCATCGCCAAGGCTTTGTCTGTAGGGCTCAAACATCTTGTTAACAAGTTACAGGTAAGCGAAAAGATAAGTAAGGTATCGGGGACTTCCGTTACTCCGGAAGAAGAAAATACTCTTGCAGATGGTCTCAGCAAGGGTTTCTTTTACCTTCTCATGCTTTTTGTTCTGATAGCGTTTTTTGAAGCCCTGAACCTGAAAATCATTACTGAACCAATCCAGGACCTGCTCTCCCCTCTTGCCGCGTTCGTGCCAAATTTAATTGGCGCCGGCGTCATGCTGGCAATTGCCTGGGCCCTTGCAACAGTCTTGCGGTTTCTTGTTACAAAAGGTCTGTCATCGATACAGGCTGACGAAAGAATGTCAAAAATGTTTGACAAGGAATCTGAGGAAA
The DNA here is from genome assembly GCA_024639555.1 of Deltaproteobacteria bacterium. Lineage (GTDB taxonomy): Bacteria > Desulfobacterota > Desulfobulbia > Desulfobulbales > BM004 > BM004. Next base: position 3,794 of record JAHEID010000121.1, read on the forward strand.
CTATCCCGTTCACCAAGACCATCGGGACTATTGTCTATATATTTGTTTTTATTCTCTTTTTGCCGGGAATAATGGGGGCATTATCGACTACGGCCTTAGGCGGTATACTTGAGCCCATCCAAGGGCTGCTTGACAAGACAATGGCCTTTATTCCAAATATTTTCGCGGCAGCAATATTCCTGCTGGTCTTCTGGATAATTGCAAGAATTGTGCGCCAGGTTGTCACCGTTCTTCTTGCTTCATTGGGAGTCGACACATTTGGAGAGAAGATCGGCCTGGCAAAACAGAAACTTTCTGCAATTGCCGGGGCAATTGTCTATATACTTATTCTCATACCCGGCATTACTCTGGCACTCGATACACTTAACATGGGGTCGATAACAAATCCCATCAGCAATATGCTGAATCTTGTTCTTGAAAAAATACCTTCAATATTAAGTGCGGCTGTTATTCTTGCTGTCGGTTTCCTTTTTGCCGGACTTGCCCGTAAATTCATTACAGATATGTCCTCCAGTGCAGGAGCCGATACGTTAAGTGAAAAGGTCGGCGGCGAGGCCTTGAAAGTCTCCGGTTTATTAGGCACTTTGGCTTATTTCTTCATTATTGTTCCTATTTTGATAGTAGCACTTGATATACTTGAACTGGATGCTGTAACTGCACCTATCAGCAATATGCTTAATATTGTCCTGTCTTCATTGCCCTCCATATTTACCGCAGTGGTAATACTCGCAGTCGGGTACTATGTTGGCAAGATCGTTTCACGTCTGGTGGCAGAGATGTTGGCCGGTATAGGGTTTAATGCTATTCCGGAAAAACTGGGCCTGGCAAGCGGAGAGGCTGCAGCAGAAGGGGAGGCCGTAGAAAATGCTAAAACCCCTTCTACGTTTATTGGAAGTCTAGTTCTTGCCGGTATAATGTTTTTTGCCGCTATAGAAGCATCAGAAATGCTTGGCTTTACAATACTTTCTGATCTGACATCACAATTTTTAGTTTTTGCAGGGCAGATATTGACCGGGGTAGTAATTTTAGGTGTTGGTTTATTCCTGGCGAATCTGGCTGCTAAAACGATTAAGGCAAGCAATCTGGCAAGTGCTGATTTTGTATCGTTTGCTGCCAGAATAGCTATTATTATATTTGCCAGTGCCATGGCCCTTGGCCAGATGGGCATAGCAAGCCAGATAATCAATATGGCATTTGGATTGTTGCTCGGAGCCGTAGCTATTGCATTAGCACTGGCTTTTGGGTTGGGAGGTCGCGACTCGGCCGCCTCAGTACTTGAGGAGTGGCGGGCAAAGAAATAATTACAATCATATCGGCACTTATTTTCTTTGACTAATAACAAAGGGCTGTAATATCAGATTATTGCAGCCCTTTGTTGATATGTAACAACTTTTTCAGTCTGCGCTGAAATTCGGGAGGACATCTTTTTAGCGCAAAATTGAGAAGCGAGATACGCTGTGTCTATGGGGTCAAATCTTTATCCTTGACACTAAAAATATTTAATAATAAAGGCAGAGCCGGAAGTGACTCTGCCTTTATAAGTTTGAAAATCGCAACTTCGGTTGACAGTTTTTAAAAGGTTTTATGCTGTCAGCAGATCAGTATCACTACCGTTGGTTATCGTCGTCACGGTCCCTGTCCCGCCTATAGTCCCTGTCACGGTACCAGTCCCGCTGATACTCGTCTCGGTTCCTGTAATACTTCCCGCCTCTTCCCTTGTATTTGACCTCTCTGGGGTAGCGCTTCTTTGGCAATTTGTACCAGGGTCCACTCCTTGACTTCGAGTAGTACCAGCCTTTTTTTGCGTAATGATAGTGAAAGTCGCTATAAAAATAGAACGGCTCTATATCCAGTACCACGACCGACGGAAGAAGGGGTGCGACGACGACTCCACCTGAAGGGTGGCCGTGTCGCCCTGCCGGGACTACTGCACAGGCTGTAAGCAATGACACTGCGATAAATGTTAAAATCAATATCCTTTTCATATTGCCTCCTTGTTTGAGAGGATTGTTGCCATGCAGATTGCTGGCGGATTATCATTGGTGAGGTGTGACAGGTAATCGCTTTTTCAGCCCGTTTAAAAAAACGGGCTGACCATATCGAACCACTCAGAAACTATAGCATCAAATCTTTGCTTGGCTCGTGTACTTTGCTTCCATTGCCTTGATTTTCTTTTCCAAATCCCTGTGTCCGACAAGCATCTGCTTAAATTGATTGAATATCCTCATGATCTGAATGTTCTAAGCAGTTTTTGAAGCTATGTATGCGGCGATATCGAGCATGCGTCTCGCATAGGCAGCTTCATTATCGTACCAGGCCATAACCTTTACCATTCTTTTATTCAGTACATCTGTTGACAGGGCGTCTATTACGGCAGAGTGGGTGTTGCCGATGATGTCTGCGGAAACAAGGTCTTCTTCAGAGTATTCCATGACCTGCTGCATGGAGGCTTGTGCCGCTGTTGCAAAGCAGTTATTCACTTCATCCACCGTAACATCGGACTGGACCTGGGCCGTGATATCAATCAAAGCACCATCAGGCACTGGTGTGCGTACGGCAACGGCGGCAATTTTGCCGGTCAAACCGGGCAGTACCTCAGTGATGGCGGTGGCCGCTCCCGTTGAGGTTGGGATGAGCGACAGAGCTGCAGCCCTGCCACGGCGCCGTTTTTTGGCAGCACGGTCAACCAGGGCCTGGGTAGCTGTATAGGCATGGATTGTGGTGGCCATGGCATGATCGATCCTGAAATTATCGTGCAGGACTTTGAGGACCGGGGCCAGGGCATTGGTGGTGCATGAGGCATTGGAAACAACGGTATGTTTTTCCGGCTTGAATTCCTGTTCGTTGACGCCCAAGACACAGGTCAGGTCCGCATCTTTAGAGGGTGCGCTGATAACGACATGGGATGCCCCGGCTTCAAGATGTTTTGCGGCTCCGGCTCTTTTGCTGAAAAAACCCGTACATTCCAGAACTAAATCCACACCCATTTTTTTCCAGGGCAGTTCGGCTGGATCCTTAATACTGGAATATTCCATGGATTTTCCGGCGGCGACAATCAAGCCGTCTCTGACTTCAATGGGAAACGGGCAGCGGCCGTGGACAGAGTCGTATTTCATGAGATAGGCGATATCTTCTAAAGGGGTCAGATCGTTGCATGCTGCAATGTCGATGTGATCCGGGGGATCTGTCAGAAGATGACGCAGGATCAGTCTGCCGATACGGCCCATCCCATTTATTGCTATTTTTTTCATTGATTGCCTCCTTGCTTAATAGAAATGGTCACCCATTAAATGGCCCCTTGTCAAGGAATAAACT
>JAHEID010000023.1 GCA_024639555.1 Deltaproteobacteria bacterium
TTTATGACATAAAAATGACATTATAACGAGATTTATACTAAAAAAACTGAATTTTGAAATTATTACACCATGTTTCTTCCGTATGAAATATTTTTTCAATGTTGACAAGAGCCGAGATGCTATTTTTAAATAATAAGTGTAAAATGCGGTAGAGCGCTATAACCAAATAAAAGGGTACTCTATGATCGTTTTTGACTTTGCATGTGTCTGCGGCTCCACTTTCGAAGGGTGGTTCCAGGATCGAAGCGATTTCGAAAACCAGCAGGCAGCCTCTTTACTTTTATGCCCCCATTGCGGCAGCAGAGATGTACGAAAAATTCTCTCTCCTACACATTTCCAAGCATCAGTCAGTGCAGAGGATTCCCCTGCAAGTAAATGTTCTTCAGAGTCAGTTTCTCCGGCAGATGCTGAAAAAGCACTTGCAACCCTGCAGAAATTCGTAGAAGAAAACTTTGAGGATGTTGGCGTCGATCTTGCAAAGGAATCCCTCAAAATACACTACGGTGTGGCCGAGCCACGAAATATCCGGGGTGTAACCACGGAGTCTGAAGAAAAAAAATTAAAAGAAGAGGGCATCAAGCTCCTGAAAATACCCTTGTCACTAAAAAGTGAAAAAACAAACTGATCCATCCCTCCATCCAGCCGCATAAATATTGCTTTTGCTTAATTTGCCGTATGCTTCATCTCCTTGAATTGTTTCAACCTGAAATATGTTTCCCTTTCGCGTTCACCAAGATATTGAGTAATTGACTTTATCTGCCGTTTCAGTTTTGGCAGAATCCGTTCCTCAAGGACCCTGACCCGTCTGGTAGTCTGAATGATTTCCCTGCTCAAGCGTTGCAGTTTGTTGTCATATTCAGCAATGTCCAGGATGGCATCAACTATTTTCTCAAAGCGCCATGTTGCTTCTTCAAGGTTGGCAGTGGTGCCCCGAATATCATAATTTCTTGCGTTTATGTCACGCACTGCAGATTCCCGAGGAGAAATCTCCTTATATTCGAGGCCCCAGAGTTTCCTGCTTGTAATTTCTACACCAAACTCTCTGGCTGTTATGTCACTTATCGAATCAATTACTGATTCACCTGCATGGCCTAAACTGAAAAAAAGTTCAACAATACCTTCTCCATATAATTGCCGGATAGATTTGCGTGATTCAAGGTATGGAGTGGAAGTCTTTAAAAACTCAATAATAAGCGCCTGACGTCTGGATTTAAGAATTCCTATGGAATTGCTGACAGAAGAAGACTTTTCCCGGAGAAGGAGAAGGTTGGTCCTGGTTGGGTGGATCATAAACCTATGCCTCTGTCTTTTTTTGCAAATTATGCTGGAGTAGATCGAATCTCTCGAGGATTTCCAAGCCTTTATCCAGGGTTTTATAAATGGAGCGGGTCTGCTTCTCCTGGTGGACAAACTCATTTTCAAATAAATCAGCAAAATCAAGGAGCAACTGGTCCGCTTCAGACATGCCATCTCTGCCGACAATAGCCTCAAGTTTTTTTAATTCTCTCCCTTTTGCATAGTTCTTGTACAGCTGATTAGCCAGGTCTCTATGATCGTCACGGGTCTTTCCTGGACCAATACCTTTTTGCATCAGCCGGGATAGACTCGGCAGCACGTCAATCGGAGGAAAAACCCCCTGCTGATGTAATTCACGGCTTAAAACGATCTGTCCCTCAGTAATATATCCGGTCAAATCAGGAATAGGGTGGGTGATATCATCTTCCGGCATGGTTATTACCGGGATCATGGTTATTGACCCCTTAGAATCCCTTATGCGTCCGGCCCGTTCATAAAGGGAAGCAAGGTCTGAATACATATAACCCGGATAACCACGGCGTCCCGGGAGTTCTTTCCTGGCATTGGAAATCTCCCGCAAGGCATCGCAATAATTAGTCATGTCCGTAACGAGAACAAGGATATCCATGTCTTCGTCGAATGCCATATACTCCGCGACTGTCAGGGCAAAACGGGGCGCCATCAAGCGTTCCATAACCGGATCATCGGCCATATTGATAATGGCAACAAATTCAGACTCAATATTCTGCAGGGCCTCAAGGTAAAAAGAGTATTCATTGAAGGTTAGCCCCAGTGCTACAAAAATGACCGCAAATCTTTTGGAGCTTTCCCGCAGTCTGGCGTTTTGTAAGATATGTGCCACCAATTCCTTAGCCGGTAACCCTGCACAGGAAAAGATGGGCAGTTTCTGACCTTTTACAAGAGTGTTGAGGCCGTCAATGGCTGATATCCCGGTTTCAATAAACTCTTCCGGCCCGAGCCTGGCGACGGGATTGATGGGATATCCACGGGCCGGTCGCCATTCAGATGCATAAAACATCGGTAAGCCGTCAAGCGGCTCAAAGGAGCCATTGAATCTTCTGCCGATAATATCCCTGGCAAGGGGAACCTGCCGAATCGTATCGGTAAATATGATTTCCAAATTTTCCGTGTTAAGTCCTCTTGTTTCGCCAAAGAGTTGAATGAGGATATTGTCTTTGACTATCTCAAGAATTTCCCCTTCTAGGGCTATATTATGCGGGCCGAGAACTTTGACCACTTCGCCGATGCGTGCAGCATGGACATTTTCAACATAAAGCAGCTGGCCGGCTATTCTGGATGTGGTTCTGTATTTATGTTCAGAGAGTCTCATTTTCGCTCTTCCCGGCTGTGTAATCCTGTCCTCTCAGATACTGATCAGTAATGTTGCGAATGATATCCATTGTCTTTTGGGGTTCGCAGAAAGCATCTGCGGTGTAAGCATTTTGTGCCAGAAAATCAAAACGGATCTTTTCAGCAACTGTCATCACCAGTCGATCCTGTTCCTGCAAACCTTCAATACCCACAATTTCCATAATTTCTTTAAGCGATTCCTCCTTGTGCATAATTTCACGGCAGAGTTTACGCAGGACTTCCCAGTCATTAGAAATATTTTTCTTAAAATAATCAGCAAGGATATTCTGGTACAGTGAGTAACTCTGCATCCAGTTGATTGCAGGAAAATGCCTGCTGTTTGCCAGGGTCATGTCAAGCATCAAAAAAGCTCCCGAGGTTCTCAATAGCGCCTGTGTTACCGGTTCGGTAAAATCCCCACCCGGTGGCGAAACGGAAAGAATCATGCTGAGGGAGCCAATGTCGCCGGAAAGTGTTTCAACAACTCCGGCCCTTTCCACAAAGGATGAAAGACGGGAGGCCAGGTATGTCGGGTATCCTTCTTCACCGGGCATTTCTTCCAATGAGGAAGATATTTCCCGGAGTGCTTCAGCCCAACGGGAAATTGAATCAGCCAAAAGCAGGACATGGAAGCCCAGGTCACGATAATACTCACCCAGGGTTACAGCAGTATAAATAGATGCTTCCCTTGCAGCCACAGGCATGTTCGAGGTATTAACCACGAGAACTGTTCTGTCCATTAAAGGACAATTTGTCCGAGGATCAACCAGGTGCAGGAACTCTTCAATCAGCTCCGACATCTCGTTGCCGCGTTCACCGCAGCCGGCATAAATGACAATATCAACATCGGCATGTTTTGCTATGGTCTGTTCCAGAATTGTCTTACCGGTGCCGAAGCCGCCTGGAATAATAGATGTCCCCCCCCGTGCCAGGGGAAAAAGAAAGTCTATTATGCGCTGCCCTGTAACAACGGGCCCCTGGGGGCTGATTTTTTTTCTGTAGGGACGCGGCACCCGCATGGGCCAGCTTTGATAACCGAAGATCTTGCTGCCATCGTCTAGCTCACACAAAGGCTCATCCAGGGTTATTGTGCCCTGGGCTATGTTTTTCACCCTGCCGTTTTTATCAGCTGGAATTATGATGGGATGCTGAAAAGGGCCCTCATCAACGTAACCGATCTTGACACCACCTGCGACAGTGTCACCTCTGTTGACAAATGGGGTAAAAGACCATTGTTTCGTGAGATCAAGCGTGGAGGACAGGTGAATAGGATGGATAAAGGGTCCTGTTTTTTCGACTAACGCATCAAGTGGTCTCTGCAAACCGTCAAACATGACAGACAGCAGGCCAGGCCCAAGTGTTGTTGCAAGTGAAACACCATGTCCCTGTACAGGTTCATTAAGGCCAAGGCCGCTCGGGTCCTCGTATACCTGCAGAACGGCCCCATCTTTATCCAGTCTTACGACTTCACCGGTCAGGTTATGCTCCCCCACAGATACCCTTTCAAAAAGGGTTAGTCCTGTCAGGTCAGTGCGCACGGTTGCACCGGAGATTGAAATTATTTTTCCCAAGGTCTTTTTTTTCATATGTTCAATTGAATATGATAGCCAATGGCCTTGCGTAACAGACGCACAGCATAATCTTCTCTCTTGGCTTCCATTTTCAAGGGTGGAGGCATGATAACGAAAACCAGATCCAGTCCTCTTTCCATCTCCCGCAGCCTGTTATCAATGCTTTCGGTTACAAGTCGTTCATCAATAACAAAAAGGCCATATTCAGATTTTTCGACGAATTGGTGCAAAAGGGGCTCCAATCCTTCGCTTGTGCATACATGCTGCTCAAAACCGGCAAGGTTGAAACCATACATGGCATCTTCTGCTGTAAAAAATATAATTCGTTTATTCACGCGACGATACTTTCCCGTACAGGTTCATCATCCAAAATCATAGTGTTGAGTACCATACTGATATTTCGGGTATAGCGATACTGTTCCCACAGGTAAAACAGGACATCCCCGATAACTGTTCGCTGAAAAGACCAGCTTTGCAGTTTTCCGCTTATGAAGCACAGCAGGGCGGTTTCCAGTTTCTGCATGGTAGAGGAGGCCTCATCCGCGCCCTTGAGGTGCAGATACCTTAAAACAGGAGTCAGGTCTTTACGAAAGTATGCTCTCGTAAACCGGTCAACCGGCACAGTCCCCCCGGAGATCAGGGGCGGTTCTGCCTCGATCTGCCAGCGCAGGACTTTAGCCGTTGATATGCAATTATGAAAATCTACCATGTATTGCAGGAAACACTTCACCATGGGTGATTGTTTACAGGACAAAAGGGAGGCAAAAAAACAATCCCTCATAAAAATTTCTAGCGCAGCGAAACCTTTTTTCTCATAGTGTTCACGTAATCCATTAAAAAAATGGGCATACGTGCAGAGGCGGAATTCAAGCGCTTGCAGTATCGAGACAAAGTCAAGGTTGCTGCTCAGTATATCTTGTATGTCGTTGTGCAGGAGGCTGTGATGCAGCTCTTGCACAACATGTTCAATTTCTTTCCTGCTGGATAAGTAGCGCAGACACACAAGGAAAGTATTGATCTCCTGATAGACAAAATAGGGTTCGAAGTGATTGCGCAGTTTATTGTTCATTCTTTTGTAAACCCAGAGATATTCATGGCGCAGGAAGCGCCATATACCGGGAGCGGCGTCTTTTTTCAGAAAGGCATAGAATGGGGTATTCTGTAAACTCTCGACAGCATCGTTACTGGTAATGAGAAACTCCCAGTTGCGGAAAAGAACCCCCTTTTTTCCCAGCAAGCGCGCTACGAGAAATTCAGAAGGATATTCACATTCATCCAGTGTTTTCAGCAATCCCTGTCGTTTCATAGCGTTTTTCAAGTTCTGCAATTACTTGTGGAAGAATGTGCAGCCATTTCCTTTCCAGCCTTTTTTCAAACGTATTATCGACAATGATCCTGCCATTTGCAGTTATGGCTACCAAGCCGCCGCTGACTTCCGGATCCGGCTGGATACTTTTTGCATTAAAAAATTTTGCGGCCAGTTCCAGGTCAACGGGATTAACAACGATTTTTTCCCATTGCCTTTCTGGCAATTCACTCACCAGATTTACAAATACTTTTTCGTAGTTCTGATTGCGTAGAGAAACAAACTGCTTAAGAGCAGCCTTTCTCAAGGCCTGATCAAGAGCCTGGTAGGCAAAGAGTTTTTTCTCCCTGGTCTTGACCTCAGTCTCTGAAAAAATTGCGCGCCTAGATTTCTGGCAGGCAGATGCAAGCTGCTCAGCATGAATTTTTGTGATATCGGCAATTGCTTCATCTACCTGCGTGCGTATGGTTTCAGCCTCGCTCTTTGCTGCCTGCCAAATATCACTTATCTGCTTCTGCTCGTTTCTTTTCAGGGTGTTTATAAGTTCATCGAGACCCAATGCTCAGCCCCCGAGCAGAATGATTACGGCTACAACGAAGCCGAGGATTACCATGGTTTCCGGAATTGCCACTAAAATGATTACAGTTCCGGAAAGTTCCGGTTTTTCTGCCAGGCTTCCGGCACCAGCCGCACCAATTTTAGATTGCGCCCAAGCAGTGGCAATGGCAGGCAAACCGATGGCCAGAGCTGCTGCGAATGCTATCCATATATTGTCCATACCCTTCCTCCTTTATATTCATTTTGCTGTTATGATGACTGACTTGGACTCTCATTCAATTTTTTATGTTGCTTGTCTTTTGTTTCAGAAATATTGGTTTTGCTTTCTTTTTTCTGATTGGAGGAAAAAGGGTTGTACTTACGGCCTCCTAATTCAATGAACTTATCAAAAAACTCTACATAATGAAGGCGCAGGGAATGAATCGACGAAGAAAAAACTCCGATTATTATGCCGATAAGATGGATGATGCCACCCACAATCAAACCCAGAATAATATCCCCTGTTAACCCTGAAAGCTGGTTGGCAACATTGGCCAAAAGAACCGAGGTAAGGCCAATGGCCATGATCCTGGCATAGGAGATGATATTGCCGATATTTTTCAGGAGTTCAAGGGGTGCCAGGATCCCGCCGGAAAACAGGAGGAGGGGGCAGAGCACGAGGATACTGATAATCAGCGGTCGCATCAGTAATTCAGGGAAGAACCCGATAAAGGTGATGATCAGACCCACGATGAGAAATATAAAAATTATATTTAAAAGCTTCACCAGTGCTTCTTTTTTTGTATGTCGTCGCAAGGCACCGATAAATCCCAAGGCAAGACCCAGAGTAACATGGGCCAGGCCAATAGCCATGGCAAAATAGAGCATCGGGATAATGCTTTTCCGGCGGTCAATGAAGAGCGGTTTGATTCCCAGAACCGTGTGACCGAAATCTCCCAAAAATTCTCCATACAGGAAACCGAATATGATGGCATACAGTGAGCAGACTTTCAAAATACTGATCGCATCCTGGAATAAATGATTTTCCCTGGCAACCCTTTTTGTCAGGATGGAGAGTATAAGAACGATGAGTCCATAACCGGCATCGCCAAGAATCAAACCAAAAAACAGCGGAAAAAAAAGGCCGATAAATGGAGTCGGGTCAAACGAGGTATAGGAGGGAAGGGGCAGTAACCTGGTAAAATTTTCAAATGGTTTGAAATATTCCGGGTTTTGCAGGACGACCGGGATCCGTTCAAGATCCTCGGCGCGGATCGCAATCTCTTCAAGGACCACACTGCCGGCAAAGTTCTTCTGCAGGCTGGCGCTCAGGGAAGCGACCTTTTCTGCAGGCATCCAGCCATATATAAAAAAACACATTGCCGTCTCAAAGGAAAAAGCTGAGGCCTGGATAATGGAAAGCTGTTCACGTACCCAGTCACGGGCAGCTTTATACATGGGGCCCCAACGGTGGGTGAATTCAGCAAGCTCGTCATCGACTTCATGCAGGGCTGCCTCACTTTCCTGTATTTTTTTTTGCAGATATTCCACCTTTCTGACAAAGGTCATGTTTTGTATCGATTCAGGAAACGTGAACTCAGGCACCTGCTTTTGACTTAAAAGGGAACGGATAGTTTCTGATATATCTTTGGTTGCAGCAATTAATCCAACCAGTGCCCCATCCTCCGAGGGCACCGTGAGAAGTTCACAGGATGCATCGGCAAGGCAATTCAGGCTGTCTCTCAACACATCCTCTGATTTTTCGTCCTTGAGGGTAATGCCTATATATTCGAGATCCGAGGTCAGCTGAATTTCATCCAACAGTGTTGATACTGTGGCCAAAAAGGTTTTGTATCTGCTCAACTCCAAAAGATCGTGTTGGATTGCATCCCGTTTCTCACAATAAGACCGGCACATTGCAAGATGTGTGTCAAGGGTCCGGCTGAGAGTATCAATGATTGGCCGGGGAGCGAGAAAGCTCTCCCGAATCATGTCTGCCGGCAGACATGCAAAAAGATTGTTCATTTTGGCTTCAAAGTCTTCCAGAAAAATCTTTTCAAAAAGAGATTTTTCGTCAGGAAGCAGTGAATGGACCTCCTGCTTGTGTATGTCATCAACAAAACCAACAGCAGAGGGCTCTATGTGCAGATCTCCCTTTTTGCGAACCAGTGAAAGCGTTTCCCCCAGCAGTTTACGGGGGCCGACAATTTCAACTTTTGACATCTTAACGATCATTGAGCTTTCACCGATGCTCTGCTGGCAGGATTTCCTGCAGAAATCCCCTCACAATTTCCTGCAGTATTTCATCCGTAATATTTTGCAGGTTTTCTACCATCTCGGTTACATCTGTAACTTCTTTTTTGGCCTTTATCTCGCATTCCCTGCATGTTGACTCAAGGGCTCGGGCATACTCCTCATCCAATTGCAGCTTTTTGGCTTCAAGTTCCTGACTCAGTGAAACACGGACAGACTCCAGCCATTCCGCTGCCTTTTTTCTTTCGGATTCGATGGATTGATGGATTGCTGATTCAACCTTGATTACGGCTTGCAACAGATCTTTTTCCATAAAGAACCTCTTGCAATAGAAGTGGAAAGGACTCGTAAATCAGTGACAGGAGCGTGGGAAAGCATAGGAAGCCCTCCACTTTGAGTTGGCAGTAAAAATACTGTGGCCAATATGAAAGGTGATATTTATATATATACCAGATAACAAAGGAAAAAACTAGAAAAGATTTTGTTGAAACAGCGGGGCAGAAGGGGCGAGATCCGTTTTGTCAAACTGGGGAGGAGTAATTTTTCATACAGGAACACTGCATCTAATCACACCCGGAAATTTTATCCTGCAGATTGCGGTCAACAAAATCACACTCTTTCGGGGACAGATCAAAGCGTATTTCAGCCTCACCGATTATCTGCTGCCTGCTTTTTTCCGGGTGGGTTTGAATCATTTCGCTGATCCAACATAACGTCCTTTTCATCTTTTCACCGGAAGGCAGTATTCCGTCTGCTGAAGACATGCGCAATCTCCAATTAAAATTAAAGAGCTATGAAGCAGCGGCTCACTTATAGAGCGGCTTTAAAATTATACCGCCAAGCGGCGGCAGGTTTAACTTAACATGATAAGGAGCAAAACCAAAGGGTTCATGGACAGTATCCAGCTGGTTGATGTTCAGAGCATTGCTGCCGCCATAGGTGTGTGAGTCCGAATTGAAAATTTCCTGGTATGATACACCTTCAGGAACCCCCATTTTATAATTGTAAATAACCTGTGGTGTAAAATTGAATACACAGACAAGGTGGTCGTCATGCTCAAAACCAATACGGGCAAAGCCGATCACAGAATTGTCCACATCATTGAAATCGAGCCATCTGAATCCGTCATAGGAAAAATCAACCTGCCACAGGGAAGGATTGTCAAGGTACAATGTATTCAATGCCCGGACAAAATCCTGCAGCTGTTTATGCCGGGCGTCATGTTCAGGTAAATGCCAGTCAAGACTTGTCTTGCAATACCATTCTGACCACTGGCCGAATTCGCTCCCCATGAATATCAGCTTCTTACCGGGATGACACCACTGGAGGAGAAAAAAGAGGCGTTGGTTGGCAAACTGCTGCCACAGGTCCCCGGGCATTTTCCCCAGCATTGAACGCTTGCCGTGAACAACTTCATCATGGGAAATGGAGAGAATGAAATTTTCTGAAAAGGCATAATACAATGAAAAGGTGAGGGCATTGTGATGAAACTTTCTATACAGTGGATCTTTACTGATATAATTTAAGGTATCATTCATCCAGCCCATGTTCCATTTGAAACCAAATCCAAGACCGCCCACATCTGTCGCCTTTGATACCCCGTAAAAACTGGTGGATTCTTCGGCAATCATCATAACGTTAGGATAATGATCATAAATGATACTGTTGAGATGGCGCAGGAACTCAATGGCATCAATGTTTTCTTTGCCGCCGTAACAGTTGGGTATCCATTCACCCTCCTTGCGGGAATAATCAAGATAGATCATGGAAGCAACAGCATCGACCCGCAGGCCGTCTATGTGATACTTGTCAAACCAGAACAGGGCGTTGGCAATAAGGAAATTACTGACCTCTTTCCTGCCGTAATTGAAGACCAGGGTGCCCCATTCCGGATGGGCGCCCTGGCGGGGATCTTCGTGTTCATAAAGGGCAGTGCCGTCAAAACGGGCAAGACTATGAGCGTCTGCAGGGAAATGCGCCGGTACCCAGTCAAGAATAACACCGATATCGTTTTGATGGCAGAGATCGACAAGGTACATGAATTCATCCGGGGTGCCATATCTGCTGGTAACACTGTAATAGGCCGTTACCTGGTAGCCCCAGGATTCGTCCAGGGGATGCTCCATGACTGGCATAAGTTCAATGTGGGTAAACCCCATATCCTTAACGTATGGAATAAGCAGGTCAGCAGCTTCCCTGTAGGTCAGGAACCGTTCCGGGTCGCCCGGATCCCGGCGCCAGGAACCGAAATGCACCTCATATATTGAAATGGGTTGATCATAGGGTTTATTGCTTCCCCGTTTTTCAAGCCATTCGCTGTCATTCCAGGAATAACCATCCAATGAACAAACTATAGAGGCGGTTTTGGGCCGAAGCTCTCCGTAAAACTGAAACGGGTCGGACTTGATCAGCAAATCCCTGTACTGAGTCCTGATCTCAAATTTGTAAAGTTCGTGTTCTGCAATTCCCGGGATGAAAATTTCCCAGATGCCTGAATTATCAAGGCTGCGCATCTGGTGTACCCGGCCGTCCCAGGAATTAAAATTGCCGATGACGCTGACTCTGCGGGCCCCGGGGGCCCATACCCTGAATATAGTACCTGCGATTTCATCTATGGTCACACCATGAGCGCCAAGCTTATCATAGAGCTTATAATGGGTTCCGCTGTTAAAAAGATAGCGGTCCATATCACCTAATTGCGGCAGGAAACGGTAAGGATCTTCAGTGCTATGGACTGTTTTGTCGGCGTATTGAATTTCAAAATGGTATGCAAATGGTTCGGAAAACTCCGGCAGCTCTATTTCATAGAGGCCCTCCTCCCGCATTTTATACATATATTGTTTTTCGTCATTAATGACGATCTGGACAGACTCGGCGTGGGGTTGGAAGGTCCGCACCAATGCAGCCCGCGGCTTCCGGCCAATAAAGTGGAGCCCCAAAACCTGAAAAGGGTCATGGCAGTCAGAAGCTATGACACGGTCAATCTGGACGCTGATATTATTTGACATTTCTCTTTTTCGGACAAATTATAATGAGAGAACATGTATGATTTGCGGATATTTTTATTTTTCTGAACGATTTTAAAATACTATATATATTATATTTATATCATACAACAAGTATATTATGTAAGAAGTTACACCAAATATCTCCTCCTGCTTTTCAATTTGATGCTGTCATGGTAGCCTGGAGAAAGATCCTGTAATGCTGGGAATAAAGAGAGACTAAAACGAGATGGAAAGTTTACAAGGAAGTTTTCTTATATCCACTTCAAAAATGCCCGACCCACGCTTTCGGGAAAAACTTATATACATGTGCGGCCACACGGAAGAGGGCGCCATTGGCCTGGTGATCAACAACCCCCTCCCGGATATTAGACTCGAGGAGATATTAAAGAGCGCCGACATCCCGCTGCCGGATTTTAAACTCCCCCCGGTTTACTTGGGAGGCCCGGTCGAAATGGGCTCCGGCTTTATTTTGTATACTGCAGACTATCACGCCCCAAGCCAGATGCAGGTAAGTGCAACCGTATGCTTGTCAAGCGACCCGGTAATATTACAGGATATTGCCCTTAATACAGGCCCCTGCAAATATCTCTTTCTCCTTGGGTATGCAGGTTGGGGGCCAGGCCAGCTTGAAAACGAATTAACTGATAACGGCTGGTTGATGCTCCCTGCCGAAGATGATGTTATTTTCAATACACCCGATGCCATAAAGTGGAAAGTCGCAGCCCAGAAGTTCGGCATTGACATTACCACCTATGGTGATGTGGTTGGAAGTGCTTGATCTGGCAAATTTGCATGGTTGCTTGAGCCTCCATAACACAAAAATAATGTTGGCCCTGCATACCCGGCACGGGATACAAGCTTATGACATCCCAATTGTACCGTATTATTGAACATACTGCTGATACCGGTTTTGAAGTCTGGGGCAATACGAAAGAACAGGTATTTGAGTCTGCCGCCAAGGCTTTTTTCAACATTATGTGGCAGATAGATGCCCAGCAGCAAAACGAACCGGCGACCATTGAAGTTACTGGAAATGATCTGGAAGAACTCCTGGTTAATTTCCTGGAAGAATTCCTTTATCTCTATGATGCAAAAGGACTTGTCTGTACAGCTATCGAGATTGAGAGTATCAGTGCAGACACGCTTCGTGCCAAGGTGTGGCTGCAAAAATTTAATGATGCCGGTGACCAGGAACTTCTGGGTGTAAAAGCAGTCACCTACCATCAACTTTTTATCGGCAGAAAAAATGATTCTTGGTGCGCCCGGATATTCTTGGATATCTAAGTTTGTCGACAATGCTTGAAGCTCCTCGTTGTCGACAGGTATATCGCACGTATTCAGCTGAATAATGGGGCCCGTTGATGAGTGCGATATTATTACTATGACATTATATAATGAGCAAAGGCACCATGCAGGAACTTACAATCCATAATCTTAGGCAGATCGATCAGTATCGCTGGCTTGTTCCGAGACAGGGCAAAATGCGTACAGACGGCATGCTCTTTTTGGACAGGAAGCTCCTTGAGCACGTTAAAAATGACAAAAGCATCACGCAGGTAGCCAATGTTGCCTGGCTTCCGGGTATTGTCGGCAGAAGTTTGGCTATGCCTGATATGCACCAGGGGTATGGGTTCCCCATAGGAGGCGTTGCCGCTTTTGATCCTGACGAAGGAGTGGTTTCACCGGGAGGGGTAGGGTACGATATCAATTGCGGTGTGCGCCTTTTGCGCTCATCACTTGTAAAGGATGAGATTAAAGACGAGATTGCTAACCTTGTCAACAGCCTATTTAGTAACATTCCTTCCGGTGTCGGATCCAGACAGCCGCACCTGAAACTCAATAAAAAAGAACTGAAAAAGGTTCTGGCAACAGGGGCGCAATGGGCTGTAAAAAATGGCTTTGGCTCACAGGATGACCTGCTGCATATTGAAGAGTCCGGCTGTCTTGGTTGGGCCGATCCCGAAGCGGTTTCCGAGCGGGCCCTGGACCGTGGTCAGGCACAGCTTGGCACCCTGGGCTCTGGCAATCATTTTGTTGAAGTTGGCTATGTTGATACGATTTTTGAGGAAAAAATTGCAAAAGGCATAGGTCTTTTCAAAGGACAGGTCACCGTGATCATCCATACCGGCTCACGGGGCCTTGGACACCAGGTATGCGGTGATAATATTCGTCTCCTGCAGAATACTTCGCGAAAATACCACTTTGACCTGCCGGACAGGGAATTATGCTGCGCCCCGGTCCATTCGGACGAGGGCATGCAGTACCTTGCAGCCATGGCTGCTGCAGCCAATTTTGCCTTTGCCAACAGACAGCTTATAACCGATGAGGTCAGGCGCACCTTTGAACAGGTATTTGGCCTTGGTGCACAAAAAATGGGCCTGCAGCTGGTTTACGATGTCTGTCACAATATTGCAAAGTATGAAACCCATGAGGTTGATGGCAAGCAACGTGAAGTCGTTGTGCACCGCAAAGGAGCCACCCGAGCTTTTCCCGCTCATCATCCCAAGGTGCCTGCTGCATATCAGGAAACCGGCCAGCCTGTATTGATTCCAGGTGACATGGGCCGCTATTCTTATGTGCTTGTCGGTACAGACAGAGCGCTGAAGGAGACCTTCGGGTCCACCTGTCACGGAGCCGGCAGGTTAATGAGCCGCCATGCTGCCAAAAAAGCAGCCAAAGGACATAATGTTACTGCGGAGCTTGCCGAATTAGGTGTGACCGTTAGAGGAGCAGGCCGTGCAACCCTGATTGAGGAAATCCCCCAGGCTTACAAGGATGTGGAAGATGTGGTACGGGTTGTCCATGAAGCAGGCCTTGCCCGCAAGGTGGCAAGATTGCGTCCGCTTGGCGTTATAAAAGGATAAATTGTATACTGCAATTAACTAATTCGAAATAATATTAACTTTGTTGACCATCTTGTTGAAATAAGGTTATAAAATAATTTTCAAACTTCACCAAAATACTCTTCTTTTCCGCTGAACATTGCAGTAGTTGGTGGAATAAGACGTTGGACCTGCTTGAGGCGCCGCTTTCTGTTTTGGCTGTACTGCTCGGCTGCGTGAAATGACAAAAAACTGAGTTTCGCTTTATTGTGCAGGTTAATTTATTTTGAGAGAGCATGATTTTTCAGGTTAATTAAATGGTAAAAACCTCAGACATATTCTTCTGCCAGCAGTGCGGCTATTGCTGTCAGGGTGAAACCACGGTTTCACTTGATGAAAACGACCAAAAGAGAATGATTCAGTATCTTGGCATGAAACGGGAGGAGGTCGCCCGGGCGTTTTGGCGCCAAAACGGCAAGACCATCCAGATGCGGACAGTGGATGGCCACTGCATATTCTTTGATAACGGCTGTACTATCCACGCCGGCAAACCGTGGCGCTGCTCCCAGTGGCCCCTGCATCCCAGCATTCTTGAGGCGCAGGAAAATTTTGAGATCATTAAGGAATCCTGCCCCGGAATCAACAGGAAACTCAGCTATGATGAATTCTGCAAAAAATTCTCTGTTCTGTTCAGAATCCCTCCCAAAAACAGAGGATGAAACGGTTTGCGCTTTGAATTTCTCTTTTTAGGCAAAACAAAGGAAGCCTACCTGGCTGCAGGAATTGCTGACTATGCCAAGCGGTTGGCACGTTATATAGCTACTGATATTAAAACCCTGAAAGAGCAAAAAACAAAAAAAGGGGAGTCTGAAACCGTTCTGGTTGAAAAGGATAGCGAGATACTGCTACAAAATGCCCAGGGTGCCTATCTGGTCTGTCTGGATCGGACCGGGAAACAGATGGATTCAGTGGAACTGGCTGCCCTGATCGAAGCCTGGGAAATGCAGGGCCGGAAAAAAATCACGTTTATTATCGGCGGCCCCTTGGGATTATCTTCTGCGATCCTTGCGAAGGCCGACCTCGTGCTTTCTTTATCAGCAATGACTTTTACCCACGAGATGACCCGCCTGCTCCTGATGGAACAGCTTTACCGGGCCCGCACAATAAAGGCAGGAGAGAAATATCACAAATAGAACAAATCTCTTTAAAGACTTTGTTTAATACTGGATCGTCACAACTTCGGCTCAGCCCACAGGCAATCCATCTTTCAACAGATTTTACATCAATATTGCTGGGTAGGGGCGACCTTGATCTCAACACGGCGATTCCTCGCTCTTCCTGCTTCAGTACTATTGTCAGCAACCGGCAGGGTTTCACCATACGGCATTGTCTCAATGCGGGCACTCGACAGGCCGCGCTGCACAATAAGATTCTTTACTGAATCGGCCCTTCGTTGCGAGAGGTCCATGTTATAGCTCTCGCTGCCCGTACTGTCCGTATGCCCCTCAACCCGGATGACAGTCTGAGGATACTTGATGAGCACATTGGCAATACGTTCAATTTCAGAATAAAGGCCAGGGCGTACTGTCGCGGAATTATGGTCAAAGGTAACATCCCCTTTGAGAGAGATGGCGAGCAGGTCACCCTCGCGGCGAACGGCAGCTGCATCAGAAGCAGCTAAGGCATCACGCATTTCACGCTCTTGATCATCCATCATCTTGCCAACACCGGCACCGGCAAGGCCGCCTGCAGCAGCACCAAGCGCAGCCCCGATAAGAGTTGATTCCGTATCTCTGCCGGCCGCCTGGCCGATGATGGCGCCCGCAACCGCACCGCCAGCCGCACCATAAGTTGCACCTTTACCTGTTTTTGTTTGAGGGGGTGCACAAGAAATACTGAGAATTGAAACTAATACTGCCAGGCAGATCGTTTTGCATATATTGTTCGTTTTCATAAGTTGCTCCTTTCTTAATGCCACGAATTATCTTTGAAAATTAATGCTCCAACGACACAATTTAACATATCAAGGATTATTCCGGTAGTTTTTTCAAGAAAAACGATATTGTCAATGACTACCGTTCTTTTATGATGGACTATTTCCCCCAACTTCAATGAACCGGTTTTTTATACTAAAAGTTCCCTGGGATTACTATACGCAGGTTTAGCAAAATAACAGTATCAAAAATAATGCCTCCAGAGAAATATGCACTTTTACAGTATGCTTAATGAAGATTGACGGATTATTTTCTTCAATGAGTCTGGTCGTAACATTAATATGCTGTTTTTTCTCTGTCAGACTGATTCGACCGATACAATCTCAGGGATTTCACTTTTTACGAACTTTTCAATCCCTTCCTTCAGTGTCATCTGGGACATGGGGCAACCCTTGCAGGCTCCCGTAAGCTGCACTTTTACGATACCATCATCTGTGACATCGATCAGGATAACGTCTCCACCGTCTTTCTGCAGGGCCGGCCTGATCTTGTCAATGGCTGCCTGTACCTTGTCTCTCATCAAGATATTCTCCTTCATCGTTCCAGTCAAAAAGGTTCAAACCTGTGTATCAAAATCGGCTTCAACATATAGCACAGAGAAATCACTCATACAACTCTGATCAATCCTGAATCATATTTTTTTAAAGATATATATTTGAAAAATGTTTTTTTCTTGACTTTTCATCCGTAATACTACCTATTATTCAGATCGGTAAAAATACCTATGTGCTATTTAGGTCTGGTAACCCATTGTTTTGAAAAATTTGAAATACGCTCTTGAAAAATAGAGAATATTTAGTTAGCTTTGTCGCGTCGCATTTCCCGATATCATTTTGTTTCTACTTGTTTTTTGAATAAGCATTCATTTTCTCTAAGCCTGTACTATGTAAAAAATGCGCCTCTATAGAAATAAGGATATTCAATAATCATAAATAGTTGGAACTAAGGAGAGACTTTATGACCGCCAAAATTATCAGTGGGACCGAAATCAGGAAAAAGATTCTCGAAGAGATTTCAGCCGAGGTTAAAGAAATCAAAGAGAAACATGGAATTGTTCCTGGCCTGGTTACGATCCTTGTTGGAGAAAACCCTGCTTCTATTTCCTATGTTACCCTCAAAATAAAAACTGCCAACAATTTAGGATTTCATGAGGTGCAAGACAACCAATCGCCGGATATTTCCGAAGCGGATCTCCTTGCCTTAATCGAAAAGTATAATGACGATGATTCCATCCATGGAATTCTCGTCCAACTTCCTCTTCCCAAACACATCGATGAAAAAAAGGTTTTAAATGCCATTGATCCTGACAAGGATGTCGACGGTTTTCATCCGGTCAATGTGGGACGATTGATGATTGGCGGCGATGAAGTTAAATTCCCGCCATGTACTCCGGCCGGTATCCAGGAAATGATTGTCCGGACAGGTGTTGAAACCAGTGGCGCTGAAGTTGTAGTGGTAGGGCGCTCTAACATTGTCGGCAAGCCCATAGCCAACATGATGCTGCAGAAGGGCCCAGGTGCCAATGCAACGGTCACAGTGGTTCACACGAGGACCAAGGATCTTGCTGCCCATTGCAAGCGTGCTGATATCCTCATCGTGGCAGCCGGTGTCCCTGGGCTCGTAAAACCCGAATGGATCAAGCCCGGTGCCTGTGTTATAGATGTTGGGGTAAACAGGGTAGGCGAAAAACCCAGTGCAAAAGACCCCAGCAGGATGGTTGCCATACTTCGGGGCGACGTTGATTTCGATGCTGCCAAGGAAATTGCCGGTTCCATTACTCCGGTACCTGGCGGTGTTGGCCCCATGACCATAACAATGCTTATGAAAAATACGCTGCGGGCAATGAAACTCTCTGCAGGAATAGTATAAAAAAATCTTGACCTAACCGGAGAAACAGTTAGAAAGAAAAATTCTGCTAAAAATAGTTGATGCCGGCATAGCTGGTAATGATTATCATTATTAAGTTAAGAGGACCCTAATTTTGTAAATTGGTTAACTGAATAATGATAAACAAAATTTTGTGAGGTTACATAATGGCAAGTTCAAGAAACGAATGTGAAGGTTGTCCTGAGATTACCTGTATTTCCACCAAAGAGGTTCTTCAGCAGGATATTGCAAAAAATGTGGTGACTGCCTATGACCGGATCAACCGGCGTGGCATGTCAGCCTGTCTTTTTGGCTCCGGCGGCACCTGCTGCCGTCATTGCAACATGGGGCCCTGTCAGATTATCGATGGCGTCGATGACATGATCGGTATCTGCGGCGCTACTGCCGATACGGTAGCGGCCAGGAATTTTGGCAGAATCTGTGCAGCGGGCACATCAGCCCATACGGATCATGCCAGGGAAATGGTCAAAGGTTTTATAGCCACAGCCAAGGGTGAAACACCCCATGAGATCAAAGATGTCCGCAAGCTCCACATGCTTGCCGAAATCTTTGGTGTTGAAACCGAAGGCAGGGATAAAAATGAGATTGCCATAGAAATCGGTGAGCTAGCCCTGGCAGATTTCGGAAAACAGGATGATACACCATTAACCATGACCAAACGAGCCCCTGCCAAGCGCCAGGAACTCTGGAAAAGGCTGAATATTTTCCCACGTGGCGTGGACCGCGAGGTCGTTGAAATGATGCACCGCACCCATATGGGTGTGGATCAGGAATACCATAACATCATGCTGCAGGCTTCACGCTGTTCTTTGGGAGACGGTTGGGGATCTTCCATGCTTTCCACCGAACTCACCGATATCATGTTCGGTACCCCTGTACCGCGCAGGGCCATTGTTGATCTTGGTTGTTTGAAAGCTGACCAGGTTAACATTACAGTCCATGGTCATGAACCGTTACTAGCAGAAGCCCTCTGTCTTGCTGCCCAGGAAGAAGATATGCTGGGATTAGCAAAGAAGGCCGGCGCCAAGGGCATCAACCTGGCCGGTGTTTGCTGTACTGGAAATGAAATCCTCATGCGCCGTGGAATTCCCGTTGCAGCTGGGTTTATCCAGCAGGAGATGGCCCTGGCCACCGGTGCGGTTGAAGCCATGGTTGTAGATGTCCAGTGTGTCATGCAGTCAGTATCCGAAGTGGCTAAGAATTTCCATACCGACATCATTACCACCAACTATCGGGCCAAGATGCCTGATTCAGTGCATATTCAGTTTGAAGAAGCAACCCCCCTTGATTCTGCTAAGGAAATTCTCAGAAAAGCAATCAGCAATTACAAAAAACGCGGTGACTGTTTCATTCCAGAGGAGTCCAAGCTGGATGTTGTGGTCGGCTTCAGCCATGAGACCATCAACACTATGCTGGGCGGCACCTTCCGTTCCAGCTACCGCCCCCTGAACGATAATATCATTAATGGTCGCATTCGCGGCGTCGGTGCCATTGTCGGTTGCGACAACTATAAACTGACCGACGAAGCCCATGAGATCATTGCCCGTGAACTGATAAAGAATGATGTCCTGGTTCTGGCTACCGGTTGTGCTGCGACTGCCTTGGGCAGGGCAGGATTGGTTAACCCGGAAGCCATAAAACATGCCGGTCCTGGCCTAAGGGAAGTATGTGAAACAGTAGGTATGCCTCCTGTACTGCATATGGGGTCCTGTGTAGACAACAGCCGTATACTTATTGCAGCCACTGAAATGGTCCGCGAAGGTGGACTGGGTGATGACATCTCTGATCTGCCGGCAATCGGTACAGCACCACTGTGGATGAGTGAAAAGGCTGTTGCAATTGGACAATACTTTGTGGCAAGCGGTGCCCAGGTAGTCTTCCAGAATTTGCCAACCACCGGTGCCAAGGCCTTTAATAACTACCTGCTTGAAGGCATGATGGATACCTATGGAGCAGTTTGGAACGTGGCTTCTGAACCTCTGGAAATCGCCAAGCTCATGATTGAGCGGATTGATGCAAAACGTAAGGCTCTGGGCATTGATAAGCAACGTGAAAGAGTACTCTTTGATATGGAAATGCGCCGTGATCTTGGCGGCGAAAAGGCAATCGGTGATGCCGGTTGTACCGGTGCATCCCATCATGATAGCTAAAGACTGATTAGAAAACTGGTTATTATCAGCTGAATTTCTTTAAAGAAAAGGAAAATTACCGATGAAATCGGCCAGTAATTTAGAACGTGTTTTAACTGCAGGCGAATTCGCAGTGACCGGAGAACTGGGGCCTCCTAAAAGTGGAAACCCAGAGGTTGTCAGAAAAAAAGCCCGCTTGGTTAAAGATTGTTGTGATGCGGTCAATATTACAGACTGCCAGACAGCTGTTGTCCGCATGTCCAGCATTGCGGCGGGCTTGATAACCCAATCCGAAGGGGTTGAACCAGTGATCCAGATGACCTGCCGGGACCGCAACCGGATCAGTATGCAGAGTGATATCCTTGGGGCCAACGCTCTGGGACTCAAGAATCTGCTCTGTTTGACAGGCGATCACCAAAAGTTCGGCAACCATCCCGGCGCCAAAGGGGTCTTTGACATGGACTCCATACAGCTGCTTAGCATGATGCGGGACATGCGGGATGGCAAAAAATTCCAGTGCGGAGAACAAATCAAAGAGTATGAACCAAAAATGTTTTTTGGATGTGCGGCCAACCCTTTTGCCGAACCATTTGATTACCGAGCACCGCGTTTGGGTAAAAAGGTCACGGCTGGCGCCGATTTCGTCCAGACCCAGCTTATATATAATGTAGAAAGATTCAGGAATTTCATGGAAATGTGCGACGACCTGGGCATTTCCGAGAAGACCTACATTCTTGCCGGTATCACCCCGCCACGTTCCCTTGGTATGGCTCGGTACATGAAAAACTTTGTGCCCGGGCTGGAGGTAACCGATGACATTATCCAGCGTATGAAGGATGCAAAGGACAAAGAAGACGAAGGCATCAACATCGCTGTAGATATTATTAATGAAGTACGGGAAATCAAGGGCGTGGCCGGTGTTCATATCATGGCAATTGAGTGGGAAAGTGCCTTGAAGGAAATTACCAGCCGTGCAAATCTGCTGCCGAGACCGGTGTTCGAAGCTGAATCACCTGGAGCTGTTGTCTCATTTGAAGTTGAAGCTGCTGCTCCAGGAGAAAAACCAAGTGATATAATTGCTGCAGCAAAAGCTGAAGCAGAACAGATAATAATTAATGCCAAACAAGAGGCGGCCTCACTGCAGACTCCTTCTAAAGAGCCTGTACAGGTATCAACCGAAACAGAAGTGTCGGCTGTTACTGCCGAGGATTTGGGAGAAGACGAAATGAATGAAAAAGAACGGCAGATGGCGTTGGAATCAGTCCGAGGAGGTCTGGAGGCCCTAAAAAAAGCATTTGGCCTTTCAGATGAACAATTTGAGGCCTTAGAGAAATTCTCCGGGGCAGAGGCCATTCTGAAACGTGAACCAGATGTAAAAACACCTACGCCACCAACTGCACCTCCAGCACCAGCTGTACCTCCAGTTCCACCGGCACCAGCTGCTCCTGCACCACCTGCTGAAGAGACAAAAAAAGCCGAGGAAGCTAAGGCAGCGGAGGCAGCGGAGAAAGCGGAAGCCAAGAAAGCTGAAGAGGCGAAAGCTGCTGAAGAGACGAAGAAGGCAGAAGATGAAAAGGCTGCTGCCGAAGCCAAGAAAGCTGCCGAAGCCAAGAAGGCTGAAGAAACAAAGGCTGCTGAAGAAGCTAAGAAAGCTGAAAAACCAAAAGCCGCTGCAACTCCTGCAGGACTTGGAGCAGCTGAACTGGCTGCAGAAGAAAGTGCATTATCGGACAGAGCCTCTAAGGTTCCTGAAGATCATTATAAAATTAATTACACCGGTGCCATCCGGGAAGTTACTCTGGGCAACGCTGATATGACAGAGACGGTTGGTGGTGCCACGAGCCTGCCTTTCCAACTCTTCGAAGGCGATATGCCCAGAAAGCCAATAATCGCCATGGATGTCCTGGATGTGGCGCCTGAAGAATGGCCTGATTCCTTGACCCGTCATTTTGAAGGAGTTCTTGACAATCCTGTGGCCTGGGCCCAGAAATGTGTCAACGATTATCAGGCAGACGCCATCTGTCTTTCAATGGTCAGTACCGATCCTAACGGTATGAACCGCCCATCTGCCGATGCTGCCAAAGTTGCAGCCGATGTGATTAACAGCGTTGATGTACCGATCATCATCTGGGGCTGTGATAATGCGGAAAAAGATACTGAAACCCTGCGTGATATTACCGCCATGATAGGTGACAAGAAAGTATGCCTGGCACCCTTGACCGATACAAACTACCGTTCCATCGGAGCAACGGCTATGGCGTTCCAGCATCCAGTCGTCGCTGCATCACCGATAGATGTCAACCTGGCTAAGCAGCTCAATATCCTGATGGAGAACCTGGGCATGCAGCTCGATACTGTCCTGATCGATCCATCCATCGGAGCACTTGGCTATGGTA